>JBILLU010000218.1:0-5448 GCA_044375915.1 Phycisphaerales bacterium
AGGCAGTTCACCACGGAGACACAGAGGCACAGAGAGATAGCCTGTGTTTAAGGCAACTCGGTCTTGAACCCCTGTTCTCTCTCTGTGCCTCTGTGTCTCTGTGGTGAATGTCTCAGCCTCGTTGATTTCCTATAGTTCCGCCCGATTTGCCCGCGGGTCGAGAGCCGCGGGGTTCTGGTGGCGTCTCGGGTCTCCGAGGCCTCGCCGACAGGAAAACACGCGATGTCGCAAGCGATCACCGTTCCGCTGCTCGACCTGAAGGTGCAGTACGCCGCCCTCCGCGCCGAACTCGAACCGGTCATGCAGAAGGTCTTCGAGAGCGCGTACTACATCGGCGGTCCCGACATCGCCGAACTCGAGAAGGAGATCGCCGCCTACTCCAAGGCCCGCCACGGCATCGCGTGCGCCAACGGCTCCGACGCGATCCTGCTCGCCCTCATGGCCCTGGATATCAAGCCAGGCGACGAGGTGATCTGCCCCAGCTACACGTTCTTCGCCACCGCCGGCTCGATCGCGCGGCTCAACGCCGTTCCGGTCTTCGCCGACATCGATCCCAAGACGTACAACATGTGCCCCAAGCACACGCGCGAGGTCGCGAAGAAGTGCAAGCGCCTCAAGGCGATCATGCCGGTCCATCTCTTCGGTCAGGCCGCCGATGTCGATGCGTTCCTGGATCTGGGCCGCGAACTCAACGTGCCGATCATTGAAGACTGCGCGCAGGCGATCGGCACCCGTGACGACCGCGGGCTCGAGGTGGGGTCGCGCGGCGCAATCGGGACCTTTAGCTTCTTCCCCAGCAAGAACCTCGGCGCCTTCGGCGATGCCGGGATCATGACCACCAACTGCCCGCACCTGGCCGACAAGCTCACCATGCTCCGCGGCCACGGGATGAAGCCCAAGTACTACCACCAGATCGTCGGCATCAACAGCCGCCTTGATTCGCTGCAGGCCGCGATCCTCCGCGTGAAGCTGCGTCACCTCGACGCCTGGCACGAAGGGCGTCGCAAGAACGCCGACTTCTACGACGCCGCCTTTAAGGCCGCGGGCGCGAAGCTCTCGGGCGTCTCGTGGAGCGCCGACGCCTCGCCGCTGCGGATCCCCTTCCGCCCCGCGACCCCGGCGCGTCACATCTACAACCAGTACGTGATCCGCGTCCCCGCCGCCAAGCGTGACGCTCTCCGCGATCACCTCAAGAACCAGAACATCGGGACGGAGATTTATTACCCCGTCCCGCTGCACGAGCAGGAGTGCTTCAAGCACATGGGCTACAAGCCCAGTGACCTGCCCGAGTCGCAGTCCGCGGCCCTCGAGACCATCGCGCTGCCGATCTACCCCGAACTGAGCGAGCAGCAGCTCCGCCACGTCGCCGACAGCATCATCGCCTTCCTGCAGATGGGGAAGTCCGGCGCGTTCGTCGAACCCAAGGGAGCGGTGCTGGCGGGCGTGCGGTAATCCGCACAACACTCAGGGCGCACCGGCATGCGGTTGGTGCGATTGGTCGCGGGCAACGTCGGCGTTGCCGGCGGCGATGGCAGCGTGACACCATCCGGCGGTGCGTTGCTGTTCGTTCGTGATGTCGGCGAGCCGCGCGATTCGCTTCGGCGATTGAGGCCTGGTTCGTGGCCTCGTCGACTCGTCCCGTGCCCCGCTCAACATGTCGAACGCCACGCACACGCTGGCGATCGAGCTGTTGCTCCGGCTGATCAGTGCACGACCCCCGTCGCACCCCTCGCCACGAAAGCGCGCGGATCGACCGGTTGCGGGCAATCAGTGCCTTGGCGTCTCACGTTCGTTCGCCTTCGGGCTGCCCAAATCGTCATTGCCAAAGCCTCTCGCACGGGTGAGCCTGTTCAGGCAGGCCGGATGCGTGAATGGTCGGACGTTCGCCGACACCCGAGCGGACAGCGAACTGGCGAGTGCGCCGACTTTTGAGCAATCTCTCCAAAGAACCAATCGGGGCTTGCAAGACCTTCGCTAATTCAGTAATTTGTAACGTAAATCGGGGCTGTCGCACGTCTGCCGCCCCATTGTCGAAAGGAGCCTGAAGATGAATCGGATCATGTTGGCTGTTCTTGCACCAAGCGCCGTGGCTGCCAGCGCCCTCGCGGGCGGGAACGTCGCTGTCTCGACCCAGGGCACCGGGTTTAGCTTCTACGCCGCCGCGACGGGGCCGGACGCTGGCGAGTTCCGCAGCCTCGCCGACAACGCTTTGAGCGTGCGCATCGACGCCACCAGCGGCGGCGGAGAGGACGTTGTTTTCTCCGGCCTGCGCCAGGTCCTGACCGGAACCCTCGGAGCCGCACAGCCCACGATCCGTGGCGCCAGCGCGCCGATCTCCAACGCCTCTCTCCGCCTGGAGAATCAGGATGGCGTCGAGCTGTTCACCATCTCGTTTGATCGCGGCACGTTCATCCTCAGTGAATCCCCGGCCAACGTCGTCTGGACCGGCAACGTCCAGATCGATCCCTCCGGTTTGGTCGCCATCTCCCGCGGGCCGCTCCTCGATGACGCCATCCCCTCCGGCGACCTCTCATACTTCACCGGCGGCATCGACGCTCGCATCGGCTTCCCGTCCACGTCCACCGGCACGATCACAACCGCGCAGAGTCGCGGGCTCGTCAACCTTCAACTGGGCGTGAGCTTCGCGTGCCGCGCCGATTTCAACAACGATCGATTGGTGGACGACAGCGATTTCATCGTGTTCGCGCGAGCGTACGACGAGATGACCTACGCCGAGTCGTTCCGTCGCGAAGACATGAACGACGATCGCTTTGTCGCCGACTACGACTTCGTCCAGTTCGCCGCGGCCTATGACGCTCTGGCGTGTCCCTGATTGAGCGCGGCACCGCGGACCTCAGTTCACCGCAACCGTCCGAATCGCCTCGTGTGTCCGACCGGTCGTCCGGTCCACGAAGGCGATTTTCATTTCCAGAGTCCGCGGCGGGCCGACCTCGTTCGCGCCTACCGAAAACTCCACGACGTAGTACGTGCCGCTGAACTGCGATCGATACGCCTCGCGGACCTCCCGCGGCGACAGCGACCGCGTCGCGATCAGCCTGCCCGACCCGGCGTCGCGAACCTCGACCGTCAGATCGCCCACCGCCTGCGTGAACCGGCGCCGCCCGTCAAACGGCTTGATGTAGACCGCGATCTTGCGCACGACGCTCGCCGGTTCCAGGGCCAACACGCCGCTCAGCGAGTCGATCTCGATGCCGGCAACCGTCGGCGTCGCTTCAGTCACCTCGGGCGAGAGGCCCTGGGCCTGAGCCTGTTGCAGCAGCTTGCTACGAAGCTCACTCCCCTCGGCTTCGAGCAACGCCACCCGCTCGCGGAGCGCCGCATTCTCTTGACGGACGCTGTCCGCCGGTGTCGGCCGCCCGGCGCGACATCCGCCCAGCGCCAAGCACAGCGCTCCGACCCCGACGGCGGCGCACAGAAGCCCCGAGCACCGAGAACGCATCCCTGCTCCAATGCTCCCCTGCTCCACTGTTCCGCTCCCTTTACGTTCCCTCGGCCTTGCCGATCTGCCACTCTTCGAGGTCGATCGGTGCCTGGCGTCCGAAGATCGTGACCAGCACGCGCACAACGCCCTTCTCGGGGAAGAGCTCGTCCACCGTGCCCTCGTAACCCTGGAACGGGCCTTCCTTGATCGTGACGTGCTCGCCCTTCTCGAAGACCATGCGGACATTGGGCGTGTCCTCGGGCTTCTTCGAGTCCTTGAGCATCTTCTCGATCTCGTGGTCCTTCATCGGCGTCGGGCGCCCCGCGGTGCCGACGAAGTCGCCGACGCCCGTGGTCTCCTTGATGAGGAAGAACACGTCCTGCGGGATGCGGCCGTCGGGCTCGAGCTTCATCTCGACGAACACGTAGCCGGGGTAGAGCTTCGTCTCGGTGATCTTCTGCTTGCCCGCCTTCACCGTCTTGGTCTTCTCGGTGGGCACCAGGATGCGGTTCACCAGGTGCGCCATCTTCTCGATCGCGACCTTGCGCAAGAGCGTGTCCCGCACCGAGCTCTCCTTGTTGGAGGCGACGCGGAGCACGAACCAGTTCATCCCCTCGTGCTTCATGGGCTCGTCGGCCGCGATCAGGCCGACCTTCTCATCCGGACGCCCGTCCAGCGTCGGGGCAGCTTTGGCTTCGTTGTCGCTCATGGGTATCTCCAGTGGAGCAGTGGTGCAGGGGAGCAGTGGGGCAGGGGTCAATCGAGCCGGCTTTGGCCGGTCCGGACAACCCATCCGGACAGCCCAGTGGGATCAGCCTCCCGGCCGATCGTTCCGCGCTGTCCGTATGACACAAGCGGCGGCCACATGGGCCGCCGCTGGAGAAAGTATAGCACCAGAGCGGCCCCGACCCCACCCCGACTCCACTCCGACCCCGCCCCGCCCCCTTTCCGAGCCGCGGGCTTCAGCCCGCGCGGAAAGGCCGTGGTTTCTTGACTTCGCACCCGGATGAAGCCCCGCGCGGGCCTACGCCAAAAACTTCGACAACTCACCCCGCACAAAGTCCCGGATCTCATCCCGCACTCGCTCGTAGTGCGGCAGCGCCTCGGCCTCGCTCTTGGCAGCCGCCGCCAACACCGGCGGGTCATCAAACGGCACGTGCACGCGTTTGGCTGGCCCCGGAAACGCCGGGCACGCCTGGTCCGCCTTGCCGCAGACGCTGACGATGAGATCAAACGGCAGGTGCACCAGGTCGCTCGCCAGTTTCGCGTGGTGCGACGAGAGATCGATCCCGGCCTTGCGCATCGCCAGCGCCGCCAGCGGGTTCACGCCGCGTTCGAACTCGGGGTGCAGCTTCGTCCCCGCGCTGTGCGCCTCGACCGACGGCAGCAGCCGCCGACACCAGCCCTCGGCCATCTGGCTGCGGCAGGAATTCCCGGTGCAGAGAAAGAGGACTCGCTTCATGCACGAGGCTATCGCGGAGCTCGGGAGCAAGTGTCAAGAACAGGTCAAGGAGAAAGGGCCAAAGCTCCAAAAGGCCAAATCGCCTTCCCGGCTGCCGTTGCCTTGATTTGGCCTTTTGGAGCTTTGGCCCTTTGGCACTTTTCCTCAAGCCTTCGGCGGCACCCCGATGTCCTCGTTCCACAACACCGGCCGCGCCGCAATGAACTCCTCCATCAGCGAGATGCACGGCAGGTCGTTCATCAGCGCGAACTCCACGTTCTCCGCCTTCAGCCAGTCCTGGCGGCCCTGGAAGGTGTGCTGCTCGCCGATCACGATCCGCGGGATGCGGAGCAAGACCGCCGTGCCGCTACACGTGGCGCACGCCTCGGCTCATCGTCCTGCATCCGGCGGGCCGGAGGGACTGCTGCGTCACATCACTCGGCGGCCGATCAGGTCTCACGGCGGCGCCGACACGCGATCAACCCCGCCGTACCGACGAACAGCATCGTCGCCGGCGTCGGAACCGACTGGGTGTCTACAACGACCTGATACAAAATGGCCCCGG
>JBILLU010000219.1:0-5430 GCA_044375915.1 Phycisphaerales bacterium
GCGGTAGCCGGTGCTGACGCAGTTGTCGCAGCCGGTGCCCTTCATCAGCTTGCCGCTCTTGGCTTCTTCTTCGTTGATGCCGACGAGCTTGAGGTACTTGGGGTCCATCTGCTCGTAGGGATAGGGTGCGTTGCACTGCTTGCAGTTGATGCGGATCAGGCGCTGGCCCATGACGGCCTGGATCGAGCTGGCGACCAGGAACGGCTTCACGCCCATGTCGATCAGACGCGTGATCGCGCTGGGGGCGTCGTTGGTGTGCAGCGTGCTGAAGACCAGGTGGCCCGTGAGCGCGGCCTGAATGGCGATCTCGGCGACTTCCTTATCGCGGATTTCGCCGACGAGGATGATGTTGGGGGCCTGACGCAGCATCGAGCGCAGGATCGCGGTGAACGTGAGCCCGATGTGCTCCTTCACCTGACACTGGTTGATGCCCTCGAAGTTGTATTCGACCGGGTCCTCGGCGGTGATGATCTTCTTGTCGGGCCGGTTGAGGATGTCGAGCGCCGTGTACAGCGTCGTCGTCTTGCCCGAGCCGGTGGGGCCCGTGACGAGGAAGATGCCGTTGGGGCGGCGGATGATCTTGTTGAACTGCGTGAGGTTGTCCACCTCGAAGCCCAGGTTGGCCAGGCCGATGCGGACGCTGTCGGGGCGCAGAATACGAAGCACGATCGACTCGCCGTGATACGCCGGGCAGGCCGAGACGCGGAAGTCGACGAAGATGTCGTCGACCGGGATCTTGATGCGTCCGTCCTGCGGGACGCGCTTCTCGGCGATGTTCATCGACGACATCAGCTTGAAGCGGCTGAGCACCGCGTTCTGCATGCGCTTGGGCAGGTTGTCGCGCTCGATGCAGACGCCGTCGATGCGATAGCGCAGCCGCACCCGATCGGCCATCGGCTCGATGTGAATATCGCTGGCCCGCATCTTCACCGCTTCGACGAGGATGCGATTGCAGAGCTTGACGATCGGGGCGTCTTCGCTGGCGACGTCGATGGACTTGTCGACCGACTTATCGACCGACTTATCGATCGAGGTGGTCACGAGCGACTTGCCGGGATCGGGCTTGGCCGAGGCCGCCGCCGCCCCGCTGCTGCCGCCGCCCTCGATGAATCGCTTGATCGCCGAACGCGGCGCGAGCAGCGGCTCGATCTCGCAGTTGAGGCGGAAGCGGAGCATGTCCACCAGCTCAAGGTCGAGCGGGTCGTGCACCACGAGCTTCAGACGCCCGTTCACCTTGCTCAGCGGCAGGATGGTGTGCTTCTTGACAAGGTCATCGGGGATGAGCTTGAGATCGACCTTCGCCGCGTTGCCGCTGGCCGCCAGGTCAAAGAACTCGTAGCCGAACTGGGTAGCGAGCGCCTTGGCGACCTGCTCTTCCTTCGCCAGCCCCGACTCGATCAGGACATCGCCCAGACGCTTGCCCGTGCCCTTGGCACCGGCGGCAGCCTTCTCGACGGCGTCTTTCGACACCACGCCCCACTCGGCCAGGATCTCACCGATTTTCTTCCGCGATCGGGCCATTCTTGATCATGCCTCGCGAGCAATCCGCGGCACGGGCCGCGGGGGGAGTGACAGCCAGACGTTCGATGCTCCGCACATACGAAGCACCGACCAGAAGATAGCCGGAATCGTTCTCTCGCGCCCCCGCCCGTTCCCCTGAGGACCCCGAGAAACCCCGAACCACGAGTCAAACAGATACCGTCCACGAGCAGAGGCGTGGCCTCTTCTCTTTCGCGTCCGGGGCGGCATCGGTTCGGGCAAAGTCCCAGGCGAGGCCGAACGGACGCGAAGGAGCGGAAGAGTAGCATTCGGGGCAAGGGGGCGTCCGAGGTCTGTCGAGTAATCGAAGACCACGGCACCGGGGCCGGGACTCCCTGGCTCGCTTCCGGGAACGCGTGAGCGCGGCCAACCCCAAAGGCATCAAAGGACCGACGTGAGCCAACGCATCCTCATCACCGCCGGACCGACGCACGAGCCGATCGACGCGGTGCGGTTCATTGGCAACCGATCGTCCGGAAAACTCGGGATTGCACTCGCTCGCGAGGCCGCGGCACGGGGGCTTGACGCCACCTTGCTGCTCGGACCGGTCTGCGCCGACGCGCCGGCAGGAGTGTCGGTGTCTCGATTCCGCACCACGTCGGAGCTGCAGTCACTGCTGCGCGAGCATGGCCCCCGGGCCGACGTCGTCATCATGGCGGCGGCGGTGGCGGATTTCCGCCCCAAGACCGTGCAGAGCGACGGAAAGATCAAGCGTGCCGCGGCGGGCTTGACGCTGGAACTGGAAGCCACGCCCGACCTGCTCGCCGAACTCGGCGCCAACCGGCGCGCCGGGCAGACGCTCATCGGCTTCGCGCTCGAACCCCGCGAACGCCTAGTCGAATCAGCAAAGAACAAACTCGAGCGCAAGCGTGTGGACGCGATCGTCGCGAACGAACTCGAAACCATGGACGCCGAGACGATCCGCGCGACCGTGTTCACCAAGACCAGCGCGATCGACACGCCGGGGATGATGCCCAAGGACGCGTTCGCACCGTGGCTGCTGGATGTCATCGCGGGGCTGTGAGTTCTGGTGATTCACCACAGAGGCACAGAGACACAGAGAAGAGAGGATTGGCACAAGACACGCCGAGCTGGGGCGTCGGTTCGCGCTCTTCGACTCTTCACGGTCTTCTCTCTGTGCCTCTGTGTCTCTGTGGTGAGCCGATTTGCCACACGGAACCCGGCATGAGCGTGGAAGACCAACCTTGCACCCCGCTACGCTCCGGCGGGAGGAATCGCCATGTCCACGGTTGCTGCTGCGGGTCTCACGGTTTCCAAGCGGGTCGCCGAGTTGAAGCCTTCGGTGACGGTCGCGTTCATGAACCGGGCCAAGAACATGAAGGCCCAGGGGCTGGACGTGCTGTCGTTCGCCGCGGGCGAGCCGGACTTTGACACGCCGCAGGTGGTGAAGGACGCCGCCATCGCCGCCCTCAACAAGGGCATGACCAAGTACATGCCGACCCTGGGCGACCCCGAGACCCGCAAGGCGATCGCCGACAAACTGGTGAAGGAGAACAACATCCCCACCACCGCCGATCACATCGCCATCAGCGCCGGCGGCAAGTACTCGCTCTTTGTCGCCTGCCAGTGCCTGTTTGATTTTCCCGCGCCCGGCCAACCCCAGCAGGAGGCCATCCTCCCCGTGCCGGCATGGGTGTCCTATGTCCCCATGATCGAGATCGCGGGCGGCAAGGTGGTTGAGTTGCAGACCGACGCGTCGGGCGATTTCAAGATCACGCCCGAGCAGCTTCGCAAGGCCATCAACCCCAACACGCGGCTTTTGATGCTCAATTCGCCCAGCAACCCCTGCGGCACGATGTACTCCCCGGAAGAACTCAAGGCTCTCGCCCAGGTCGTCATCGAGATGACCAAGACCGTCGCCCCCCACATGGTCGTCATCTCCGACGAGCTCTACGAGAAGATCACCTACGGCGGCATCCCCCACTTCTCGATCGGTTCGATCCCGGAGATCGCCGAACGCACCATCACGGTGAACGGGCTCTCCAAGGCCTACGCCATGACCGGCTGGCGCATCGGCTACGCGGCCGGCTCGGGCGCGTTCGGGAAGAAATTCATCGACGCCGTCGGCGTGCTGCAGGGGCAGATGTCCACCAACATCACGAGCTTCACCTATCCGGCGATCCGGGCCGCGCTGTCTTCCACGGCGGCCGAGGTCGAGAAGATGCGGCAGGCGTTTGCGGAACGGGCGGAGGTGATCTACGCCCGCCTGCAGCGGGTGCCGGGCCTGAAGTGCCCCAAGCCCACCGGCGCGTTCTACGCCTTCCCGGATGTCTCGGCCCACTTCGGCAAGACCAGCGCGGGCGGCAACGGCACGCCGGGCCGCACGATCGCCAGCGCGATGGACTTCTGCGAGGCCCTGCTCGCTGAGCAGTATGTCGCGTTTGTCCCCGGCGAAGACTTCGGCGGCTGCGGGAACAAGTGCGCTCGCATCTCCTTCGCCTGCTCGGTCGATCAGATCAACAAGGGTGTGGATCGGCTCGAGCGGTTCATCGCCGGGCTTCGGTGATCGCGGCCTCCATGTCCACTCGAGCGACGACCGCCGGGCCCGGCGGTGCTGCGGCACGCCCGCCGCGTTCCTCACCGATCGGCCCACGGCTTGACGACGTCGAGCCCGACGCGGCGCTCTCCGCGCACGACGATCCGAACATGGCCAAAGAAAAGCCGGACGCTTTCGCGTCCGGCCTTTGAAGATGCGCGTTCTTTCGAACGATCCTGGAGCGGATGCCCCAGCAACGTTGGAATTAGTCGTACCAGAAGTCGGTCAGACCCTCGATAACGCCGGTCGTGCCGTTGGCCGTCAAGTTGGTGACCTGCACGCCGGTGCCCTGACCGCCGCCGTAGCAGCGGAGGAAGTTGTTACGACGGCCCGCGGTGTTGCTGGTCGCGGTGGTCGTGGTCTGGAGACGGTCGTTGGTCGCGCCGTCATAGGCCTCGGTGCCGTTGCCGTTCTCATTCTCGTTGACAAACACGTTGTCAAACTTGGGAATGTTGGCGGCGGCGGTGGTCGCACCGGCGAAGAGGATCGGAAGGTTTTCCGGGTCCGGGCGGGTCTCGAAGTTCACCGAGCCGTCGTTGCGGGCGATGCTGCCTTCCCACGAAGCGCGAGCGCCGTGGATGAGGAGCGTGTTCGAGGCCGAAGCGTTCGTGAGGGCACCCCGCTGCGCCTTGCTCAGAGACCAGGCGCCGCTGGTGGTTTCGAGGACGTACCAGGGGCCGCGGTTACCGATGACGGCCTGGGTGCCGTCGAAGGTGCTCTGCCAGATGGTGCGGCGGGCGCCGATCGGGGGCGAGATGGCGTAGGAGAAGCCAGCGCCGGGGGCGGTGCTGCCAGCGCCGTTGATGAGCGAGTCGCCACCAGCCTCGTTCGCGTAGGCCGCGAAGGAGGGGTCGAGGATCGCCTGGGTGCGCTTGGCGGCAACGACGGCCTCGGGGTTGGAGAACTGATACTGGCCGTTCACCTTGATCTGGCCGTTGGCTTCAGCCGGGCTGACGCACAGTTCGGGACCGAACTGGCCGTTGTAGATCATGAGCGAGATCATCCAACGGGGCTGATCCTTTTGGAACTTGTTCTTGGCGCTGGCGCCGGTGGTGACGATGGTCGGGATGGTGTCGTTGTTGTCGAGGAGGCTGGGGAGGGGGTAGTTATCCTGGTTGTTGCCGGCCCAGGTGACCATGCCCTGCTGGATGCCGCGGATCTGCGTGCCGTCCTTGAGCTGACGGGCAGCGGCGCGAGCCTTGCCGAGGGCGGGGAGCAGGATGCCGATGAGCAGCGCGATGATCGCGATGACGACCAGCAACTCGATGAGCGTAAAGCCAGACTTACGAGACTTCATGTGATTCTCCTGAAGCAGGGTCGCGAGCACATGCTCG
>JBILLU010000220.1:0-5366 GCA_044375915.1 Phycisphaerales bacterium
TCAAAGCCAAACACCTGGCGGTCGGGCCAATAGATCGGCTGCTCAAGGTGCCAGAGGTACGTGAACTGGACCTTGGACTGTGCCGAGGCGAGGCCGGTGACGAGCACGAGTGCGGCGGTGGCGCCGATGTTGAAGCGTGGGTTCAAGGCGGTATCTCCCTCCCAGCAAAGTACCGGAAAGGCGACCAGGAGTCAACACAAATCGTGCGAACCCTCAAGGCGACAGGGGGCAGAGCAGGCTGTCATAGGCCTTGGCGAAGTACGTGAAGTCCGAGTCGTCGACGAAGCCGTCGGCGTTGAGATCGGCCGGGCAGCCAGCGGGGAAGTTGTTGCTCAGCGTTGGGCAGACCAGATCGTTGTACGCGGAAGCGAAGACCGTGAAGTCGGCGTCATCCACGAACGCGTCGTTATTCAGATCCCCTTGGCAGTACTTCGTGAAGTCCACCGTGTCGGCCATATTGCAGACGAAGTTCTCGCCGGTGTAGAGCACGCGGTTGGTGCCGGTGCTCGGGTTGACGGCGAAGACACCTTGGGTGCCGGACCACAGCAGTTCGCCGGTGCCGAGCTCGGCGACCCCGCGGGGCTGCATGATCGTGATGAAGGGGAGGATGGCGATCGTGAGCGTGCGGCCGAGAAACGAGCCGTCCGCGGCGTTGTAGCGGAACAGACCAGGCGCCGGATCGGAGTTGCCGACAACGATGATCTCGTCACCGCCCTGGCCAGCGCGGCGGATGATCTGCAGCGGGAAGTCGAGCGGGGATGGTCCGCTCCAGACATTCTGGAAAACGCCGGCGCCGGAGAAGAACTCAAGTCGGCTCTGGATGATGTTGGCGGTCAGGAAGCCGGAGCCCAGTGGCGCGACGTCGAAAGGGTCTTCGGCTTCGATGATGCCAAGGGGCTCAGCGTTGAAGGAGTAGCGGGCGATGCCGCCAGCAGTGCCGACGCCGCCGCTCGCGATCCATGCTTCGCCGTTGATGATCCCGATGCCGCGGGGGTTGGCGAGCGCGAACGACCCGAGGTATCGCGGCATGTCGTATTGGGCGGAAAAGCGATGGACGGTGTCGCTGAGCTGATCGGAGATCCAGATCTGAGAGCCGACCTGGGCGGCATGGCGGACGAGGGCGATGGAGCCCGAATCGATGAAGTCGCCAAGAACGAGCCACTCGCCGGGGAACTTTCCCTCGATGGCGATCTGGCTGCCGCTGGTCTGGTTGAAGCCGGTGATGACGTTGTTGGTGGCGTCGGGGACGAGCACGTACGGCACCGCCAGCGCGGCGTGACCGAAGGCGCAGAAGGCGAGGGCGAAGATCGGCGGACGTGCGGGCATGAGCGATCTGGATGCGCGAGACCAAGCGCGAAGTCGCGGGCAAGAAACAACCATCGCGTCGAACGACGCGGCGCTAGCCCATTCTTGTTTATCGCCCGCCCGGTTTCGTTATTTCAGGGGGTTTGCGAAACCCAAGCCGAAGCCAAAAAGAAAATGAGGCGGCGAGCCGCCCTTCCGGGGGCACGTTGAGAGGTGGTGAGCTCAGACTATCAGCGTTATTCCGGAGACGCAAATCCAGAAATGCTGAATTTTCGGAGTTTGGGTTATTCGGGCCGAATTCGCTTGACCTTAGCGATGACGACCCCAGAGGAAGCCCCAGCAAGACGACTCGCTGATCGGCAATTCTCGCGGCTAGAGCACGAGGTCGGTGATCCCCAGGGCGCCGACGACGAGGCTCACGATGCCGTTGAACGTGAAGAAGGCGGCCGAGAGCCCGGCCTTGCCACGCTTGGCGAGCACCAGGTGCTCGCCGACGAGCAGTGCGGCGGCGATCGCGACGGCGATCGCAAAGAGCACGCCCAGGCGTGCGTCGCTCCGCCAGGCAAGAACGAGCATCGCGGCGGCCGCGGCGTGGAGTGCCCGGCTGATCCACAGGGCGGCGGCGACCCCCAGTCGCGCGGGGATGCTGAACAGGCCGAGACGCTGATCGACGTCGACATCCTGCAACGCATAGATGATGTCGAAGCCGGCGACCCACAGGGTGACCATGGCCGCCAGGCAGACCAGAAACATCGTGACGCCGGGTGCGATCGGCGCGAGCGACTCCGCGTACGACGACAGGCCGAGCGTGCGCGGGTCGATGGCGATGGCCGCGGCGAGCGGGGACGCCGCGAGCGATGTGCCAAGAAAAAGGTGGCACGCCCACGTGAATCGCTTGGTCAGGCTGTACAGCGCGATCCAGCCGAGCACGGGAACGCCAAGGTAGAGCGGCCACGGGTTCGCAAGCAGAAACCAGAATCCCGAGCAGGCGACCAGGAACGCCGCGGCACACCCCAGGGCGAGCGACCAGCCGAACGCGGGCGACAGGGAACCCGCGGCGAAGGCGCGACGCTGGGTGCGCGGGTTGTCGGCATCGAGGCTTCGATCGACGAGGCGATTGACCAGCATCGCCCACGTGCGGGCCAGCACCATGCAACAGAGCACCGGCACCAGCACGAGCGCGAAACGCGACCAGGGCATCGATTCCGGGCGAGCGGCGAACGCCGCGAGTAGCGCGAAGGGGAGCGCGAAGACGGAGTGGCTCAGCTTGATGTCGCGGAGGGCGAGAGAGACGCGGTCGGAGAGCGCGGTGGGGGCCTCGAGTGAGGAGGACGGTGTGACGGTCGTGGGTGCTGAGCTCACGGGGTATTGAAGGCGACTTGACACCAGTGGGACCGGCCTCCGGCCGGTCATCGGGCACTGGTGGAGTTCGTTGTGTTGTGGAGGGCAACGCCCGACCGGTTGGAAGCCGGTCCCACTATCGCCGTGGGGCCTACCGGCCTGCAGGCTTGCCGCCTTTGCGAGGGTCGCTGCCGGCTTCGAAGCGGGTGCGCTCGCGCGGGGAGCGGCGGACGGCCTGGACGGCGCACTCGCTGGAACCGATCTTCACCTCGTGCCCGCGCTTGGTGAGGATGGATGCAACGGTGCCTCCGACATCGGGAGCGGCGGCGAGATCGGGCTCGATCGTCAGTGTCCGCGGCATCCACTGATGGTGGATCCGGGGCTGGGCGACGGCGCGTGAGGCCGGGATGTCGTGGATGATGGAATCGAGCATGACCTGCAGCGTGCCCGTGATGATGCGGGGACCGCCGCTGGCACCGACGACGAGCTCGACTTCCGCGCTGCCGCCGTCTTCGAGCAGGACGATGGTGGGGGACATGCTGGAGAGGGGCTGCTTGCCTGGCGAGGGGAGGTTGCGTTCGTCCTGTCGCAGGCCGAAGGCGTTGGCCTGGCCGGGGCGCGTGGTGAAGTCGTCCATCTGGTTGTTGAGGACAAAGCCGTAGCCCTTGACGACGAGCATGCTGCCGAACTCAAGGTTGATGGTCTCGGTGCAGGCGACGGCGTTGCCGAAGGAATCGACCGCCGACAAATGGCTGGTGCCGGCGTCGCGGAGTTCCTGTGCGCCGGCGGAGGGAAGGCGGCTGCCGTACGACTCGGCGGGTTGCGTGCGGGTCATGTCGATGCGGGTGGCAAGATCGCGGATGTTGGCAGCGCTCGTGAGCGTGAGTACCGGGACGGGTACGAACGCGGGGTCCGCGAGGTGACGGGAGCGATCGGCAAAGGCGTGCGCCAGTGCTTCGGTGAGGAAGTGCGTGGCATCGGCAGAGGCGTAGTCGAAGCGGTCGAACTCGCTCTTGCGGGCCTCGATCATGCCCAGGACCTGAGAGATCACGATGCCGCCGGAGGACGGCGGAGGAAACGTGAGAACGCGGCGGGAACGGAATCGCGTCTCAAGCGGCGCGAGTTCCTTGGGTGCGTAGTTGATGAAGTCGCTGGCGGAGACGGCGACGCCGTCGGACTTCAACGTGGCGCGGATGGCGTCGGTGATCGGGCCGTTGTAGAAGGCGCTGGCGCCGTCCTTGGCGATCAGTCGCAGGGCCTTGGCCTGGTCGGGTTGCTTGAGGATCGCGCCGACGCGGTTGGTGCTGCCGTCGTCGTAGATGCGGCGGAACTCGGCGAAGCGAGCCTTGTGCTGCGGGTATCGCTCGAAGAAGCCCTTGACATTCTTTCCGTTGACGACGCGGGCGTGATCCGCATCGATGGGGAAGCCCTCTTCGGCGAGGCGGATGGCAGGCGCGAGCACGACCTCGCGCGGGAGCGTGCCGTAGTTCTCAAGGGCGTAGAGGAGCCCGGCGACGGTGCCAGGGATGGCGACGGCGTGCGCGCCCTCGGTGCTCGCGAGCGGATCATCACGGAGCGGGGGCTTCGTGAACGCGTCGGGCGTGGCCCACGACGGAGCGAACTCGCGGTAGTCGAGGGCGATGGTGCGGGGCAGCCCCGTGAGGCGTGGGTGCTTGGCGAGATGGATCATCATGAAGCCGCCGCCGCCGATGCCGCACGAGTAGGGGCGGACGACCGAGAGTGCGAAGCTGGAAGCGACGGCGGCATCGACGGCGTTGCCGCCGCGTTCGAGCATCTCGAGGCCGGCCTTGGACGCCAGTTCATGATCGGCGGCGACGACGTGGCGATAGGTCGCTTCAACGCCGACACGTTGGGGCGTGGAAGCGGCGATCGGGCTGGCGGAGCGCGCCGGAGCGGTGGAAGAGCAACCGCTGGTGGCGAGGACGAATGGGAGGACGAGTGGCAGTACGAGTGCGGCCGCGCGTCTGAAGGCAAGTGCGGCGAGGGAACGCGTGTTCAGGGGCATGTGGTCAGTATCTCCGAAAGCCTTGCTCGGCGTGCATCGGCACTCGAATCGACAATGTTGCACGGGCCGGCGTCGACTTTCGCGTCGCCCGATCGCACCGCACTACGCGGACTTCTTGCCCGCCTCCACGAAGACTTCCACATAACGCTGGAAGTCGTCGTGGAGGATCTTCATCGAGGGGTTGTGCATCATCTTCTGGAAGCTGGGTTCCGCGGCGATGATCTTGAAGCGTTTGACCCATGATTCGAAGTACTCGTCGGAGAGCTGGCCGTGCTGGTGGCCGTACCACGCGATCTCGAAGAGCGAGAGCTGCATGAGGTTGAAGAAGTAAAAGCGCACCTCGTCGTCGTTCTCGAGGTTGCGGACGTCATCGCGGTAGACCTGCGCGAGCTTTGGGTTTTCGACCCGCATGCGCCGGAGGCCCATCTGGAGCTCGACCAGCTTGGTGAAGTTGGCGACGTGCTGGGCTTTGCGGGCCTGATAGAACTGCACGGCGGCGAAGATCAGGCCGCCAGCGATCGAAAGGGACGAGATCGTCTGCAGCACGACGGCCATGACTTGGAGATTCACGTTCATGGGCGGATCGTTGGCAGGATCGTGTGCGGCTGGTGTTGTGGATCGTTCAACGGTTCTCGGAACGCGTCGGACGCGTTCGGCAAGGGGGAGGTGCCCGGTCGGCCGATTCTCCGCGAAC
>JBILLU010000221.1:0-5348 GCA_044375915.1 Phycisphaerales bacterium
GATCTTGCCGCGGCGCGATTGGCGAAGGCGTGGCTGCTGAGGATTGGCGAGTCAGCGGAGGATGACGCGGTCAATGCGACCGATGCTGTTCGGCGTGTGGCGATTCCGATGCTTGCGATTGGAGGCCGGGGCAGCGAGGGCGATGTGCGTCGTCGATTGGAGGCCCGGTTGGCGATTGCGAGGGGCGGAATACAGATCGCCGTGTGGTGGCAGGCGGCGGTGGTGGAGTTGACCGCGATCGATATCGCGAAGCGGGCTCCGGGTGTTGATGTTCGTGCGGGATTGGATGCATGGGACGCACAGCGTCGGGGTGCGAGTACGGCGTTTGAGCAATTGCTCGCTGGCGAGCGAGCGGTGTTGTCAATGCTCAGGGCGGAAGTCGTCCTTCCAAAGGGGCAGGGCACATGAGGATCGCGCGTTTCTTTGTGGCTGCGGTTCTCTTGGTTCTTTCGCCGGGACTTTGCGGGGCACAGGTTCGTGGCGAGGGGATGTCAGAATCCGCGAAGGCCGCCGTATTCGACGTAACGGAGATTGCCGCAGCGGCTGCGCTGTCGCCGGAGCATCCGGAGGCGTACCTCGAGCTCGCGGAGCAGATTCTGGATCGGCCTGACGCACCGGAACGGATTGAGCTGGCGCGTCAAATGCTGGTCCGTGCTGTGGAGTACGGTCGCTTGCGAAAGGGAGCGGAGCACACGGCCGCCTCGGCAGCGTTGGGGCTGGCGTCGATCTCGCCGCAGGCCTCTCAGCGGCAGTGGCTACGGGCGGTTGCTGCGACCCTTCACCCGGATTACTCGGCAATGCGGCCGAGCGATCGGATCGATACGGCGGCGAGCTCTCGTGCGGCGGAGGCGATCACGCGGCTACGGGCGGGCGAGGGCATTCGGCCGCGTGAGCTGTTGGCAGATCCAGCCGTGCGGACGGTGCTCAAGCAGAACGAAGCGGCGTTGTCGGCCGACGGGACGACGAGCGTGTCAGACATGGATGCGGCGGCCAAGAAGCAGCCGTGTGCTTCCTGTGGCGGGCGGTTGCTGGCGCTGCCGCAGGGTCCGCGTTCAGCGATGTTGTGTTCGGCATGCAAGGGCCAGGCGTTTCTCGCGGTTTCGACGCGTGACTTCGGGTCGCAGGTGCGGATGCAGCTGCGACTGCTTGGCGTGCCGCAGGATCGCTGGGGCGACGCGACGGAGGCAGAGATGCTTCCGGCTCGCGATCCCGACGCGGCAGAGATCGCAAAGGTGTTTGGGGTGGATACCACGTTCGTCGCCTGGCGTGACGGCAAGTGGCAACCTCCGGCTGAGGCGGGGAAGTCCGTTCCTGCGATCAAGCCGGAGGAGGCGTCGCCTACAGTCGCACCCGCTCGATAGGGAGCGTGTTGCAGGGAGCGACCGATGTCCGACGCCGCCGCGGTAGTTGCCAAACCGACGATCACGTTCGATGAGTTCGCCAAAGTTGATCTTCGTGTCGCGAAGATCATGAAGGCGGAGCTTCATCCGTCGGCGGACCGCCTGTTCAAGCTGCAGCTCGACGATGGCAGCGGCACGCCGCGGCAGATCTGTGCGGGTATCCGTGGGTACTACACGCCCGAGGAACTCGTCGGGCAGTCGATCATCATCGTCGCCAACCTCGCTCCCCGCGTGATCCGGGGCGAGGAATCCCGCGGCATGCTTCTCGCGGCGAGCGACGCACCGAAGGACCCGGCCGCGGCGACCGAGCGCAAGGTGGTCATTCTCATGCCCAAGAGCGACATCGCTCCGGGTTCGATCGTTTCTTGATCGTCGCGGGCGACCTCGCCGAGCGCTGCGTAAGAGGGTTTGCGTGTCCGCGGTTCACCGCGGCTGATCTGGCTTGTTTGCGTCGGGTTTTTGCGACCGCTCTCCGAGCGGGCGCAGATCGTCTTTGCCCGTCGGACGACCTTCAGGCCCTTCGGCCCCCTGGGGCCTGCGTCGCATCGGACCCTTGAGCACCTCGTCGACGGCCCGATCGAGCAGCGCCTCGCGGGCGTCCTTGGCTTCCTGAATCTGCTTCTTGGTGGATTCGAGGCGATTGGCCAGTTGCTGGGCCTCGTACTCACGCACCTTCGTGCGGGCGTCGTAGCCCTTGCCCATCAGATCGCGCAGTTCGGACTTCTTCTCCGCCGGGATCTCGTCACCCTTGTGCTCCATCTGCCAACGCCGGAGCTCGTGCGCCTTCTCGACTACAAGGATCGTCGAGCGGAGGTCGTCCCTGCGGAGCTCGTACAGCTCCTTGTCGTCGTTGCGGGCGCGGAACGCGTCCACGGCCTTGGGCATCAGCCGGCCCATGATCGCGCGGAACGCACCGGGTTCGCTCTTCTTCCACTCTTCCAGCCGTTCCGCAAAGTCTGGGCGTACCTCGCGGATGAACTTCATCAACTCGGCGTGCTGCTCGGGATTCAACCCCGGAGACGGGCGTCCGTCGGAGCCTTTGCCTTCTGGTCCTTTTCCTTCTGGGCCGCGGCCTTCCGGACCACGTTCCGGGCGTCCCTGGCCCTGTTCGCGATCAAAGAGCGGCTGGGGCTGCTCGGGGCGCTCGCCGCGGCGGAAGCGTTCGACGAAGCGATCGGCGAGCATGCCCCCGCGGGCTTCGCGGAGGAAGCGGATGACGTCCTCGGGCGGGCGGCCGTCGTCGAGCATCTTGCGGGCTTCTTCGAAGCGGCGTGTCGCGCGGGCGGATTCGTCGAGGCCGCGGTCGATCATCTCGCGCAGCATCTTGGGGTCGCGGGGCGGGCCTTCGCGAGGCCCTTCGCGAGGGGCTTCGATCTCGCGATCGCCCGGTGGCGGCTGATCCGGTCCGCGGCGAGGGCGGCCTTCGCGGGGGCGGCTGTCGTCGGCGGGGCGGGGATCGCCAGACGGGGCCCCTTGCTCACGCGGCCGATTCTCCGGTTGAGACAACGCAAGCGGCGCGGAACTAGCGAGAGCGAGCGCCGTGCCGCAAAGGATGGCGATTTGTCGAGGATTCATGGGCGGCTCCGTAGGGCTCAAACGCCGAGAGTGGTGGAGGCGGCTCCGATGCCGGAGCGGCTGGTGGCTGACGTGCCGGTGGCTCCGCTCGAGGACTGCGACGTCTCGTCGCCGGCTTCGACGCCGAGTGTGCGGTCGGAAGTGACGAGCTCGTGGAGCTTGATCGCGTCAGCGGCAAGGTCGTCGATGCTGGTCGCGAGCGGTTCATCCAGGAGCGAGACAGCCGCGAGCACGAGTTCGACCTCTTCGCTCGCGTTGGACGCCGCCAGCGTGGTGTTCGTCGAAGTGGGGGTGCTGTTGCGGGTAGCGATGCCGTAGCCCACACCGAGCACGCCGACGATGGCCACCGCCGCGGCGATGCGCAGGGCTGAAGCGAAACGCGTCCGTGGCCCGATCCGCGCGATCACCGGCGACTGGGCCGAGACGATCATGCGGGTCGAGTTGAACACCCGGTCCTCGAGCGTGCCGCCAAGCGGATCCGTGCCGCGATGGGAAGCGCCGGCGTCGGCACGACCGACCTGGTCGAGCAAGCGAGCCATGGCGTCGTCACTGCCCGGAGTTGTGTTGTGGTTAATCATGTTCATGCCTCGGCCCTCCCCAGGTTGCTTCCAAGCGTGTTCTTGTTTGCGCCCGTCAGACCCATCTCCATCAGCGACTTCAACTTGGCCAGCGCCCGGTGGTGGCGAGCCAGCAGGGTACCAATCGGTTCCCCCAGCATCTCCGCCAGTTGTGCGAAACTCATCTGGCCGTGGTGACGCAGTTCGATGATCTCGCGGTCCGCGTCCGCCAGTTGGTGCATCGCGGCACGGAGGCGTTCGACCTGCTCGGCGTTCTGATCGCTCTCGTCCCGGCGGGCAGGGGCGCGGTCCACGGCTTCGGCGTCGTGGGTCACGGGGTGTCGCCGCGTCCGGCGCTGCTCGTCGCGGATGCGGTTGGTGGCGATGCGGAAGAGCCAAGGCTCGAACTTGCCCTGCTCCGTGTAGCCACCGCCGACCAATTTGGCCGCGAGCGTTGCGAACACGGATTGGGTGATCTCCTCGGCCACTTCGGGGTTCCTTAGCCGCGACTGCGCGAGCGCGAAGACGCGGCGTGCGTACAGGTCGACGATCCGGCGCCAGGCTTTCTCATCGCCTTTGGACGCGGCAAGAAGCACCGGCATCAGATCCGGGCTTGAAGGCCCGTCGCCGTGCAAGTCGGGTTGTCCTGATCCCGGCACGACGTTCATCCATCCCCTCCAACGCCCAACCGAGGCGGATATTGCCGTCCCGGGGCTTCAAACGGAGGGTTGGAGACGGAAAGTGCGTTCACCGGCATGGAATCGTCCAAACCCGACCGCGGCCCTGACGTATTCTGGGCCCATGTCCCCGCCGGTCGCGATCGCCTACACCGTCACGGCCACACTTCCCGATGCCGCCACGGCGGACGAGTACCAGGGTTGGCTCCGCGACGGTCACATCCAGGCCGTGGTCGCTGGTGGAGCGTTGGAAGCGTGCGTTTCGAGGCTCGTAGACCCGAGAACCACGATTGAGGTGGAGGCTCGCTATCTTTTCCCGAACCGGGATGTCTTTGACCAGTATGTCGCGGAGGTCGCGCCCGGTCTGCGAGCCGAGGGGCTCGCGAGGTTCGGCGATCGGGTGCGGTTCAGCCGTCGGGTGGCGGAGGTCGTTGCTACCGCATAGTGGCGTTTGGGAAGCGGTCGGATCGTGCCGACCGGGATTCCGAAGAACGAAGTGGGGGACCGGCGCGCTCTATCGGGCATGGGAACTCTTCGGATCGTCAGCCGCGGGCTTGGTCGATTGATGGAGATCGGGGTCCTCGACCGTCCGTTGGACCGCACTTTGGACCGTGCATTGGACCCCTGGGACACAGCGTCGGCGCCGCGGGCCCGGCGAGCAAGGAAAGCCCGGAAAAGCAGCGTGCGACAGGTCAGCGACGAAAAACTCTTCGACCAGTTCCGCCGGGGCGACCTGGCGGCGTTGCGGGTCCTGATCGAGCGGTATAAGGACGACCTTTTGCGGTTCCTGTTCCGGCTCGTGGGCGACCGGTCCGCGGCCGAGGACGTCTTCCAAGAGACCTTCCTGCAGATTTATCAGTCCAGCGACACGTTCGACATCGAACGGCGTTTTCGCCCCTGGCTTTTTACGATCGCGGCGAACAAAGGGCGGGACTACCTGCGTAAGAAAATCCGCCGACGCGAACTCGACCTCGATGCTCCGGTGGGGGGGCGGGGCGGGGGCGGCGGCGAGGCATCCGCGACCACGTTCGTCGATCTATTGGAGATCGAGGTGGATCCGCCGGAGGCAAGGCTGTCGGCTGGCGAGCGGGAGGTGCTCGTGCAGCGGGCGCTGGCGGGTCTTTCGCCGGCGTTGAAGG
>JBILLU010000222.1:0-5321 GCA_044375915.1 Phycisphaerales bacterium
GCGCCGCCGACGGGATCGACCTCCATGAGCCTTTGGAAATCCTCGCCGACGAGATCCGCATGAGCATGCGGTACCACGACGCGATGTTCACAGGCAAACGCGTGGAGCGTGCCGTGTTCCTCGGTGGTGAGAGCAAGCACCAGGCCTTCGCGAAGGCGATCGCCCAGTCGGTGGGCGTCGCCACCAAGCTCGCCGACCCGCTCGCGAAAGTCGCCCGAACCGGCAGCGAGCCGTCCCAGGGCGTCGACCTCAAGCAATCCCAACCCGGCTTCGGCGTCGCCCTCGGGCTGTGCCACTGCCCGGCCGACCTTTGACCACTGTCTCGTGCGTCTGTTGACTGCAGCTTCCCGACCGCCGTTTCCCGATCGCACCGGAGTCCACGAATGAACCCGTTTCTGAGGCAGAACAACGAGGCCGCGGCCGGCGCCAGCTTCCTTCCGGAGGACTATGTCGAGCGGCAGAGCTCGGCCCGCGCCAACGCGATGGCGCTGCTGCTGTTCGCGGTCGTCATGGCCGGCGTGATCGCGGCGTTCTTCGTGACCACGCGCCGCTGGGAGTCGGTGCGTGCTCAGCAGAGCCAGGTGAACGAGCTGTACGCGCAGGAAGCCAAGAAGATCGAGCAGCTGAAGGCTCTGGAGGCTCAGCGTGCCCAGATGCTCGACAAGGCTGAGATCACGACCGCACTCACCGAGCGCATCCCGCGGAGCACGATGCTCGAGCAGATCGTCACCCGTTGCCCGGAGAACTCGATCGCGTTCGTTGAGATGGAGCTGAAGTCCAAACGCATCGACCCGCCGAAGGAAGATTCCAAGGGCGACGCCAAAGGGAAGCCCGCGGTGAAGTCGCTGACCGCTGCCAAGAAGGATGACAAGAAAACCGATTCCAAGCAGCCGGTGCGTGCGCCGCGGTTCGAGTACACGCTCGTCATCAACGGCATCGCCCAGGCAAACACCGACGTCACCGATTTCCTCTCGAAGCTCGGAGAGTGCAACCTGCTCGAGCGTCCGGACCTGGCGTACATCGATACGACCAAGATCGACAAGGCCACGTTCCGCAAGTTCCAGATCACCTCGGGCCTGAGCTCGACCGTCGATGTGCGCCTGAACCCCAACGACACCAAGACCGCCGCGGTCGATGCCAAGTCGGACGTCAAGCCGGACGTCAAGCCGAACGCGAAGGCGGCGGCGACCCCGACAGGGAAAGCGTCGGCCAGCGCTGACAAGGGGCAGTAAGTCACGGCCGTTCGGACCGATCACGTTTCTTCTGGAGTCACCCATGCGACTCGGTTTCCGCGAACTCGTGTTGTTGCTGATTCTGCTGGCGGTGCCGCTGAGCAGCTACTGGCTCGTCTTCCGCCCGGTGAACGCCGAGATCGATTCGGCCAAGGCCGAGGTCGAGCTGAAGCGTGACCGGCTGTCCAAGCTCCGCGATGAGACGGCTCGCAACGCCGATCTCGAGAAGGAGAACAAGGACATCGCCGCCAGCATCTCCTCGTTCGAGGCCAAGCTGCCGAGCGCCAAGGAACTGGACTCGATCGTCCGCCAGGTGTCGGAGCTGGCGATGCTGCAGGGTCTCAGTGCGCCGACGGTGAAGAGCCTGAAGCCGGTGAAGGCCGCGATGTACATGGAGCAGCCGCTGGAGATGAGCGTGCAGGGCAACTTCCGTGCCTTCCACGACTTCCTCCGCAAGCTTGAGCGGTTGCCCCGCATCACCAAGATCCCGGATATGAAGCTGAAGCGTGCCACCGACAAGAACGGGGACATGCAGGCGACGTTCACGCTGAGCATCTACTACGTTGACGAAGGGGTGAAGGGCTCATGAATCCAGCGAACAAGGAACGCCGTCTCCCGGG
This sequence comes from Phycisphaerales bacterium, assembly GCA_044375915.1. Taxonomy (GTDB): domain Bacteria; phylum Planctomycetota; class Phycisphaerae; order Phycisphaerales; family UBA1924; genus JAFEBO01. The sequence continues at coordinate 1,853 of JBILLU010000222.1, forward strand.
CGAAGCGCCCGCCGACCCGAACCAGTCGATGCCAGCCGCTTTCGCCGCGGGCCTGCAGGTGGCCGAGGCCAGCGGCCTGTCGGTGGCGCCGCGCAAGCGATTCAATACGCAGCACGTGATCATCGTCACGACGCTCGCATTGTCCGCGGGCATGATCTACGGCATGCGCCGCTACGGCATGCAGTCGGGTCTCAAGTTCGACACGACTGAGGTCGCGTACACCCGCGATGACGCGAACCACAAGCGGGCGGCGGAGTTCCAGAAACTCGTCGCGCAGATGAGCGCGGCGGACAAGGAACTTCCCGCTGTCGACAAGAACCCGTTCAAGCTCATGGGAGCCGAGGCGGGCGACGCGACAGTGGACGCCGGTCCGGTCGTCGACGACGCCGCGGAGAAGGCAAAACGCCTGGCCGCGGAGCGGGAGAAGGCCCTGGAGACCGAACTGATCGAACTCAAGCTCGGCAGCATCATGATGGGTCGAGTCCCGCTGGCTCGCATCAACGACGAGTTGGTTCGGGTTGGCGACATGGCGGGCGAGAACTTCAAGATCGTTGCCATCGAGCCGCAGACGGTGACGCTCGTCGCCGACGGGAAGAAGTTCACTCTGACGCTCGCCGACGAGCCTCAGCCCAAGGGCAAGGGCCCGAAGGCCAGAGACGGCGCGAAGTGAGTTGCAGGCAACGCGGAGCGTGGTGTGGCCAAGTACAACATCGATGACATCCTGAGCGAGCTGGGCGTCAAGGGCGGCGCCGATTCCAAGGCGCTTCCCGGCGGCGAGGACGCGCCGCGCCGTGTCGATGTCGAGTCGCTCGCCGACAAGCCCGCGACGCTGCGGGCGGTGAGCCCGGACTCGCAGGAGCAGGCGCTCAGCCCGATCCCCGCCGCACCCGCGAACCAGCGGTCGTACAACGAATTGCTTCGCATGAGGCAGGCCGGCGAGGAGCAGACGCTCGCCAAGGGCGACCCGGCCGTGAAGCAGCACATCGCCCCGACGCGTTCAAGCGTCGGCAGCGCGATGTCGGAGATCTACCAGCCCGGCGAGGCCGCCGATTCCGGCGATCTGGCCGAGTACCTTCTTTCCCGCAATCTGGCCCCCGCCGACAAGGTGACGCTGGCTCAGAACGTCATCAAGCAGTCGCCCGGGCGGCGTCTGGCCGACATTCTGATCGAACAGGGAATCGACGAGGTGGTGATTCAGACGGCCGTCGCCACCCTGGCGCGGCTTCCGTTTGAGCGCGTCGATCTCTCCAAGGGGCTCGACGGCGGCTTCGATGGCAAGATCCTCTCCGCCCTCACGCCCGAATTCTGCAAGCTGCACGGCGTGCTCCCGATGCGGATGGAGGGCAACCGCGTCGTCATCGGCGTGACCAAGCCCGACGACGTCTTCGCGATCGATGAGGTCAAGCACCGAATCAAGGTGCCCGGCGTCAAGATTGTGATGATCACCGGATTTGACTTCCGCGGCGCGATGGAGATCGTCGGCGCCGGCAAGGAAGAATCCAACGTCGACGTCTCCGAGCTCCTCGCCGAGGTCGGTGAGGGCGACGTGCAGGTCGAGAAGAAGGAATCGAGCGAGGTCAACCTCGAGAAGGAAGCCGCCGAGTCGCCGGTTATTCGCTACGTGAACTACATCATCCAGACCGCCGTGAAGGAAGGCGCGTCCGACATCCACGTCGAGCCCGCGGAAAAGAAGCTCCGCGTCCGCTTCCGTATCGACGGCGAGCTCTTCGAGATGATGAACCCGCCCGGGGCCATGTCCGCGGCCATCACCAGCCGCCTGAAGATCATGGCCAACCTCGACATCTCCGAGCGCCGCCTGCCCCAGGACGGCCGCATCCGCTGTAATGTCCAAGGCCGCAAGCTCGATCTTCGCGTCTCCACGCTTCCCACCGGCTACGGCGAGAAGACGGTGATGCGTATTCTCGACACCAAGAGCATCAACGTCGATCTCGACAACCTCGGCTTCGACAAGGACCACCTTGAGGTTTGGCAAAAGTGCATCGACGCGCCGCACGGCATCGTGCTCGTCACCGGCCCCACCGGCTCGGGTAAGACCACCACCTTGTACGCCTCGCTCCGCAAGCTCGACAAGAACTCGATGAACATCTCGACCGTTGAGGACCCCATCGAGTACCACCTTGACGGCATTACGCAGACGCAGATGCATGAGAAAATCGGCATGACCTTCGCCGCGGCCCTCAAGAGCCTGCTGCGTCAGGACCCCGACGTGATCATGCTGGGCGAAATCCGCGACATGGAGACCGCGCACATCGCGGTCCAGGCCGCGCTCACTGGCCACCTGGTGCTGAGCACCCTGCACACCAACGACGCGCCGTCGTCAATCACGCGACTGGTGAACATCGGCCTTGAGCCGTTCCTGGTCGGCGCCGCCGTCAACGGCGTGCTCGCCCAGCGCCTCATTCGCCGCCTGTGCGTCCACTGCAAGGCCCAGGAACCGCCGAGCGCGGAGATGAAGGAGTTCCTGGAAATGCAGGGCCTTCCGACCGAGGAGCTCTGGGTGAACAAAGGTTGCGAGCGCTGCCGCAACACCGGCTTCAGCGGCCGCGTCGGCATCTACGAACTGCTCACCGTCGACGATCAGCTGCGCGACGTCATCGCGCGGAACCCCAACGTGTCGGAGTTCCGGCGCATGTGCGTGGAGCGCGGCATGGTGACGCTGCGGATGGACGGCATCCGCAAGGTCGCCAAGGGTCTGACCACCGTCGCCGAAGTGCTCCGCGTCACCGAAGCGAACGCCTAGCCGCCTGCGGCGATCGCTCTGGGCTCACTCCTCGTCTGCGCGCAACTTCGCAACCACCGAGAAATCCTCGAGCGTGGTCGTGTCCTGCGTGATCTTCTCGACGCCGGCGGCCACATCCCGCAGCAGACGCCGCATGATCTTCCCGCTGCGGGTCTTCGGAAGCCCCTCTGCAAAGCGAATCTGATCCGGTTTGGCAAGAGCGCCGACTTCCTTCGCGACGTGCGCCGTCAGCTCGGCCCGCAGCGCGTCGTCCGGCTGGCGGCCCGGGTTCTTGGTGGCCCATGAGCCCTTGAGCGTCACGAACGCCGCGATGCCGTTGCCCTTGATCTCGTGCGGCACGCCCACCACCGCCGCCTCGGCGACCGCGGGGTGGCTCACCAGCGCACTCTCGACTTCCATCGTCCCGAGCAAGTGGCCGCTGACCTTGATCACATCGTCGACGCGGCCCTGCACCCAGAAGTAGCCGTCCTCGTCGCGACGGGCGCCATCGGCGCTGAAGTAATACGGTGTGCCGGTCTTGGGGTCTTTGAGTCGCCCCCAGTAGTTGCTGATGAACCGCTCGCGGTTGCCGTACACACCCCGCAGCATGCCGGGCCAGGGCTTGCGGATGCAGAAGAGCCCGCCCTGATTCGCGGCGATCTCTTCGCCCTGTTCGTTCACGATCGCGGCGTCGATGCCGAGCATCGGCAGCGTGCACGAGCCGGGCTT
>JBILLU010000278.1:0-3693 GCA_044375915.1 Phycisphaerales bacterium
CAACCAAGACCTATCTCGGCCGCAGCACCGCCGACACCGGCAACGGCATCCTCACCGGCGGCAGCAACCCAAGCGGCGTGCAGGTTGCGCTCGACCGCACGAACACCGTGGGAGTCACCGGTTCTTCCGCTACCAACGCCGCCACCGCGACCAAGGGCTTTGAGTTCTACATCCCCTTCGGTGCCTTGGGCCTGAACCCCGCGAGCTGCGGCAAGGTCCGCCTGATGGCCGCGATCGTGCAGAGCGACGGCACGTTCGGCAACCAGATCCTGCCGCCGCTGAGCGCGGGTTCGGCCGGGCTCGGGATCGATCCCAACTTTGCGACCCTCGCGGGCACGCAGTTCGCCACCTTTACGCTGCCGAACAAGGCGGACTTCAACCTCGACACCTACGTCGACGACGGCGACTTCGTGGTCTTCGCCGAGGCGTACAACCTTTTGGTCTGCACCGATCCCGCCATGGCCGCGGGCTGCCCGGCGGACCTGAACGCCGACGGGCTTGTGGACGACTCTGATTTCGTCATGTTCTCGACCGCCTACGACGCGTTGGTCTGTCCGTAAAGACGAGCCGTGACCAGAGGCGTCGCGGTTATAGGACCGTTCGGTAACGTCTCAACGTAACAGTTTTTGATTGCGGCCAGTGTCTGGAACCGGTACGCTGTCACCTTCGCGGCGTGCGGGATCGCGGGACGATTGGCGTTCCGTGTCGAGGTCTGAAGTCGCGTCGCTGTTCGAGGGAGTTGCTCGACAACACGTTGTATGTCTTCACGTGTGTGCCGAGGGATCGGCCGGGGTCTGCATGTCGACCGCGGCTTCAAGAGAGAGGAAGCTCTGAAATGTCGAATCTGAATCGCTCCGTCCTTTCGCGCGCCCTGACGCTCGGCCTGCTCGCCGGCGTTTCAAGCGGCGTCGCCTTCGCCGCGCCCGGCGACAACGGCCCGGCCAAGTCCGACAAGGTCGGCATCTACGAGCCTTGGGACATCATTCAGGGACGCGTCGCCGACGCCGCATTGGGCGAGAAGGCGTTCGTGCGTCCCTTCGGCGGGCGGCAGGTGCTGCTCGACATGGACAAGATCAAGATGCAGTTGGCTGGCGCTCCGATGGAGGCCGACGACCAGCCCTTCGCCGGTCGTGCCGCTCGCGCGGTGATCGCGCTGCCCAAGCCCGACGGCTCGTTTGAGCGCTTCGAGATCGAGGAGTACTCGATCATGGAGCCCGGTCTCGCGGCGCAGTACCCCGATTTCAAGACCTACAAGGGCACGTCGCTCGACAGCCCGCAGTCCGAGGTCCGCATCGACGTGACGACGCTGGGATTCCGAGCGCAGGTGCTCAGCAGCGAGGGCTCGTACTGGATCGACCCGGTCACGATGGGCGACACGACGATGTACACGTCGTATCACAAGCGTGACCTGATGGGCAACCCGAACTGGCAATGCTACTTCGACCACGAACCCGCGAATCACGTCACTCCCGAGGAGCAGAATCCGTTCATCGACCGCGCCGCGACCGGTACCGTTCGGCGTGACTTCCGCATCGCGGTCGCCGCCACGGGTGAGTACACCGCATTCTTCGGCGGCACGGTTGCCCAGGGTCTCGCCGGCGTCGTTGCCTGCGTGAATCGCGTGACCGGCGTCTATGAGAAGGACTTCGCAGTCCGCCTCATCCTGGTCGCCAACAACAGCAGCATCATCTACACCAACGCCGCCACCGATCCCTACACAAACATCGCCAGCTCCGGCCAGTTGACGACCAATCAGACCAACATCGACACGGTCATCGGCTCGGCGAACTACGACATCGGGCACCTGGTCTGCACCGACAACGGCGGCGGCATCGCCCAGCTCGCTGTCGCGTGTACCGCCAGCAAAGCCCGCGGCGCCACCGGGCTCGCGTCGCCCACCGGCGACGCCTTCTGGATCGACTACGTCGCCCACGAACTGGGCCACCAGTTCGGCGGCAACCACACGTTCAACAGCGGCGTGTGCGCCGCCAATCGAAACGCCGCGACCTCGGTCGAGCCCGGGTCCGGATCGACCATCATGGCCTACGCCGGCATCTGCGGCGGCGATGACCTGCAGGCGAACTCCGACCCGTACTTCCACAGCCGCTCGATCGACGAGATCACGGCCCACGTCAACTCCCGTACCTGCGACGTCGAAGTCCCGATCGCGAACGCGATCCCGACCGCCAACGCCGGCAGCGCCTTCACCATCCCGATCGGCACTCCCTACACCCTCACCGGGTCCGGCAGCGACGGTGACGGCGACGCCCTCACCTACTGCTGGGAGCAGCGCATCGCCGGTAGCGTGGCCCAGACCGCCGTCAGCGGCAACTTCCCCGACGTCGGAAACAACCCCTACCAGCGCTCCATCAACCCGGCCACCGTCACCACCCGTCAGTTCCCCCGCAACTCCAACCTCCTCGTCAACACCCTGCTCAAGGGCGAGACGCTGCCGGCGACGACCCGAGCCATCCCGTACCGCCTTACCGTCCGTGACGGCAAGGGCGGCCAGAACTTCGCCGATGTGAGCATCACCTCGACGACCGCCGCCGGTCCTTTCACGGTCACGGCTCCGAACACCGCCGTCTCGCTGCCTGGCCTTAGCACCCAGACCGTCACCTGGAACGTCGCCGGCACCACGGCCAACGGCGTCAACACCGCCAACGTCGCCATCGAGCTCTCCACCAACGGCGGCGTCAGCTTCGCCACCACGATCCTCGCGAGCACCGCCAACGACGGTTCGGAGACCGTCACCGTCCCCAACACCGCGACCACCCAGGGACGCATCCGCGTCCGCGCCATCGGCAACATCTTCTTCGACATCTCCAACGTCAACTTCACCATCACGGCCGCCGCGGCACCGTCGAACCCGACCAGCCCGGTCGCGTCGCCCTCGGCCATCTGCGCCGGCGGCACCAGCTCGCTCTCCGTCGCCGTGCCCCCGGCCGGTCAGGTCATCGACTGGTACACCGGATCCTGCGGCGGCACGCTCGTCGGAACCGGCAATCCTCTTGTCGTCAGCCCCGGCGCAACCACCACCTACTTCGCCCGCGCCCGCCGCACTGCCGACAACGCGGTCTCGGCCGGCTGCGCCTCGGTCACTGTCACCGTCAACCCCAACCCGGTCGCTCCGACCAGCATCACCGCCAGCGCCAACAACATCTGCCAGTATGACCCGGGCACCATCACCTTCAACGCCATCGGCGGTTCCGGCAGCTCGATCCAGTGGTTCTCCGGCTCCTGCGGCGGCACCCTCATCGGCACCGGACTCGGTTCGTTCGTCGTCAACTCGCCCAGCGTCACCACCACCTACTTCGCCCGCTGGGTGAACTCCTGCGGTGTGTCGAGCTGCGCCAGCGTGACGATCAACGTCCGCAACTGCCCCGCCGACTTCAACTGCGACACGTTCGTCGACGACAGCGACTTCGTCACCTTCTCCGACGCCTACACCCTCCTGCTCTGCTCAGATCCCAGCATGCCCGCGGGTTGCCCGAGCGACCTCAACGGCGACACCTTCGTCGATGACTCCGACTTCGTGCTCTTCTCCGACGCCTACAGCGCCCTGCTCTGTCCCTGACCCGCGCCGGATCTGCTCGTAACGTGTTCGTAACGAGCAGAACGCGATCCAAGATGCACCCTACGCGCCGCGGGGCCCCCGGCCAACGGGAACACCCACAACGCAGGGCCGCGCCG
>JBILLU010000045.1:0-20554 GCA_044375915.1 Phycisphaerales bacterium
CGCTGGTGATCCTCTCCGCGCTGCTGATGATCGCCTTTGTCGTGCCGCAGGCCAACACCCTTGTCGGTGGCACGCCGGAGAGCCGCAAGGTCGCGACCGTGAACGGGAAGAAGGTCACGGCGGAGGAGATGGATCACGCGATCCGTGAGTACGAGGCTCTCAAGGGGCTGCTCGAACCGATGCAGCTCGGCGCGAACATGAACATCCCGGAGCAGTACTTCGGCGTGAAGGATGCGAGGCACTGGTTCCTCATGACCCGGGCCGCGAAGGACGCCGGCTTCATGGCCACCGCCGCCGACGGCGAGCAGTTCGAGAAGGACCTTCGTGACGGCTTGGTGCGGACGTACTCGATGCAGATCGCCATCAGCGACGCGTTCCGCAAGATGGGTGTGCCCGGCTCGATGCTCACCCGCGAGTTCCTGCAGCGGTACGCCGGCATGGTGATGCAGAACCCCGAACAGCAGAAGCAGATCGAGGACGAGACCAACCGCCTCGTGGAACGGATCATGCCCGGCGTGCTGCGTTCCGCGGCCCAGTCCGGTCGACTCGCGCCGCAGCAGCTCCTCGAAGTCTTCGCCAAGGCCAATGCCGTCGGGCGCATGCAGACGACCTGGCGCGAGATCGCCCGTGTTTCCGACAAGCGCACCATCGCCGAGGCGGAGCAGAGCGGCGAGATCGTGTACGTCGACCACTTGCTGATGACCGGCAACCAAATCGTGCCCCAGGCCTCGGAGCCCGGCGAGCAGACGCTCAAGACGCTGTTCGACAAGCACCGCGAGCAGTTCCGCGGCTCGGGTGAGCACGGCTTTGGCTACCGTCTGCCTCAGCGCGTCAAGCTCGAATGGCTGAAGATCGACCGCGCTGCCATCGGCTCGGCGATCACGATCGACCCCATCGAGGCCAACAAGCACTATCGCCAGAACTCGCAGCTGTTCCCCAAGCCCTTCGGCGAGGAGCGTTCCCGCGTCGAGGAAGACATGCGTTCCAGGCGCGTCGACACCATCATCGCCGCCGCCGACAAGGCGTTTCGCGCCGAAGCGCTGCGGCTGATGGGCAAGGTTGACAAGAAGGACGGCTTGGTGGTTCTTCCCGCCGACTGGTCCGCCCGCATGCCGCGGATGGAGAAGCTCGCACAGCTCGTCGTCGAGGATGTGAAGCAGGCGGCGGGCGTCACGATCCCGTTGCCGACGGTGGTGGTGAAAGCCGACAAGTTCCTGACCGAGAACGACCTGATGGGCCTGCCGGAGATCGGGCAGTCGAGGGTGCGCATCGGCGCTCGGGAGCTGGACTTCCGCCAGTTCGTGTTCAAGGTGCGCGAGCTGAGCAACGACGCAGACTTCAGCTTCCAGACCGGCGTGGTCTATACCGACGGCTTCGCCGAAGACGCCGCGGGCAATCGCTACTACCTGACGATTCTCGAGTCTCGCCGCGACGAGCCGCCGACGGATATCGCCGAGGTTCGCGAGCAGCTGGTGCTCGACGCGAAGGCGGTTGAGCAGTACGCCGCGATCGTGGCGACCGCGGAACAGGTTCGGCTCGCCGCCGTGACGGACGGCATCGAAGGAGCGTCGAAGCAGTTCACGGAGTTGTTCCCGGGGGCCTCCGCGCCGCTGATCCGGCGCAAACTCGAGGTTTCGAGCGAGAGCATCTCCGGCGGCGATCCGACCTTCGATCGCCCCGAGTATCGCGACGCGGTTCTGAAGGCGGCAAAGGCGCTTGACATCAACAAGATGGTGATCGATCAGCCAGCGGAATCTCGGACCTTGACGGTGACGATGGACGAGCCGTTGAGCGTGGCGATCGTGCAGCTCGTCGGCCGCGCCCCGCTCACCGTGGAGCGTCTGCGGGCCTTGGGAGACTCTCTGGCGGCTGCGACGTCTGCCAAGGACTTCAAGGTGGACACGCTGCGGGACGCGTTCAGCTACGCGGCTCTGAAGGACCGGTACAAGTTTGTGGACCTGAGCCGCGGCTCGACGGACGAGACCGAGAATGCCGCCACCGATAACAAGACCGACGCTCCCGCGAAGGGCTCCTGAGCGCGATTCCGTGTGACCAAAGAAAAGCCCCGGGCTTCCGCCCGGGGCTTTGAGTTTCATCTCACCCGATCTCTCGGGTTGGTCCCGTCAGACTCGGGGATTAGCCGAGAAGCTGGAGGGCCGACTGGGGCGTCTGGTTCGACAGGCCCAGGATGTTGGTCGAAGCGTTCACCAGGATCTGGCCGCGGGTGAGCTTGGCCGTCTCGGTGGCGAAGTCGGTGTCACGGATGACCGACTGAGCGGCCGTCGAGTTCTCGACTGCGACGCCCAGGCTGCGGACCGTCGCACCGATCGTGTTGGCCTGGAAGGCGCCGAGACGACCGGAGAGCGACGAGACCTGGTTGAGAGCAGCAGAGACGATCTGCTGGGCCTTGTCGGTGCTGCCGCTCACGACGTTGTTGGACTGACCCGACGCGAGGCTGTTGAGGTAGCCCAGGGCCGAGGTGCCCAGCTTGGAGGCGGCGACCGACTGGATGCCGATCGAGACCTTGCCGGCGATGTCGACGTTACCGCCGAGCTGGAACGAGGCGCCGCCGCCGGTGATGGTCATGGCGTTGGTGCCGACGCTGCCGAGGGTCTGGGACTGAGAGTTGCTGAGGGTGATTTCCACGTCGAGGAAGTCGGTGTTGATGCGGGCGGTCTTGCCGTTGGTGGTGGCAGCGACGCCGTTGATGGTGGCGTTAAGGTCCTTGCCCTTGTTGGTCTTGGTGTTGGACGCGCCGGCGAAGGTGCTGACGCGGGTCGTGTTGGCGGCGGCGGTGTTCGCGGCCTGGAGGTCGTAGACGCCCTGCTGGCCGCCGTTGGCGATGCCGCCGGCGTTCACGACGCGGAGGCTGGTGAAGTTGGACGAGCCATACTCGGTGGCGTCGAGGCGGATGCCGGTGCCCGAGACGGTGGCCTTGGCGCCGGTGATGCTGGTGAAGCTGTTGATCGCCGCGGCGATGTTGGTCAGGCTGGTCGAGGAGCTGAAGGTGAGCTGGCGGTTACCGACCGAGCCGCCGACCTCGACGGTGAACTGGCTGCCGGTGGCGGTGTCGATCGACGCGGCGCCGAAGGACATGAACATGCCGCCCTGCTGGGCCGAGCCGGTGACCAGAACGTTGACGTTCTGGGTGCCGCTGAACTTGGCGGCGTTGATCTTGTAGTCGCTGACGCCGGCGTTGACCGACGAGGTCTTGAAGTCGAAGTTGCCGTTCAGGAGCTTGATGCCCTGGAACGAGGTCGAGGAGGAGATGCGGTCGATGGTCTGCAGAATCGAGTCGATCTGCAGCTGATTGGCCTGCTTCTCCGACTCAGAGATGCCCGAGGTGCTGGCCGAGCTGGTCACGAAGCCCTGGAGCTGCGTGAGCAGGCCCGAGACTTCGGTGAGACCGCCGGCGGCGATGTTCACGACCTGGTCGGCGCGGTTGGCGTTGCTGATGGCGGTGTTCTTGCCCACGATCTCGGCGCCGAGGTTGTTGCTGGCGATGAGACCGGCCGGATCGTCCTTACCGCTGTTGATGCGGAGACCGGTGCTGAGGCGTTCCAGCGAGCTGGTGAGGCTCTGCTGGTTCTGGCCGAGCACGCGCTGTGCGATGAGCGACTGAACGTTCGTGTTAATGCGTCCCATGGAACCGATTCCTCCGTGATTCGAGCTGCACGCGGGCCGGACTACTCGCCGCCGCGCCGTACTTGGTTCCGGTCCGGGACATCTGCCCGTTCCGGAGTCGTCGTAGCGGCCGCCCGCCCCCGACGCGCCCACGCGGAACCGATCCGCGCCGCGCCCGCCCGATCTCTCCACGCGAAGAGAGCAGGCAGTCAGCATCGAGCATCGGGAACACGAGGAGGCGTCGACAGTTGCGACGCGGTGTCGGACCTGTGGTGCGCCGGTCTGTGCAGGCTGGCGCGGAGGCACCGAGATGTTCTCGGAAGCCGCGCCGGTTCTCGGATGCAGATACGAAAAAGCCCCGCGGGAACCGCGGGGCTTGAGCAAATGTGTTCCGATTACTTCAGGTCCGAGAGAGTCTCGCCGGATTCGGCGGGATCAACTCTTAGCCCTGCAGCAGGCCCAGGACCGCCTGGGGCGACTGGTTGGCAAGCCCCAGAACCTGTGTCGAAGCGTTGACCAGGATCTGCGACCGGGTCAGGCCGGCGGTTTCCGTCGCGAAGTCCGCGTCGCGGATCACCGACTGGGCCGCGGTGCTGTTCTCGACTGCGACGCCGAGGCTGCGGATCGTGGCACCGACGGTGTTGGACTGGAAGGCGCCCAGCCGGCCGCGGAGCGAGGAGACTTGAGCGATGGACTCGGCGATGATCGACTGGGCCTGCTCGGTGTTGCCGGTGACAAGGTTGTTCAACTGTCCGGCCGAGAGCGAGCCGAGGCGCCCGATCGTGGAGTTGCCCAGAACCGATGCAGACACGGCTTGGATGCCGATCGAGACCTTGCTGGAGATATTGACCTGGCCACCCAGGGCGAAGTCCGCGCCGCCGCCGGTGATGGTGAAGGCGTGGGTGCCGACCGGGCCGAGGGTCTGCGAGGCCGAGTTCCCGAGTGTGACTTCGACATCGAGGAAGTCGGTGTTGATGCGGGCGGTCTTGCCGTCGGAGGTGGCGAGGATGCCGTTGACAGTGGCCTGGATGTCCTTGCCGACATCGCTGATGGCGTTGGTCGCGGCGAGGAAGGTGCTGCGACGGGTCGTCGCGGCTGCGTTGGTATTCGCGGCGTTGAGGTCGTAGATGCCCATCTGGGCCGTGCCCGTGATGCCGCCGTCGTCAACCACCTTGATCGAGGCGAACTGAGCACGGCCGAATTTGGTGCTGGCGAGCTTGATGCCCGTGCCGCTCACCGTCGCCTGCACACCGAGCACGGTCGTAAAGGTATTGATGGCACCGGCGATGTTGGTCAGGCTGGTCGAGGACGAGAACGTGAACTGGCGGGTGCCCAGCGAGCCACCGACCTCGATGGTGAACTGGCTGCCCGCGGCGGTGTCGATGGCCGCGGCGCCGAAGGACAGGAACATACCACCCTGCTGGGCCGAGCCGGTGACCAGAACGTCGACGTTCAGGCTGCCGCCGGAGTACTTGGCGGCATTGACCTTGTAGTCCGAGATGCCGGCGTTGACGTTGCTGGTCTTAAAGTCGAAGTTGCCGTTCAGGAGCTTGATGCCCTGAAAGGACGTTGCGGAGGCGATGCGGTCGATCGTCTGGAGGATCGAGTCCACCTGCAGCTGGTTGGCCTGACGCTCCGCGGCAGAGATGCCGGCGGTCGAGGCCGAGCTGGTGACCAGGCCCTGGAGCTCGGTCAGAAGAGAGGAGACCTCGCCCAGGCCGCCCTCGGCGATGTTGATCACCTGGTCGGCACGGGTGGCGTTGGCGATGGCCTGGTTGGTGCCCTTGATCTCGGACCGGAGGTTCTCGCTGGCGATGAGGCCGGCGGGGTCGTCCTTGCCGCTGCTGATCTTCAGGCCCGTGCTGAGCCGCTCGAGCGACTGAGCGAGCGACTTCTGGTTGCTGGTCAGGACGCGCTGAGCGATGAGGGACTGAACGTTGGTGTTGATACGACCCATGACAAACCTCCCTGCGGGTCGGTCGGCTTAGGCGTGTGCCGAGGGCCGACCGCCGTCGAGAACCAGATCCGGAACCTACTTCCGGGTCCTGAAGGTTCGCAATCCCTTGCGACCCTCACATCTCGCCTAGAACGCACAAGCGTTACAGACGACATGCAGTCCGAAAATCGGCGGCAGCAAGGGGTGGTTTGAGTCGTCTGATAAAAAATGCGTTCGAAAGGCCGGGGAAGCGCAAAAACATGCCAGCCCCGGGCAGAACAGACCCGGGGCCGGCGTGAAGGTCTAACTCGTTGTCGAATCAGACTTTAAGGTTTCAATTAGCCGAGCAACTGCAGGGCCGACTGGGGGGTCTGGTTGGCCAGACCCAAGATGTTGGTCGAGGCGTTGACCAGGATCTGCGAGCGGGTGAGGCCCGCGGTCTCGGTCGCGAAGTCGCTGTCACGGATCACCGACTGAGCCGCGGTGCTGTTCTCGACGGCGACGCCGAGGCTGCGGATCGTGGCTCCGATGGTGTTGGACTGGAAGGCACCCAGGCGACCGGCGAGCGAGGAGACCTGGCTGATCGCCGCGGTGACGATCTGCTGGGCCTTGTCGGTATCGCCGCCGACGAGGTTCTGAGCCTGACCCGAGGCGAGGCTGCTGAGGTAACCAAGTGCGGCGGTGCCGAGCTTGCTCGAACCGACGGACTGGATACCGATGGAGACCTTGCCGGCGATGTCGACGTTGCCGCCGAGGAGGAACGAGGCGCCGCCGCCGGTGATGGCGAGGGCATTGGTGCCGACGCCGCCCAGCGTGCGCGACTGTGAGTCGGTGAGCGTCACTTCAACATCGAGGAAGTCGGTGTTGATGCGGGCGGTCTTGCCGACGGCGGTTGCAGCAACGCCGTTGATGGTTGCGGCAAGGTCCTTGCCCTTATTGGTCTTGGTGTTGGACGCGCCGGCGAAGGTGCTGACGCGGGTGGTGTTGGCGGCGTTGGTGTTCGCGGCCTGAAGGTCGTAGACACCCTGCTGACCGCCGTTGGCGATGCCGCCGGCGTTCACAACGCGAAGGCTGGTGAAGCTCGCGGTGCCGAATTCGGTGGCATCCAGCCGGATACCCGTGCCGGAGACGGTGGCCTTGGCGCCGGTGATGCTGGTGAAGCTGTTGACCGCGGCCGCGATGTTGGTGAGCGTGGTGGAGGAGCTGAAGGTGAGCTGGCGCGAGCCGGCGGCGCCACCGACTTCGATGGTGAACTGGCTGCCGGTGGCGGTGTCGATCGACGCGGCGCCGAAGGACATGAACATGCCGCCCTGCTGGGCCGAGCCGGTGACGAGGACGTTGACGTTGAGAGCGGCGCCGTTGTACTTGGCGGCGTTGATCTTGTAGTCGCTGACGCCGGCGTTGACCGACGAGGTCTTGAAGTCGAAGTTGCCGTTCAGGAGCTTGATGCCTTGGAACGAGGTCGACGACGAGATGCGGTCGATGGTCTGGAGGATGGAGTCAACCTGCAGCTGGTTGGCCTGCCTCTCCGCCTGGGAGAGGCCAGCGGTGCTGCTGCTGCTGGTGACGAGGCCCTGGAGCTGGGTGAGCAGTCCCGAGACTTCGGTCAGGCCGCCAGCCGCGATGTTGACCACCTGGTCGGCGCGGTTGGAGTTGCTGATGGCGGAATTCTTGCCGACGATCTCGGCACCGAGGTTGTTGCTGGCGATGAGACCAGCCGGATCGTCCTTACCGCTGTTGATGCGGAGACCCGTGCTCAGGCGCTCGAGCGACTGGGCGAGCGACTTTTGGTTGCTCCCCAAGACGCGCTGCGCGACGAGCGACTGAACGTTGGTATTGATACGGCCCATGACGAACAAACCTCCCTGTCTGCTGCGGCCGGGGCATTGGCCTTCACGCCGCCCCGAGCTCTAGTACGTCCGTTTCGCAGCGTCCGCGTGGAACGGACGTTGAACTCTTCGGACCCGGACAACCAGATCCGACGCCCGGGAAACGCTCCCGGTCGGCCGCCGCTTTCGGACCATCCGAAAACACGCGGACACGCTCAAGGATCGGAGGCATGGGGTTCCGGGTTTATGGGCTGTAGCGCGAGATGCGCCGAGTGGTCCGTCTGTTCCGTCTGGTCAAACTTCACCGTCTGCGCCCGGTCCGGTAAGCGAAAAACCCCGGCCCAAAGTGGGCCGGGGTCCTGAAACTTCGTCGTGATAACTCGCGCCCGCGCTTACACCTCACGCGAATTGCACGGCGGAACCGGCGGGCGCGCTCAATTCCGCACGCTCGGCATCATCCCTGCAAGAGCTGCAGAACGCTCTGGCTGCTGGCGTTGGCCAGCTGCAGCACCGTGGTGCCCGACTGGCTGAGAATCTGGGCACGGGTGAGGCCTGCGGTCTCGGACGCGAAGTCGGCGTCGCGGATCGCGCTGTTGCTGGCGGTGAGGTTCTCGAGCGAGCTCGTCAGCGATCGGGCGTTGGGGTCCAGCACGTTGCGCTGGAAGGCGCCCAGGCGTCCGCGGAGCTGGCTGATCTCGTCGATCGCCTTTTCAAGGATGTCGCTGGACTGTGTGAAGTCCTTGCGGGCAACCGCGGCGGCGATGGAGTTGTTCTGACCCGTCGAGAGCGAGTTCAGATACTGAATCGCGCCGTTGATCAGTGTGCCGCCCAGGTTGGACGCGGCGATGCTCTGCATGCCGAAGTTGGCCTGCTGGAGAGCCGAGACGTCCGGTCCGAGCTGGAAGAGGCTGCCGCCGCCCGTGATATAGAAGCTGCTCGCGGCTCCCGAGGGATTGGTCGCGAAGCTGGATGAGAGCAGCAGGTCCGCCGAGAGGCTCGACGAGTTGACCTTGATCTTCAGGCCTTCGCCGGTGGCGAGGTTGCCGTTGACCAGGGCCTGCACATCGCGACCCTCGTCGCGCTGGGCGACGGTCACCGTGCCACCAGCCACCAGGCCGGCCCAGCCGAAGGGCGGGGAAGCCGGCGGACCGGCGTTGTTGACGAGCTTGTAGAGATTCGGCGAGAAGGTGTCGGCGGGAGCCGCGGGGGCGCCAAGGCGCTTCACCGTGACAAAGCCCGCGCTGCCGAAGTCCGAGGACGAGAAGACCATGCCGCTGACCGGGTCGTTGTTGATCAGGCTGGCCTTGACGCCGGTGAGACTGGTGAGATTGTTGACGGCGGCAACGACGCTGGTGAGGCTGGTGCCGCTGGTGATCGTGATTTCCTGCACGCCGCGGATGCCGCCGATCTGGAGCGTGGTGGAACTCAGGATCGTTCCGGCGACGCTGGGCGGGCGGAAGTAGAGGTTCGCCGTCTGAGCGGAGGCGACGACGTCGACGTTGACGTTGAGCGTCTGCTGGTTGACGAAGGAGGCGTTCCAGACCTGGGCCTGGACGATGTTGGACGGATTGACGCCGGAAAGGGTGTAGTCCAGCCCGCCGTTCAGCAACTTGAGCGAGCCGAAGCTGGCGGTGTTGGAGATGCGGGTGATCGACTGGATGGCCGAGTCGATCTGGAGCTGATTGGCGGTGCGCTCGGCCTCGGAGTTGGCGCCGGTGTTGGCGGACTCGACGATGAGGGCCTTTATGGAGTTGAGCAGGTCTCCGACTTCGGCGAGCGAGGCCTCGGTGGTCGCGATGACGTTGGCGGCGCGGTCCGAGTTTCGGATGCCCTGGTTCACGCCCTCGATGTTGGCGCGCAGGCGTTCGCTGATGATCAGACCGGCGGGGTCGTCGGCGCCGCGGTTGATGCGGAGGCCGGTGCTCAGCCGCTCGAAGCGGGTCTGGAGCTCACTTTGAACGGTGCGCAGGTTCCTCTGCGCGATCACGCTCGGGATGTTGGTGTTGATCCGGGCCATTGCAATCCTCCGTGATTGCGGTGTCTAGAACAGTCGGTCAGGCGGAAGGTGTGTCGGGGCCTGCCGGGATGGGACGCGAGAGAAGAAAAAGAGATTGGCTTACGCCGTGCGGGAATCGATCCGCATCGACGGCGGGGTTTCGGCGTTGGGCAAGATCCGGGCCGGGCCGGCGGCCAGGCGTGCGGTCTTGGCCGCGTTGGTGTTGGTCTTGGCCGGACCGGGCGAAATCGCGGGACGCTCGATCGAAGCGATCGCGGCATCGGGCGACATCGACTTGGCGGCCTGACGGTTCTCCGCCTTGATCGCCTCGTAGACCTCCTTGCGGTGCACGGCGATCTTGGTGGGAGCGGTGATTCCGAGACGGACCTTGTCGCCGCGGATGTCCACCACGGTGATCTCGATCTCGTCCCCGATCATGATTGTCTCGTCGCGTTGACGGGAGAGGACCAGCATGAAGAGCCTCCTTGCCCTGAGTGCTGCCCGCGTACGAAGCGGGTGGGTGAAGGACTGGAGAAGCGCACGTCGAGCCGCCGGGCCGGACCGGCCGCGGACGATTCGCAGAGTTGACTTCGTGCGTTCTCATCAAGAGTCCCCGGTGCGCTCCGTCGCTCCGGGGTGTGAAGACCGGTGATTCAGGCCGAAAGCGCGCGGCGAGGAACCGCGGCGCCGACGGTCATGAGTGGGTGACGCACCGTCCAACGCTTCTCGGCAAGCACCATCTGCTCGCCCACACGCGTCAGGGTGTTGATCACCAGCGGGCCCTGCAGATTGCCCGTCAGTTGGCGGTCGATTTTGTTGACGACGACGAAGACCTGCGCGTCGTCGAGCTTGTCCAAGTGCAGCTCGCCCATCTGTTCGGGCCGGATCGGCACCGAGTAGTCCGGGACGAAGATCATCGGATCGGTGACCACGAACGCGAGGTCCGGGTCCTCCACCGACTGCAGCCAGAAGAAGCACGCGTCTTCCGCGGGCTCAAGCAGGCAGAACTTCTTGAACTCACCAAAGCCCAGGAGACCCTTCGGGAAGGTGATCACGCGATCATCGCTGATCGTCACCGTTCCGAACCTGCTCGTCCGAACTTCCATGTCGCGCTCCCGCGATGCGGCCTCTTCGAATCCCATCCCTGCAAAGATCGCTCCGGCCTCCGTGGCCGGCGACTTCCTGTCGCTCGAATCTCCCGGGGCCGTGCCGGGTCGAGCCTCTCGATCAATCTCGCTCACGCATCTTTCGACGCGCCGCGGGTTCCCTTCAGAGCCGCGGGCTTCAGCCCGCGCGGTGGTCTTTCGTTCCCGAACCTAACTCAGAAAATCCAGCAAAGAAGTCGCCTGAACCCGTGCCGTTGTCTGCAAGCTCGCCGAGAGTTGGGTCTGAAGAAGGCTGAAGCGGGTGGCGGCGGCGGTGTAGTCCACGTCCTGCAATTCCGAGCGAACCTTGGTGTCGATGGCGTTGCGGTCGTCTTCGATCTTGGTGGCAAAGTCCACCCGCTGAGCGAACCCACCGACCATGCCCCGGGTCTCCGAGATCAGGCCGATGATCCGATCGATGTTCTCTCCAGCAAGCTGGATGCCAGAAACGTCGTTGGTCTGCAGGGCGTCGCGCAGATCGATGAGATACGTCACCAGGTTGTCCGTGCGGACCTTTGCCGTGTCCGTTCCGACAAAGGTCGAGGTTCCGGCGTTGTACGCGCCGCCCAGCAGCCCGAGCTGACGACCCGCGGTCGAGTTGTTCGCCTGCTCCACCTTGACCGCCTGGGTGAACGCGCTGTTCTGCACCAGCGTGATGCCGTTCGCCCCGTCGGCGAGCTGGGCCACCAGATCGCCGGCGAGCAAGCCCTGGCTCGGCAACTGCGATGCGATCTCGCTGTTGATCCGGGCCAGCACGGTCTGCACGTTCGTCAGGTCCTGCGGCCTCAGATCCACCTTGACCACCGCGGCGGTGGGGGTGTTGCCCAGCGTGATCTTGAAGTCGTAGTTCAGTTCGGGATCGACCAGACCGGTCGCGGGATTGGTCACGTTGTCGACCACCTGCACGCCCTTGCCGTTGTTGAAGACCGACAGCGGCGTCGTGGCGGCGAAGGTCCGCAGGCCCAGCCGGGTCGCGGTCGAGTTGTTGGCCGCGACTTCCTCGATCGACAGGGCCATGGCGGCGGACGTCGAGACGTCGCTGAGCACGTTGATGCCCTTGCCGTTGGGGTCGATCTCGACGCGGATGCCGACGTTCTTGGACTCCAGAGCGCTCTTGATGTCTTGCAGGGTCGTCGCGGTGGAAAGGTCCACAACCGTCGAGCGGCCCAGGTGATTGACACGAACGCTGCCCAAGGCACCGGCAACGCCGGCGAGAGCCGAGATCGGCGTGGTCCAGGTCAGTTTGGGATCGACGCCCGTGCCGTTGGCAGACGCGGGCGTAAACGTCGCGCTGATGCCCAGGTCCTGAGCGGTGACGCCCTTGCCGACGTCGCTGACCTGCAGCGATCCGCCGGCGGCGACGTTGATCTGCAGGCGGTCGCCGTTGACGGTGACGCCGGCTCCGGCCAGGACCGTGACGCTGTTGGTCGTCTCGTAGGAGCGGATGGCGTTGGTGAGCTTGGTGATGACGTCCTGCACGGTGTCGGCACCGGCGAGATCGACGGTGGCGGTGGGACCGCCGTTGAAGGCGAACTGCAGCGTGCCGACGCCGACGCCCAAGCCGCGGGCGCCGTTGAGGGTCGCGAGCTTCGCGCCGGTGGTGAGATTCGGGTTCAGGTCGACATCGCCCTTGATGCGAGCCGAGGTGCTGCCGACGCCGGCGGACGGCCCGAGCGTGATGGGCACGGTGTCGGCGTAGCCGAGGTCGGCAAGGAGGCCGTTGCCCTGGGCCTTGAACTGGTAGCCGCCGTTGATTTCCTGCAGGGGCTGGGTGCCGGGGGTCGAGCCGCCAAAGACAAAGCCGCTGACGCCCTCGCGGTTGGCGGTCTTGACCAGGCCGGAGAGCAACTGGTTGACGATGATGGCCTGGCTGGCCCGCTCCGAGGGCGTCGCGAGGGAATTGACCTGGGCGAGGGCGATCTGCTTGGCCTGCAGGGCGATGTCGTTGACCTCGCCCATGGCGTTGTCGAGCACGCCGAGGGAGGCGGACGCGTTGCTCAAGTTGCGCAGCACCTGCTGACTCTGCGCCTGGCGTCGCGCAAGAACCTGAATCCCCGCGTACCGCACCGGATCGTCGCTCGGGCGGCTGATCTCCTGCCCGGTCGAGAGCTGGTTCTGGACATCGAGCAGCGACAACTGCGTGCGGCTGATGTTCCCCAGGCTCAGGTTGGTCCTAAGCATGTTCGGCACGCGGGCGATGTTGGCGGGGATGTAGGTCATGGGGGCAGGGGGGCTAACGCAATCCGGAGGCCAAAGGAAAAGGGCCAAAGCGCCAAATGGCCAAAGTGCCAAGTGAAGGCAGGGCCGTTGGGCTCTTTGTTTGAATGTGGCCCTTTGGAGCTTTGGCCGTTTGGCCATTTCCGCCTTGGGCGATGGGAGTCAAACAAGCTGCATGAGCGTCTGCAAGAGCTGATTCGACACATCGATCAGCCGTGCTCCGGCCTGGTACTGCCGCTGGTAATTGAGGAGGTTCAACGACTCCTCATCGAGCGAGACGCCGCTGACGGCGGACCGCTGGGCGTCGAGGCTTTCCCGCACCGCGCTCGCCGCACCGGCCGCGGTCTTCGCCGCGCTGGTGGCGACGCCGACGCCCTGCACGGTGTCGGTCCACGCACCCAGAATCGAGCGGTTCTGCAGGTCGTTCAGGGTCTTGGACTGCAGTTTGGCCAGTTCCAGAGCCGTCGCGTTCTCGACGAACTTGCCATCGACCATGCGGCCGACCTGCAACTTGCTCGGATCGGCCTGCAAGTCGGCCCGGACGTTGATGTCGCTGGCGCTGCTGCCGGTGAAGAAGCCGTTGACGCCCATGACGGCCAGGGCCCCGGACGTGTCGTCGCTGAAACTGAAGGAGAACCCGGTCTGGGCGTTCACCTGCATCTTTCCCTCGGCGTCGAACGTCGCCGACAGGCCGGGGATCGACGCGAGGGCCGCTCGGATGTTCTCGGGGGTGGTGTCGTTGGTGTGTCCCGGCAGCCCGAGGTTGTTGATGCCGTCGACGTCCACATTTACACGAACGGTCTGGGTGGTGCCCGTCGAGGTTTCCTTGACGGTGACGTAGAACCCGCCGCTGGTGGCCTTGAACGGCAGTTTGTTGGTCGCGTTACTGGTCGGGTCGTTCAGGGACAGCGTCCGATCGGCTGTCGCGAAGGCGAGCGAGCCGATCGCGGTTGTCAGGCCGTCCTTGTTGGTGCCGGTGGAGTGCAGCTTGTTGACCTGGAAGATCAACTGGCTGGCGACGCTGTCCAGTGCCGCGGCGGCCTGATCGACGCTGGCTTTTCGGTCGCTGAGCAGGGCCCCGAGCGTGCCGGACTGCACGGGCAGGGTCTCGCCGTTGTCGGTGGTCGTGAGCGAGGCCTCGAGGGTGCCGTTGTTGTCCACCAGTTCGAGTTTCAGCCCGCGGGTCTCGCCGGCGAGGATGACGGGGGTGCTGCCGATCAGGATGTTGACGGTGCCGTTGGGCTGGTCGATCACCGTGAGGTCGACAAGCTTGGACAGCTCGCTGACAGCTTGGTCCCGCTGGTCACGCAGTGAATTCGCCACGCCCTGTCCAGCCTCGCTGTTGGCGATCTGCAGGTTCAGCTTGGAGATTGAGCCCAGCAATTCGTTCGCCTGCTCTGCGCCGCTCGCGAGCTGCTTGTCGATCTGATTGCGGAGGGCAGCGATGTCGTTCCTGGTACGGCGGAGGAACTCGGCGATCTTGGTCGCCTGCTGCACCACCACGCTGCTGGACTTGGAAAGATTCGCACGCTCGGACCAGACGCTGAAGAACGACTGGAGCTGCGTGGTGAAGTCGTTGCCCGACAGCTCGCCCAGGGTCGATTCCAGCGACGAGAGCGTCTGGAGCTGCTGGCTCGCGGCCGACTCATCGGCGACGCCATTGAACAGCCTGTTTTGCAGGGCTTCGTCGATCTGCCGCCGCACGTCCCGGACGTTCACTCCCCGTCCGCTGCGGCTGGAGATGTCGTAGGTCGCCCCGCCCACGGGCTCCAGATACGCCACCTGGCGGTTGTACCCGGGCGTGCCGACGTTGGCGATGTTGTTGCCACTGACCTGAATGCCCAGCTGGCTCGCGGTGAGAGCCGAGCGACCGATCAGCATGGCGGCGGTGAGGCTCATGGGGGAAGGGGTGAAGGGGAGGAGCGGGGCAGGGGAGCAGGGTTAGAGACGCACGTCGAGGCTGGTGACGATCTGATTGCCGGCGACCACGCCGCGCTGGCCGTAGGTGCCGGCGTGCGAGAGCGAGCGGGCGACCTGGCGCATCAGGCCTTCCATGTGGGCCATCAGCACGCGGCTGACGACCCGCAGCAGGTTCTGCTCCTGCTGCAGACGCTCGATGGTCTTGCGGAGCCGGGCGCTCAGCTCGAGCAGTTCGGTGCGCTCTGCGTCTGGGCAGTGCAGGGCAATATCGCTCAGGCGGCTGAGGTTCTTGGGTGCGGGCGTGATCTCACGCATCGCCCGGGCAACCAGCGACTGACGCTTCAGTTCCAGGTCGGCGATCGCGGCAAGAGTCGCCTGTTCCTCGCGCACAATCTGCTCGCAGCGACGTGCGTCGGCTTGGCGGATGGCTTCGTGGTGCAGGGCCGTGTGCCGCAGCATCGCCTCGTGGCGATCCAGCAGGGCTTGGAGCAGTCCCCGCAGGTCTTCGCTCAGGGTCGGTACGCCGCCGGCGATCTTGAGATCGGGCCTTCCAAAGTGGGGCGCGGCGTTGGGAGAGCGGTGGGGGGTGGGCGTCATGGGATCATGCTCAGGTCGTCGCCACTCGGCGCGATGGGCTGCGTGCCCTGCGACCTCTTCAGCATGTCCTGTGCCAACCGATCGACCAGCGGCCAGTTGGACGACTTCACCATCTTCTGGGCCAACCGGGCGTCGATCATCGACTGGAACTGCTGCTCGGCCTTGGTCGGTGCGAACGGTGCGGCGGTGTTGTTCGTGGAGCGGAGTTGCTTGAAGACCGGCTGCACCAGCGCGATGGAGACGAAGTTCTCCGCGGCCTCGCGGACCTTCGCCGGATCGGCCTTGCCGCGGATCTTGTCGATCTCCTGACCCATCACCTGGGTGAACGCCCGCTGATCGTCGCTCGACAACGCCGGACGCGACGCCAACCGAGCGGTTTCGGGGTTCGCACCGGAGATGAGTGAGGCGAGCGCGGCGGGCATGGGATGAGTCTTTCGGAGCGGGAAGACCGGCCGGAGGCTGGTCTTGCCGGGAATCAGTCGACGATGAACTTGGCGTGCAAACGCCCTGTTTTGTAGAGCATTTGCAGGATTTCGATCTGGTCTGTCACCGTGACGTCGATCTGCTTCATCGCCGCCATCAGGTCGGCGAGGCGGGCATTGTCGCTCTGGCGGCCGCGGGTCGCGACGGTTGCGAAGCGGGTCGTTTCGGTCAGGGGATTCTGCGTCGAGGCCACCGGGGGCGGCGTGGTGGTGTTGATCACCAGGTCCTTGTGCGTCACCAGCCCCGGGCTGATCTCAACGTCACCGGTGATCACGATCACGCCGCTGCGCGGGTTCACGATCACCTGCGCGGGCAGATCCAGGTCGGCGACACGGATCGGCGTGGCCATCACCGCAGCGATGAAGCCAGAACGAGCCGAACGCTCGGCCTCGGGGATCTCGACACGGATGGTGCGCTCGTCGAGCACGGTGGCCGCGCTCGTGGTCTGGCGGACCGAAGGATCGGACTGCAGCGTGCCCTCGGGCGAGGCCTCGGAGTTGATCGCAGTTGCGATCTTCTGAGCCGCGGTCCAGCCTGCGTAATAGGGGTGGATGTAAAGCTCGAAGACATCACCGACCTCGGGGCCCATGACATCGCGCACGAGCTGCGCCCCGCCGCGGATCTTGCCGCTGGTCGTGATCGACGGATCGGGCAGTTCGATCGCGCCGTTCGCCATGGCATAGACGGGGCTGGTGATGAGCGGGCCGCGGAGCGGGATGAGGATGAGCCGCCCGCCCTTGAGGCTGGTGGCGCTGTAGACAGTGGAGATATACGCGTCGAAGCGATCGTCGGAGCGGCCGCCGATCTCGGGGATGGTGACATCGACCCAGACCACGGCAACCGCCTTGGCCGCCGAGAGTTCCGCGAGTTGGCCCGGAGCATTGCCCTCGTTCTCGAGCAGTTTCGCCAAAGGCCGAGCGAGGATCGGTTCCTTACCGGCGTCGCCGGTGCCTTGGAGGCCGACGACGAGACCCAGGCCGCGGAGCTTGAACTCGCCCTGTCCTTTGATGCGGGTGAGATCGGCCACCTTGCTCGCAAGCGCGGCGGGTGCGATCAAGGCGATCAGAGTGAGGAAGAAGAAAGCGAGGCGGAGCATCGACGGTCTAAACGCAACGGGTGTGCCATGAGGGCCATGCCCGCCGGAGCCCCCTGCGTCCGCGCCTCCCCAACCCGCGCAGCGGGGAGGGGTGGCCGAGCGAAGCAAGGCCGGGGCGGGGTGCCTTGTGGCTCGAGCGAATTCACCGCAACCGCCAAGTGTCAGGTGCCATCAGTCCGCGGCTGCTCGGAGCCGCGCGACTGATGCCGGGGACGCTGTTGTTCCAGATCGCATCAGTCGCGCCGTGCAAAGCCACGGCGGACTGATGGCACCCAGAAACTCCACTCAGACAGCCTTACCCGAGGCCTGCGCCCCCGGCTTGGAACGGTTGCCGCTTCGCGGCTTTGGAGCGACGGCGTTACTGACCCTGCGCGAGGCTGTACCCCTTCACCCCATCAAACGTCCGCAGAAGCTCATACGAGCACACCGTGAAGCTCTCGGCGATCTTGTCCATCAGCGCCACGCAGCGGCTCTGGCCGAACGAGCCCGGGGTCACGCCTTCCTTGAGCTCAAACCGCACGCGGTAGTAATCCACGCACTCGGTGTACACGCTGCCCGTCGGCCACACCTGTGTGCCGCGGTTGCTGATGAGGGTGATGCGGAACGGCGTGTCGGAGCACGCACGCTGCATTTCTTCCGCGAGCGCCAATGGGCTCAGCGGGCTGTCGAGGTAGATGTCGCAGCCGACGACCTGCGTGACGAGGTTCTTGAACGTGCGGATCACCTGCGGCCCGGCGGGCTTGGGGGCGCGGACGAAGCAGGTCTCGCCCGCCGCGGGAACCTCGACGGCGGGCACCGTCTTGGGCTTGTTTCCCAGGTTGTTCTTGATCGCAGCGGTGAAGTCCTTGGTGCCGACGCTGGGCTTGGACTTGTCGCCGAAGTCGCCGGTGTGGATGCCGGATTCGAGTGTCGCGAGCAGCGCGTTCTCGAGCGTGGCGGCTTCCTTGTTCAGGCAGATGTGCCGCAGCATCATCAGGCCCGAGAGGATCAGGCTTGTCGGGTTGGCGATGCCGCGCCCGGCGATGTCCGGCGCCGTGCCGTGGACCGCCTCGAAGATCGAAATGTGATTGCCGATGTTCGCGCTGGGCGCAAAGCCGAGGCCGCCGACCAGCCCGGCGCACAGGTCCGACACGATGTCGCCCTGCAGATTGGGCAGCACGATCATGCCGTACTGCTGGGGCTTCACCACGAGGTTCATGCACAACGCGTCGACGATCACATCGCCCTGCTCGATCTCGGGGAAATCGCGCCCGGTGATCTTGAAGCGTTCGAGGAAGAGACCGTCGGTCATCTTCATGATGTTGGCCTTATGGCCGCAGTGGATCTTCTTGGTGCCGAGCTTGCGGGCGGTCTGGAAGGCGAAGCGGTGGACCTGATCGCAGCCCGGCGCGGAGATGAGGCGCTTGCACTGGATCATGTCGTTGCTGAGCCGGTGCTCGACGCCGCCGTAGGTGTCCTCGATGTTCTCGCGGACGACGGAGAAGTCGAGATAGATGCCGGCCTTGGAGTAGACGGTCTCGACGCCCGGAAGGGTCTTGAACGTCCGGAAGTTCGCAAACGCGTTCCACATCTTGCGGGCGGTCACGTTGATCGACTTGCCGCCGCCGCCTTTGGGCGTCTCCATCGGGCCTTTGAACAGGATGCCCGAGTCTTCGACGACCCGCACCGCTTCGTCGCTCATGCCGCGGCTGTTGCCTTTGGCGAAGACCGACGCGCCCATCTCGACTTCACGGAAGTGGACGTGGTTCTGGACCCCCGCCGAAGCGAGGAGGTCGAGGGTGGCGTCCATGATCTCGGGGCCGATGCCGTCGCCCTTGGCGACTGCGATTTGAATAGTTTGCGACATGGGTGGTGGGGGGGGGTTGGAGAAAGGCGGGGCCGAAAGCAAGGTCTCGATACACGGGTGCCCGAATCGCGTTACCTTGGTATCGGTTTGGTATCGACGGGGCTCAAGGGTAGGTTTCCGCGTTGAAACACGCCGCCGAATGAGGCGGCGCTCCGCAACGATTTCGGACGCACCGACCCGTTTCCGCTGTTCCCACGCAAGTACCAGTACCCGCACAACATCCCCGCAGCATCACACACAGGAGCTTCCCATGTCCACCACGCATCGCGATCGCGCCCTCGCCCTCCTCGATTTCTCCCACGGCCTCACCCTCGGCCTGCTCAAAGACGTCCCCGCCGACAAGATGACGTTCCAGCCCACGCCGACGGATAACCACTTCGTCTGGACCTTCGGCCATCTCGCCTCGACGTACTCATGGCTCAAGTCCCTGGTTGACGGGCAGATGCACCCGCTCCCCGATTCCTACAACGGGCTCTTCGGCATGGGCAGCAAGCCGACGTCCGACGCCAAGGCGTACCCGTCGTTTGCCGAGGTGAAGAAGCACAACGACGAGGCGTACGCCGCGTTCGTCGGGGCGGTGAAGAAGCAGACCGACGCGGAACTCCTGCAGCCGACCGCCGCCGACTCGCACGGCTTCGCGACCGACCGCCTCGACGCCGTCGCCAAGGGCGCGTGGCACGAGGGCTGGCACGCGGGTCAGCTTGCGAACGTTCGCAAGGCGCTGGGCATCAAGAACCTGTGGGGCTGAACGTGTGTTCCGTCCGCCGAGACTTCCCGTGCTGCTCTATCGTGAGGCGTGAAGGACTCGACTCCAAAGACGAAGAAACGTGTCCTGAGTCGCGACGGTTCGCGGCCGTTCGCCGATGTCCTACCCGCGCTGCTCGATGAGCACGGTCCCAAGCTCTACGCGCTCGCCCGCCGCCTCTGCGGCAACGAGACGGACGCACAGGACATGATGCAGGAAGTCTTCCTTCAGGCCGCTCGTCGCTGGGAGACCTTCCGCGGCGAATCGAACCCCGCGACGTGGGTGTACTCCATCGCGGCCCGCTCCTGCGGCCCACGCAAGCGCCGCCGATTTGCGAGCGACCGTCGCATGCCCGCGTTCTCGCAGATCGCGCCCTGGACCGAGTCCACCGTCTCGCGTGCCGCGCTCGGCGGGCCCGTCACCGCCGCGGAGAAGAAAGAGAGCGAGCTCGCACTGCACGCGGCGATCCTGCAATTGCCGCAGGCGTTCCGCGTGCCCTTGGTGATGAAGGAGATGCTTGAACTGCCGATCGCCGATGTGGCCCAAGCCCTGAACATGAAAGAG
Source organism: Phycisphaerales bacterium (assembly GCA_044375915.1). Classification (GTDB taxonomy): domain Bacteria; phylum Planctomycetota; class Phycisphaerae; order Phycisphaerales; family UBA1924; genus JAFEBO01. The sequence goes on from JBILLU010000045.1 coordinate 19,999, forward strand.
CAGACCGTCAAGACGCGGGTGCACCGTGCCCGGCTCATGCTGCGCAAAGCCCTCACCGGCGAGCTCAAGCAGGTCGAAGCGCCGGACCCGATCTACGAAAAACAGGTCTGCATGGATCTCCTGCAGGCCAAGCTGGACGCGATGGACCACGCCCGCGGCTTCCCGATCGGGCAGGACGTGCTTTGCGAGCGCTGCCGCGCCGTGTTCAAGGAACTCGACCTCGTGCAGGACGCCTGCGCCAGATTGACGGCGGGAAAGTTCCCTGATTCGCTCCGCCGGGCCATACTGCAATCAAGCTCGAAACGCCCCGGAAACACGCCTGCGAGGGCACGGACGCGAGCTCGCAGATAGGAGAGAATCTTCGCGAGCATCGGGAACCTGGCGTCTGTTGGCGGCCTCTTATAAGTGGCGCCGCGGTGGCGGCCTGCCACACGGAGACGCACTGTGAACACGACGGCCAGCAGCACCATCCCGAACATCACGAACCCACCAAGCGCCGTCCGCGAGGTGGAACCCGCAGCGGTCGCCGACTGGCTCCGCCGCGGCGAGTGCATCG
>JBILLU010000223.1:0-5191 GCA_044375915.1 Phycisphaerales bacterium
CCCTCGAGTTTGCGGGCGGCGCGAAGCTGCATGTTCCCGCGATGCAGATCGATCTGGTGCAGAAGTACGTCGGCGGCTTCGGCGGGAAGCCCACGCTGAGCACGCTCGGCGGCACGCGGTGGAAGGGCCAGAAGGAGCGGACGAGTGAGAGCGTGAAGGACCTGGCGGCCGAGATGCTCCGCGTGCGCGCCGCCCGGGAGTCGATGCCGGGCATCGCGTATCCCGCCGACACGCCCTGGCAGACGGAGTTTGAGGATGAGTTCCCGTACGAGGAGACCGAGGATCAGGTCACGGGCCTCGCCGCGATCAAACAGGACATGACCCGCACGAGGCCGATGGATCGGTTGATCTGCGGCGATGTGGGTTTCGGCAAGACGGAGCTGGCGATCCGGGCGGCGTTCAAGGCGTGCGAGTTCGGGAAGCAGGTGGCGGTGCTGGTGCCGACGACGGTGCTGGCGGAGCAGCACGAGCGGACGTTCCGATCGCGGTTCGCGGGGTATCCGTTCCGGATCGAGAGTTTGTCGCGGTTCAAGACGGACGGCGAGGCGCGGGAGATTCTGGAGAAGCTCCGCAAGGGGCATGTGGATGTTGTCATCGGGACGCACCGGCTGCTGTCGAAGGACATCGTGTTCGCGGATCTTGGATTGGTGATCATCGACGAGGAGCAGCGGTTCGGCGTGGAGCACAAGGAATCGCTGCTTCGGCTTCGGCTGACGGTGGATGTGCTGACGCTGTCGGCGACGCCGATTCCGCGCACGCTGCACATGGCGATGCTGGGGATTCGGGATATCTCGTCGCTGACGACGCCGCCGCTTGATCGACGGGCGATTGTGACGGAGGTGATCCCGTACAACGAGCGGCGGATTCAGCAGGCGATCGCGCGGGAGCTGTCGCGTGACGGGCAGGTGTTCTATGTGCACAACCGCGTGGGCGACATCAAGTCGATCGCGGACGACGTGCAGCGGATGGCGCCCGAGGCGAAGATTGTCATTGGGCACGGGCAGATGAATCCGCACGAGCTTGAGCAGGTGATGCTGACGTTCATGCGCGGCCCATCGAAGGACGGCGGGGCGGACATTCTGGTGAGCACCACGATCATTGAATCGGGCATCGATATCCCGACGGCGAACACGATGATCATCGACAACGCGGATCGGTTCGGGCTGGCGGAGCTGCACCAGTTGCGTGGGCGCGTGGGGCGGAGCAAGAATCGGGGCTATTGCTATCTGTTGTTGCCGCCGGAGCGGAGCGTGAAGGACATCGCGCGGAAGCGGCTGCGGGCGATCGAGCAGTACTCGATGCTGGGTGCGGGCTTCAAGATCGCGATGCGGGATCTGGAGATCCGTGGTGCGGGCAACATCCTCGGGGCGGAGCAGTCTGGGCACATCGCGGCGGTGGGGTATGACATGTACTGCCGCCTGCTGGAGCAGGCGGTGCATGAATTGAAGAACGAGCATCCGCCCGCGCCGCCGAGCAGTGTGAGTATTGAGATCGGTCTTCCGGCGAGCATTCCGAAGCCGTATGTGCCGAGTGATCAGAGGAGGCTGGAGGCGTATCGCCGGATCGCGACGGCGGCGTCGCGGGAAGCTCTGGAGCAGGTGAAGGCGGATCTGACGAGCGCGTACGGCGATCCGCCCAAGCAGGTGCATCGGCTGCTGCATCTGGCGGAGCTGCGGGTGGCTTGCGTCGCGCTGGGGGTGCGCTCGATCAGCGTGCGTGAGAAGGATGTGATCTTCAAGGCGGCGATGGCGAAGCAGTTGGGCGAGGCGCTGTCGCGTACGCCGCCGGAATTGGCGAAGGCGGGGAAGGCGCTGCAGGTGCAGGTGACGATGCTGCCGAGCAAGCATGCTGGGGAGCTGGCGGAGGTGTATTTCCGGCCGCCGGAGAAGTATCTAGAGCCGGAGACGCTTCTCAACGTGCTGCGGAAGAGGTTGATGTGAGTGGGGGGCGTTGCGGCAGGGGGCGTGTGACGGGGTGATCCGCGTGGTGACGTCGGAATTCTCGTCGCTGATGTGCGTCGCCGCGGCCCTCCGCTTGCGCGGGAGGGTTCGTTAGGGGCGGGCTTCGATGCGGACGCGTTCGCCGCCGCGCTGGCCGCGTTCTTCGAGTTCCTTCATGCGGCGTTCCTGGAGAGTGGTTGGCCCGCCGAAGATGCGGTCGAGGAACGACCGTGTGCCACGCATGGTCGAGACGCCGAATTCGGGGTCGCCCAGTGTGCCGGTGACGGTGGTGGCGGCGAACTCGTTGCGCAAGCCCTCGGCGATGTGTCCGATGATGGGCAGCCGGTTCGTTGCGCGGTGGCTGAAGACCATGTCGAGGTTCATGTCGGGCCAGGCGAGCGTGCCGAAGCCGAGGAACTCGAGGCTCGCGGAGAAGATCGAGAGTTCTTCGAAGGAGACGGTGCGGCCTTGAACGAAGAACGAAGCTTGCAGCAGGTCAAGGGGCTCGCCGGTGGGGAGCTGGAAGTTGCTGGCTTCGGCGAGGCGGGTGACGAGCGGAAGACTGAGGAGTGTGCCCTGGCCGGCGTTCGCGGTGCCGCGGCCGCGGCGTGATTCGGTGTTACCGATCGTGCCCGTGAGCGTCATGCCCACATCCAGCTTCGCCGTGCTCTTTGACGCCGAGTCCGCGGTGGAGGAGTCCGTCGGCGTCGCCGGCGCGTTCGCGTTTGATGCGCCCGGTGTCGGCGGGCCGTTCAGCGGCGCGTCGACGGTGGGGGCCTTGGGCTTCTCGTCGGCGGGTCGATCGCTCGCGAGTTTCTGCCGCAGGTCGGAGATCAACGGTCCGAGCGTCACGCCCGAGAGCGCGAACTTGGCGTCAAAGTCGCGCGGCCCATCGGGCTCGCGGCTGTCCTTCGGGAAAATCGAGGCCGACGCCGTCAAGCGTCCATCGTGGCAGTCGCCGGAGACCTGCGGGATGTATGTCTCGCCCGGTTTGTCGCCGCTGACGATGCGGGCCCGTGCATCGGTGAGTTGGATGCCGGCGAGGCGGAGGGATGGGAAGAGCCCGCCGAGGTCGTAGCGGAGCGGGAGATTGACGCCGTCGCGTGAGGCCTCGAAATCGACGACGCCGTCGAGATCGCTGACATCGACGCCGACATCGGCGCGTCCGCCCTGCACCTCGATCTTGCCGGCCGCGTGCAGCCGATCGGGACGGCCGGTCGAGTCCTTGCCCCACGCCGCCGTCAGCGTCAGGTTCGGGATCCGCACTGACCCGGTCGCGTCCACCTTCAGGTCGCGCAGTGCATCGCTCACGCCTGCCGGTGACGCGGCCTTGAGGTCCTCGGGCACGCCGATGCTGGTGATGTCGAAGGTCGCTTTCGCCTCCGACGCGCCGTTCTCGGAACGCGTCCAGAGGCCGCTGGTCACGACCGACCACTTTTCCGCGTCGAACTTCGCCTGATCGAACGAGACTGAGTCGTTGTTGAATCGGAGTGTGGCGGCGACACTGGGGAACGAGACGACGCCGTCGGTCATTTCCAGCCGCACCGAGCGGGGGCGAAGTTCACCCTGCACGCGCGGGCGGTCTCCGCCGGCGCCGAGCGTGGCGGTGATATCCACCAGGCCCGAAGGCTTGTGCTTGGCGTGCAGTTCGCTTGCCCCTGCGCCGGCCACTCGGGCGATGACCCACCGCGCCAGGGGCGAGCCGATCTGAGCGTTCTGCCAGTCCAGCTTGAACGAGGTCGGGCGATCGGTGGGATGCGCCAGTGCCCCGGCCGAGATGCCGACCGTGCCCGAAGCCCGCACGACGCCGCAGTCGGCAGCGCCGCTCTGCAGCACCGCTTCGACGTCGTTGAACTCGGCCACCGTCGGCTTCGTGCCTTCACCGGGGAAGATGCGGATCGAACCCTTCGACACGCTTGCCCGCATCTCCGCGCGTTCGGCGGCGTTGGTCGAGAACGGCAGCGAGACGCCCGTGCCGGTCAGGTTCGTCAGATCAACGACTGCGTTGGTGGAGTCGCCTTGGGTCTTCACGGTCGTCACGATGTCGGTGATGCCGGTCGGGCGATATTCGTCGCGCAGCTCGATCAGCCGCGCTGCTGGCCGCGGCGCGACGATCGAGACGACTCGCTCGACCGGCAGCGCGACGTCGAACCGCTTGGCCGAGACAAAAACGTCGGACCCGCCGCCGGAGGTGAGGTCGGCATCGGCGCGCAGCGTGAACGTGCCCGGTGCTTCCGCCAGCGGCACGCTGGGCTTGTCGGGATCTTCGTCGATGCCGCGTTGGGCGCGGCCTGAGATGTCCGCCTTCAGCCTGGTGTCGTCGACGATGATGCTGCCCGTGACCTCTGAAAGCACCAGATCGCCTGCGACCGGTGCGGACGGATCGGCCGGCTGATCGCGGTACGCCGCAAGCCGCGGTACGGCGACGATGGACTTGGGCTTCACTTCGACTCGCACCCGCAGTTCGTTCTGCTCGTCGGGCGCCAGATGCGCCGTTGCGTCCACCGCGCCCGTGAGTCCAAGTGCCGAGACCACCGACCGCGCGCTCTTGCCCTCCACCTGCTTGTCGGGCAGCGCTTCCACCAGCGCGCGATCGATCGGCACGCCGACCGCCTCGACGTGGATCGTCGGCTCGGGCGTCGCCTCGCCGTCGGGGCGTCGGCGCGCGTCGACATCGGCCGACACGGTGATCTCGCCGCCCTTGAGGCCGTAGAACTTGGCCTGGTCGATCTTCACGATGCCGTCGGTGATGACCGCACGGAGATTGGGGGCCTTCATGGGATAGGGGAAGCGATCAACAAGCATTCCCGCGTTGGCGAGATCCACGGTGACGGTGTCGAACCAGTTGTTCGCCGGGCCGAGTTCACGCTTCACTTCGACGCCGATCGAGGCGGTTCCGCCGAGGGCGAAGGCGGGGGGCGGGTCGGCCAGCGGCTCCGCATCGGCAGTCCGCTCGCTCTCGTCGCCTGTCAGCGGCATCGAGATGTCGCCGCGGTCGATCAGCCGCTGGTAGGACTCCTTGTGGAAGATCCGCTCCACCAGTCGGCTCCGCTGCGGGCCCAGGGCCTCGAAGAGCGTCTGGTCCATCGGGATGCCCTCGGCCTTGACCTTGACGACGACTTCCGCGTCGGCGATTGGCGGCGCGATGCGGCCCTCGGCGACGATCCATCCGCCGCTGGGCGCCTCGCCCTCCAGCCGATGGATGATCACCTCGTCGTCGTTGAAGCGGACGAGCCCCCGCAGGTTGTAGA
>JBILLU010000224.1:0-5188 GCA_044375915.1 Phycisphaerales bacterium
ATCGGCGGGGAGGACGAAGCGTTTGCCGTTGGGGCCGGTGACGCGGACCTGGTCGCCGGGCTTGAGGTCGCAGAGGTAGTTGCTGGCGACGCCCAGGAAGAGCTTGCCGGTGTCGGTGTGTTCGTCGATGAGGCGCTTGCAGGTGGTGGCGAGGACTTTGCCCTGGCCGTCTTCGCCGGTGGTGGGTGAGGCGATGGAGTAGAGGCGGAGGGCGTGGGCCTTGCCGCGGGAGTCTTCGCCGGGCGGGAGGACGCCGAAGGACTGGCCGGAGACGAAGTTGCCGGCGAGCTGGGTTTGCGAGACGTCGATGGCGACGTGGCGGACGAAGCCGGCGGACTTTTTGCCGTGGGTGCAGCGCTCGTTAGAGACGACGGTACCGACGCCCGGTTTGGCGGGCGAGTGGAGGTGCATCTTGACGTCGGGGAGTGCGGGACCGGGAACGGAATCGGTGGTGGACATTGAGGGGATTGAAGAGCGGCGATAGGGCGAGGGTCAAATGGCAAATGGCAAATGGCAAATAGCAGACAGCAAATGGCAGATTTGCGAATGCCACAGCACGGCGGATAGGCAATTCAGATTTCGAGATGGCGAAAACCTGAGGGAGGCGTGCTCAGCCGCCGCCGCCCATGAGGCGCTTCTGGAGTTCGGCGGCGACGTCTTCGATCTTGGTGATCTTGCCGTCCTTGACGTCGGCGGTGACTGACTGGAACGCGGCCTTCATGCGGTCGGCCATGGGGATCATCATCGCCATGGGCCCGCCGGCGACGGACGCGGAGTCGAGCTTCCAAGCGCCTTCCTCGCGGACGAGCTTGAGGGGGGCGGGCATCGACGCGTGGGCGACGGACGCCGAATCGCCTTCGGTGGTGACGGTGTAGTCGGCGGCGGACTGGGCCGCGGCGCCGGAGCCCATCGTGGCGCCGAGCGACTTGCCGAACTTTTCGGTGCAGGCGTTTTCGAGGGCGGTGCCGGCGGCGTTGATCTCGGTCACGGTGCGGATGATCGATTCGTGGGCGGGATCGGCGAGCTTGGTGTGGGCCAGGACGGTGGTGGCATCACCGGTTTCCATGGCGTTGTAGATCGTGGCCCAGCCGGCGGCGGCGTCATCGCCGGCGGCGGACTGCGCGGGTGCGGCTTCGGGGGTGGGGGCGGGCTGCTCGGGCTGAGCGGCCGGGGTTTCAGCTGGCGTTTCGGCGGGGGCTTCGGTGGCGGGCGTCTTGCCAGCGAGCGCGCCGAGGCGCTCGGCGAGTTTGGTCAGGCGGTCCTTGATCTCGCCGGTGCCGCTGCCTTTGAGCTGGATGCCGGCGAAGGCGGACTCGGCGGCTTCGAAGGCACTCTTGGCGTCGTCGAGCGTGAGCTTGTGCATCTCGAGCGTGGACTTGAGATCGTTCTGCACGGCGGGGGCGAAGCTCAGCGTGGGCTTGGCGTTGGCGACGTAGGTGAGAACGGCGGCGTAGGTCTGGAGGCTGGCGGCCTTGGAAGAGAGAGCATCGGCGAGGGCGAGTTGAGCGCGGCCGACGAGCAGCTTGCCAGCGCCGCCGCCGCCGGCGTCCGAGGCGGAGGTGCGTGCGGTGTTGGCGGCGGTGCGGAGCGAAGCGATGCCGGCGTCGTAGGCGGTGATGATGTCGTTGGAGCGGACGGAGGCGAGGTCCTTGAGCTTCTCTTCGATCTGCTTGGCGGCGTCGGCGGCACCGGCGCGGGCCTGAGCGGCGGCGGCCTGGCCCTGCTGGGCCTTCTCGCTGGCTTCGAGCTTCATGCGGTCGAGGCCGGCGATGCGATTCTTCGAGGCATCGACGAGGACCTTGAGCTCCGCGGCCTCGGGCTTGAGCATGTCGGCCTGAGCCTGCAGGCGCGACGCGTCGACGCGGATGGCGTCGCCCTGGCGCTTGGTCTCGCGAGCGGCGGTGAGCTTGGCCTCGGCCTCGCGGGCGGAGAGATTTGCGAGCGACGCGCGAACGGCGAGGAACTCATCGCTGAGCTTCTTGGCTTCGGCGGCCTTGGACTCGGCCTTGGCGGACAGGTCGGCGATCTTGCGCTCGATGTCGGCGAGCTTGGCTTGATTCTGAGCGATCTCTTTCTCGGCTTCGGCGCGGCTCTTGTCGAGATCGGCGATCATCGCGGCGGGGTCGAAGCCGCCGGCGGTCTCGGCGCTGAGGCTCTGGCTGGTGTAGTTGTCGACGAGGGTGCGGATGAGCGAGGCCTTGCCCAGGGCGCTGATCTCGGCGTTGGACGCGGCGAGGAGCTGGGGCTGGGCCTGACCGAGCTGGGCGTTGCCGACCATGCCGGCGGCGGCGGCGCCCTGAGCGGACTTGTTGTCGGCGTCCATCACCGGCTTGGCGGTGGTGAGAACGTCCTTGTAGTAGCGGTTCTGGTCGTACGCGGAAGGGGCGTTGTACGAACCGCCCGAGAGGCCCTGGAGCTTGGCCGAGCTGACGGCGAGCGGGCGTGCGGCGGGGTCGGAGCGATCGCAGGCGGAGAGAGCCGCACCGGAGGCGAGGATGAGCGAGAGCGCGAAGGGCTTGATCGTGCGGACGGGCATGCGGGTCTCCGGGTCAATCGCGCGGCGTGGGAGGTCCGGCGCGGGGGCAGAGTTTATCAGTGTCGGGGCGGGGGCGTGTGAAGGACGGTCAGGACTTTGAGGCCAAGAAGGACCCGCCCTCTGGGCTTATCGCTCGGGTTTGGGGGCGTCGGCGGGGACGAGGCCTTTGGGTTGGGGCGGTTCGTAGTTGACTCCGTAGTCAGGCCGCGGCTTGTACATGCTGCGGATCCAGGCCATGGTGTTGGTGTAGCGGCGGTCGTCTTTGGAGCGGATGGCGGGCTTCCACTGGTCCACGCTGTTGCCATCGCGGACGACGGGGTGGGGGCGGGTGGAGAGGTTGCGGGGCATGGCGAACTGGACGAGCGGAGACTTTTCGGGTTCGGTGTAGTTGATGAGGGGGCTGCCGTCGGCGAGGCGGAAGCGTTCGAGGATGAGGAAGTTGGTGTAGAAGGTGGCGGGCTCGGCGGGGCGGTAGCGGTCGAGCATGAGGCGACCGGCGTGTTCGCCGCCGTGGCAGCGGGAGGTGGCGCAGGAGTTGATGAGCCAGCCCTGGTGGACGTCGCGTTTGAAGGCGGAGAAGACGGCGGGGTCGTCGAGGACCTTGACCATGCCGTAGAGATCGCGGGCCTTAAGGCGGTAGACGAGATCGATGATCTGGGTGGGTCGGGCTTTGTAGAGCGCGGCGCGGCCTTCGGGCGTGGCGGGGATGAGGGCGTCGTCGGCGTACCGCTTGATGAGTTCGTCGATGAGTTCTTTGGGAACAAGCAGGCGCGGCGGGTTGGCGAGGTCGAGTTCGTAGACGCGGAGGATGTTGATCTGGTCTTCGCTGAGTTTCGGGAAGTTGCGGCTGCGTTCGGCTTCTTTTTCGATCTCGCTGGGGCCGTCGGGAGATTCGGGCGCTGTCGCGGGCTTGTCGGCGCGGCGCTTGGCGGCTTCGCGGTCCATCTCGATCTGGAGATCGAGCATCTTCTTCAGTTCGCGGGCGCCGGGGTGCGCGGCGTCGGTCTTGAGGATGTCTTCGGCCTCGGCGAGGGAGAGCTGGTAGGCCTTCTTGTCGCGGAGCCAGAGGGCGAGGGTGTAGCGCTGCTCGAGATCGTCGTCGGGGATGGTGGCCCGCATCTGCTTGTAGCGTTCTTCGATGGGCGGGAGTGCGGCGACGCGGAGGACGGAGGCCTTGTCGAAGCGGGTGGGGATGCCGCTGATGACGAGGGTGTAGGAGTCGCCGCTGATGTCGGTGAGGCGGCCGACGGCCTGGGTGCCGTCTTTGAGGTAGAGAACGGTTTCGAGGGAGCCGGGCGCGGGCTCGGGTTTGGATTCGGAGGTCGGTTCGGACGCGGGTTCGGCGGGCGGTTCCGGCGCGCGTTCTGGTGCCGGCGTGGGAGCGGGCTTGGGCTCGGCTGGTTTGGTCTCAGCTGGCTTGGTCTCAGCGGGAGGCGCGGGGGTCGGGGCGGGCGGGTCGTCGGCGCGTACCGGTGTCGCGGCCAGAAGAAGGGCCAACAGCGGAGTCAGTGGCGCGGCGAAGATGGATCGGCGTCTCGGCATGGGCGAGTGTGCCGCGGAACGGCCGCGGTGGGGTGAGGGCGTCTGGAAGGCAAATCGATTGTCCGGCATTCCCGCGCGCTTGTCCAGTGGAACGGGTCGGGTTCTGGCTGGAGGGGTTGGCGGAGGGATGTACGCGGGAGGGGGGAAAGGGGTTGCGGGATTGGCCGCGTGACCCGGGGCGGCGTGAAGACCTTGTGAATGGCTGGCAATGTGGAAACCGTGTGTCACCTTTGGGGACCATGACTTTCAGGCACGCGGATTGGTCGTCGGGTCTTCGTTTTGGGGTCTTTGTCGCCGGGGTTGCCGGGAGTGTTGCGGCGGCTTCAGCGGCACCGGGTGCCGACGGGTTTGACTCGGCGACGATCGGGGCGGTTGGGAATGCGGCGTACGGCGGTCCCGGGCCGAACTCAGGGCGGGGGCGCGTGAACTATTCGTACAAGATCAGCAAGCTGGAGATCACCACGTCCCAGTGGCTGGAGTTCACCAACACGTTCAGCACGCAGACGGACGCGTACAACTTTACGAACTTGGGGCCGCTCTACTGGGGCGCGACGTTTGACCCGACGTACAGCGGCCCCGGCACGCGCTACCGACTGCGGCAGGGCGACCCCAACGCTGGCATGCGCCCCGTCGGCGGTATCTCGTGGCGAGATGCTGCCCGGTACTGCAACTGGCTGCACAACGGCAAGTCGTCGAGCCTTGCGTCGCTGACGACCGGTGCGTACGACACGACCACCTTCGGCGGCAACCGCACGATCGGCTACACCGATGCGGCAACGCGATTGCCCGGCGCGAAGTACTGGATCCCGTCGCTGGATGAGTGGATGAAGGCCGCGTGGTACGACCCGGACCGGTTTGGGAATGGTGCTGGCGGGTGGTGGGATTTCACGAACCGCAGCAATCAGAATGGTGCGCCCGGTCTGCCGGGAGTCGGGTCCACGAGCGCTGGGCTGCAACTTCCGAATCGCGGGGAATGGACCATCGCCCTCGGAGCCTACTCCGCGTTCACTTCGCCGTGGGGATTGCTCGACACGAGTGGTGGCGCGGCTGAATGGATCGAGGAGTGGGCTGGAAAGGTCGATCGAGCCACATTGGGCGCAGCTGCCGGAG
>JBILLU010000226.1:0-5163 GCA_044375915.1 Phycisphaerales bacterium
TGACGAGGGGCAGGAACATGGCGACGACGATGGTGCCGACGATGCCGCCCAGGACGACGACCATCAGCGGCTCGAGAAGGCTGACGAGCGAGGCGACGGCGACGTCGACCTCTTCGTCGTAGTTGTCCGCGATCTTCAGGAGCATCTTGTCCATCTCGCCGGTCTCCTCACCGACGTCGATCATGTTGACCACGATGGAGTCGCAGGTCTTGCTCTCGCGCAGCGGGGTGGCGAAGCTCTCACCCTCGCGGATGGAGTCGTGCACCTTGAGCAGGGCCTTCTCGTAGACGTAGTTGCCGCTGGTTTCGCCGGTGATCTTGATGGCTTCGAGGATGGGCACGCCGGCGCCGATGAGCGTGCCGAGCGTTCGAGTGAAGCGGGCGATGGCGGTCTTGCGGAGCATGGAGCCGAAGATCGGGACGCGGAGCAGCGCCCAGTCCGTCACCGCCTTGCCGGGGCCGCTGGCGCGGATCAGCTTCCACGCGAAGAAGATGATGATCGGCGACGGCAGGACGATGAACGCGCCGGGGATGGTCTGACCGGGCATCGAGCCCGCGATCCAGCGGCTGGATTCCATGAGGATCGTGGTGAGCGCGGGGAGCTTGACGCCGAAGTCCTTGAAGATCTCCTCGAACTTCGGGATGATGAACCACATGATGAAGGTCAGGATCAGCACCGCGATGATGACGACCACGATCGGGTAGACCATCGCGCCCTTGATCTTGCGCTTGAGGCGCTCGGCCTTTTCCATGAACTCGGCGAGGCGCTGCAGGATCAGGTCGAGCACGCCGCCGATCTCGCCGGCGTTCACCATCTTGGTGTAGAGCTTGTCGAAGGCCTTGGGGAACTTGCTCATGGCCTCCGAGAGCGACGAACCACCCTCGACCTCTTCGCAGACGCCGGAGAGCACGTTCTTGAGGGCGCCGGGCTTCTGCTGCTGCTCGAGGATCTGCAGCGAGCGAAGCAGAGGCAGGCCTGCGTCCTGCAGCGTCGAGAGCTGGCGGGTGAAGCTGGTGAGCTGCGCCTGCTTCACGCGCCCGAAGCTGAACCCGCCGCCCTTCTTCTTGGGCTTGGCGACCTTCTTGGCGGCGGTGTCCTTCTTGCTCGCCTTCTGCTCGGCGACCGTGGTGGGGAACAGGCGCTGGCTCTTGATGCGAGCGATCGCCTCTTCCTTGTTCGTCGCCTCGATGGTGCCCTTGGTGGGCTTACCGGCGTCGTTCATCGCTTCGTATGCAAAGGTGGGCATGGGAAAGGCTCCGAAGGAATCTCAAGGCCGAGGGGCCGGGGCAAATGTCAAATCGCAAATCGCAACTCTCAAATCTCAGATCTCAGATCCGATCACTCATCCGCGAGCGTCTCGCGGACGACTTCGTCGATCGTCGTGGTACCGTCGTAAATGGCCATCAGGCCCGACTCACGCAGCACACGCATGCCGCGCTTGCGGGCGTGGTGCTTCAAGAGCGCGGTGCTCGCGTTCTTCATGATCATTTCGCGAGCCTCGTCGTCGAGGGTCATGAGCTCGTAGAGAGCCAGACGGCCCTTGTAGCCCGAGCCGTTGCAGCGGTCGCAGCCCTTGCCGCGGGCGAAGCGGCGGCTGCGGACATCCTCGGGCTTGAGCGAGAGCTCCATGAGCTCCTCCTCGGTCGGCGTGTAGAACTCCTTGCAGTTCGCGCACACCTTTCGCACCAGGCGCTGGGCCACGACACCTTCCAGTGTCGCGGTGAGAAGGAACGACTCGAGGCCCAGGTCCAGCATGCGGACCACCGAGCTGGGGGCGTCGTTGGTGTGCAGGGTGCTCAGCACCAAGTGGCCCGTCAGCGACGCCTGCACCGCAATCTGCGCGGTCTCCAGGTCGCGGATCTCGCCAACCAGAATCACGTCGGGGTCCTGACGCAGGAACGAACGCAGCAACTTCGCGAACGTCGTCCCGGTCTCGGTGTTCACCTGGCACTGGCACAGGCCGTCGATGTCGTACTCGACCGGGTCCTCGGCGGTGAGGATCTTGGTCTCGATGTCGTTGAGCTCCGCCAACGCCGCGTACAGCGTCGTCGTCTTGCCCGAACCGGTCGGACCGGTGACGACCACGATCCCGTTGGGCTTGCGGATCAAGCGCCGGAAGGTCGTCATGTCGTCGTCGCGCAGACCCAGACGATCCAGCGACAGCTCCACGTTGCTGCGGTCCAGCACGCGCATCACGACGCTCTCGCCCCACATCGTGGGCAGCACCGCGACGCGGAGGTCGACCGGGTTGCCACCGATGGTCAGCTCGATACGACCGTCCTGCGGCAGGCGGCGCTCGGCGATGTCGAGGTTCGCCATGACCTTCACGCGGCTCGTGATGGCGGGTCCGAGCTGCTTGGGCGGCGGCACCATCTCGTACAGCACGCCGTCGATGCGATACCGCATCTTGAACTCGTTCTCGAACGGCTCAAAGTGGATGTCCGAGGCGCGGTCCTTGATGGCCTGGAGCAGCACGAGGTTCAGCAGCTTGATGACCTGGTTGTCGCCGGCCATCTCCATCAGCGAGTCGATGTCGATCGAGTCGCCGCCGCGGGCGCCCATGTTCTTGACGCGTTCGTCGCTCGCCAGCTCGCTCACGACGTCGGTGATCGACTCCTGCTTCGAGAAGTACTTCTTGATCAGGGCATCGATCGCGGCCGGGTCGCCCACCACCGCGTCCACGTTGCCGCCCAGCAGCAGACGCAGATCGTCGACGGCCCGGAAGTTGTCCGGGGTCTTCATCGCGATCTTGATGCGACGGCTGGTCTTGTTGTACTCCAGCGGGATCACCTCGTAGGAGCGCACGCTCTCGGCGGGGATCACATCGCGGATGTCTTCGGGAATGTCAAAGCCATCGAGCGACTCGAACGCCATGCCCGCCTGACCCGCCAGGGCCGCGAGCACGTCACGCTCGGTGCAGTAGTTGAGCTCCACGAGCAACTGGCCCAGCTTGACCTTGCGGGTCTGCTGGATCGCCAGCGCCTCGTGCACCTGGTCGCGCGTCACCTTGCCGAGCTTGGTGAGCACGCGGCCCAGTTTGCGGCCTTTCATTTCCGAGGGGTCAAGAGCCATGTGAACTCCATCCAGTAGGAAGCGGCGTGAGCGGCCACGCGCCAACCTCCGACCCGGGGACGCGGGTGCGCCGACCGAGCCGCGGTGCGCCAAGCCGAGCTGTCTGGACCCCACGCGTCGTCACGCGAAGGTCCGGGAACCGTTGATCGTCGGTGGTTCGTTCTTCGCCGCGACAGGAGCCGGTGATCCCCTCATCACCGCTCACTATCGCGTTGGACGGCCCAAGCCGTCATGTACTCGTCGCGTCGCCCGCCAACCCCAAGCGGACCCCTGCCCGCCCGCCCCGTCCAGTGACCCGACCCACGAGACCCGGACCCCCCACCAGCCCACCATCCCCACGGCAACATCCCAATCGACGCGTCGCAAAGAACCGGACGAACACCGTTCGACCGCCAGCTCCACAGCACCGGCGAGGCCCTCGGCACAGTTCGAGACAACGACCGACGTCGGCCGCTCGTCCGCGCACTGCCCGAGGCTGCACAGCGTACCGACCGGTTCGCGGCGTGCAAGCGTCAGTTCCCTCACAACGCGAGAAAATCAGGGCACTTGCCGATGCGACACTGATATTTTTGACTACCCAGAACCGGCTCAACCCTTGCCGATGTCGTCGTCTTCGTCTAGGTCGGTGCGGCCGATGGTGCGGCCGAGCTTGTGCACCTTGTCGCGCAGGTCGGCGGGGTTCTTGGACTTGTCGATCATCTCCTCGGCCGAAATCTTGCCGACCATGTAGAGCGACCAGAGGTGGTCGTCCAGGAGCTGCATACCGAACTTCTTGCCGGTCTGAATGGCCGAGTCGATTCGGAAGGTCTTGCCTTCGCGGATCAGGTTGGCGATGGCCGGGGTGACGACCAGGAACTCGTACGCCGCCACCATGCCCGGCTGGTCCACGCGGCTCAGAAGCTGCTGGCTCAGCACGCAGACCAGGGCCGTCGACAGCTGCACTCTGATCTGGTTCTGTTGGGTGACCGGGAAGGCGTCCACCAGACGGTCGATCGTCTTGGCGGCGCCGGTGGTATGCAGGGTGCCGAAGACCAAGTGGCCGGTTTCGGCGGCACGCACGGCGGCCTCGATGGTCTCAAGGTCGCGCATTTCGCCGACCAAGATCACGTCGGGGTCCTGACGCAGCACGCGGCGGAGGGCCTCGGCGAAGCTGGGCACGTCGTTGCCGACTTCGCGCTGGTTGACGATCGACTTCTTGTGCTTGTGGTAGTACTCGATCGGGTCTTCCATCGTCACCAGGTGGCGGTCCATCGTCTGGTTGATGAAGTCGATCATCGTCGCCAGCGAGGTGGTCTTACCTGAGCCGGTGGGGCCGGTGACCAGGAACATGCCGCGGGGACGCCGGATCAGTTCCTGGCAGATCGCCGGCAGACCGATCTGATCAAAGGTGAGCAGGCGGTTGGGAATCTGACGCAGGACGATGGCCAGGTCGCCGCGCTGGCGGAAGACCGAGACGCGGAAGCGGGCGGCCTCGCCGTAGGCAAAGCCGAAGTCGGTGCCGCCTTCTTCCTGGAGCTCCTGCTGGTTGCGCTCGGGCGTGATGGCCTTCATGAGCGAGACCATGTCGTCGGAGTCAAGGACCTTGGTGGCGAGGTTGCGGAGGTGGCCGTGGAGGCGGATGGTGGGCGGGCGGCCGACCGTCAGGTGCAAGTCGCTGGCGCCCTGCTTGACGACGGTGTCGAGGAGACGATCGATCTGCATCGTGGACATAGGAACCTCAGGCACTAGGCACTAGGCACTGGGCACTAGTGGAAGACATTCGGATTCGACACGCACGTTGACTTGGCATCGGACTCAAACTCCGGACCCTAGTGCCAAGTGCCTAGTGCCCAGTGCCACTCCTTACTTGTTATCCACATCGACCTGAGCCACCGAGGCGACCTCGTCTGGCGTCGTCATGCCGTTCATGCACTTGATCTTGCCGTCGGTCACCAGCGGACGCATGCCGTTGGCGAGGGCGGCCTTGCGGAGCTCGGCGACGGTGGCGAGGTTGAACGCAAGCTCGCGGATCGTCGAGTTCATCTGCATGAGTTCGTAGATGCCGCGGCGGCCGCGGTACCCGGTGCTGACGCAGTTGTCGCAGCCGGTGCC
>JBILLU010000225.1:0-5163 GCA_044375915.1 Phycisphaerales bacterium
TCGTTCGAATACCTGTCGCCATCGGGCGATCGGGCGTGTCTCTGGACCGGCACGCCTGAGTCCTTCGTCGATCTTCACCCCGCCGGGGCGTCGGCCTCGATCGCCTTCGCCGTCTTTGGGGGCGTGCAGGCTGGCTTCGCAGTGATCGGCGGCATGGATCACGCGTGCCTGTGGACCGGAACGGCGTCGTCGTGGGTCGACCTGCACCCGCTGCTTCCGCCCACGTTCACGTCTTCGGTGGCACGTGGTGTCTGGAGCAACGCCAAGTTCACCTACGTGACCGGCAGCGGATTCAACGCCCAGTCCGGGCACGATGAAGCGATCCTGTGGGTCAAGCTCCCGCCCTGCGGAGCCGATCTCAACGCCGACACGATCGTGAACGAAGAAGACTTCTCGATGTTCGCGGGCCAGTACGACATCCTCGATTGCGCCGACTCGGCGATGCCCGCGGATTGCCCCGCGGATCTGAACGGCGACAACGTCGTCGACGACGCCGATTTCCAGGTGTTTGTGGTAGCATACAACCAGTTCCGCTGTCCGTAGGCCGAGGACGCCGCGGAACGCCCGCTCTCCTCTCTGGATCCAAACCATGAAATGCCCCGGCGCCCTGGTCGTCCTTCTTGCCGTGCCGCAGCTCGCTCTCGCTGGCTCCTTCACCGACGACTTCTCGCTCGGCATCCGCTCTCGCTACTGGAAGATCACCCAGACCACCCCGGGCCAATACGTCTGGTCCGACACCGGCGGCATCGTCCACTTCGCCCGCCCCGCCCCCAACAACCCCGGCGGGCTGCAGAACATCGCGCTCGAGTTGATGCTCGACTCGATCAGCGGCAGCGTCGCCGGCGACTTCTCCTGTCAGGTGGACATCTCCAACACCAACATATTGCTCCCGGGATTGAACCAGATCGAGCTGCACACGATCTTCCGCAGCGGCGCGACGTTCTTCAACGTGTACGACAACGAGGGCGGCCGCAACTACCACGTGTGGGACGGCTCGGTCCGCGCCCGCACCTACACGCCCCTCACCGCCGGGACGCTCAAGATCGAGCGTGTGGGAACATCCCTCTCGGCGTACTTCAACAGCACGAAGTTCTACTCCGTCACCAACTTCTCGCCGCTGACTCGGATCCGCTTCGTGCTGCAGAACCATTTCGGCAGCAACGGGCTGATCTCGGGGGACTACGACAACTTCTCGTTCACGTTCGCACGCAACTGCCGCGCCGACCTGAACCTCGACGGCGTCGTCGATGACGCGGACTTCTCGATCTTCGCCAAGGGATACAACTTGCTGGACTGCGCCGAGCCGGCCATGGGCCCGGGCTGCGCGGGCGATCTCAACGCCGACGGCTTCGTCGATGACCTCGACTTCCAGCTCTTCGCCGTGGCGTACGACCAGCTCATCTGCCCGTGAGATTGTGCCTCGGGCGAGGCACTTGTCAGCGCTGGTAGCCTTCTTTGGGAGGCTCACATGAAATCGCACACGCGCCGTCGCCGATCGATCGCCCAAACCCTTTCGGCCGCAGCCCTGTTCGGCGCACTCGCGATGCAAAGCCGCGCCGACCTGTGGTCCGTCGCGTCGTTTACGTTCTTCGTCCAGGCCGAGGCCTCCGGCGAGAGCCCGTTCGACGACTTCTTCTCCCGCAAGGGCGGCGGCTCCAGCGGCGTCGGCCTCAGCGACTCGCGGAGCTTCGACGCGAACGGCTCGCTGGTCGACGGCGACGGATCGAGCACCGCTTCCGCCTTCGCGTCCTACGCCGCGGTCGCCAACGTCCTCTCGCTCAGCGCCAACGCGGGCAGCGATGTCGACCCTGGCGACTTCATGATCGCAGGCCTCGCCAGCGGCGTCGCCTCCGTCACGGTCGACTTCGCGCTGCCCGCGGGCGGGACCTACCGCGTCATCGATGGCAACTTCGGCGGCACGCACGCCGACTCCACCGGATCCCTCGGACCGGTGGGCGGCGATCCCATCCTGTCCTTCTCGATGGGCACACAGCCCAACGGCGAGCAGGGGAACCTCGCCCCCGGCACCTACCGCATCGTCGTTGAGTCCTCCGCGTACAGCAACTTCAACTTCTTCAACGGCCTGTTCGCCGGATCCTCGTGCACGCTCGACATCGAGGTCATCCCCGCCGCCACGTGCGTCGGAGATCTCACGGCCGATAACCAAGTGGACGACGCCGACTTTCAGTTGTTCGCCGTCGCATACGATCTCCTCGACTGTGCCGACCCCGCGATGCCCGCGGGCTGCCCCGCGGACCTGAACGCCGACGGCTTCGTCGATGATCTCGACTTCCAGCTCTTCGCCGTGGCGTACGACCAACTCATCTGCCCTTAAGCGTTTCGTTCGACACCGAACACGAGCCCTTCGCATGCACCGCAACACCGCCCTGATCTTTGTTTCCGTGACGGCGCTCGGAGCACTCCACGGGTCTGCGGACGCACAGAACGTCGTCATCAACGGTGACTTTGAGGCCGGAAACACCGGCTTTTCCACCGCGTACTCGTTCGCGCCCGGCGGCAACTCCACCGAGGGGCAGTACACGATTCGAGCGAATCCCGCTGGCTGGAACGGGAGCTTTCAGTCCACCGGCGATCACACGAGCGGCACCGGCCTCATGATGGTGGTCAACGGACAAAACCTCACGACCCCGATCCTCATGTGGGGCCAGACCGTAAACACCGTGCCGGGCAGACGCTACACCTTCTCGATGTGGGTCCGCGCCGTCGTGAACGGTCCGTCGGCCATTCTCCTCGCCACGATCAACGGCACCGATCTGACGCCCGGATACGTCGCTCCGCAGCAGTTCGGCGACGGCTGGACCGGCTTCACACGGGAATGGATCGCCGACGCCGCCACGGCGTCGATCTCAATCAAGAACCTCAACATCGCTACGTTCCCGAACGATTTCGTCATCGACGACATCGCTCTTGTCGGCGCCGACTGTCCCGCCGACCTGAACACCGACGGGCTTGTGGACGATGCCGACTTTGTCATCTTCGTTGTTGCCTACGACATCCTTGACTGCACTGATGCTGCGATGCCCGCGGGCTGCCCCGCCGATCTCAACGCCGACGACGTGGTCGATGACCTTGATTTCCAGTTGTTCGCCGTCGCGTACAACGAATTACTGTGTCCGTAGAAGCTGCCTCCACAAAGCAGGAGTTTGACGTGCTGCATTCGTCTCGATCTGTTCTGGCTGCCGCGGCCCTCGCCTGCGGCCTGTCGTCCGTCGCCCTCGCCGGCCGCATCATCGTCCACCACGACGAGTGGCCTTTGAGCGACACGGGCTTTCAGCAAGCCCCGACGATGACGCAGTACGCCCGAAACGTGGCCGCGTTCTTCACCGGCGGAGGAGCGGGGCGATTCCTCGTGCTCACGAACAACTTCGGGCTCGACAACGCCTCGGTGAGCGGGGCCATGACCGGTGGCGGCCACCAATGGATCGTGAACCCCGCCGCCCCGTTCACGCTCACGAACTTCCTGACCTACGACGCGGTCTTCCTCGCCGGAACCTCCGTCAACACCCAGGTCCTCATCGACTACGTCAACGCCGGCGGCAACGTGTACATCGCCGGCGGCACAGGGCTCATCAATGAACCTGCGGTGTTCGATCCGTTCCTCAACAACTTCGGCCTCGATTACGGCCCCAACTACAACGGCGTCAGCGGCGAATTCAGCATCGGCACACCCCACCCGCTCTTCGTCGGCGTCCAGTCGATGTACCACAACAACGGCAACAACGTCTCCGATCTCGTCCCCGGAGACTCCCGTCAGTCCATCATCCTGACGAAGGACGGCAAGGGCCTGATCGGCGTCTACGTCAGCAACTCGTGCGTCGGCGACATCAACACCGACGGCGTCGTCGACGACATCGACTTCGTCATCTTCGCCGCCGCATACAACATCCTCGACTGCGCCGACCCCGCAATGCCCGCGACCTGCCCCGCCGATCTCAACAACGACGGCTTCGTCGACGACACGGACTTCGTGATCTTCGCCGCGGCGTACAACGATTTGATCTGCCCGTGATGCCCCCAAACGTTGCGGCCTAGCCTTGCGGTCCCGCACCGACCGACACGCCATGGCCGCCGATCTTTCCGCCAACCACCGCCTCCCCACCGACACCGACGACGGCATGGTCGTCATCATCTCCGGACCCTCCGGCGTCGGCAAGACCACCATCACCCGCGGCATCGAGCGCTCCATCCCCGACTCGGTCTTTTCCGTCTCCTGGACCACCCGCAAGTCCACCGGCATCGATGTCGAAGGCGTCGACTATCACTTCTGCGAAGACGCCGAGTTCGAGTCCATGAAAGCCCAGGGCGGGTTCCTCGAGACCGCCGGGGTCTACGGCAAGAAGTACGGCACGCCCAAGGCCTGGGTGCTCGAACAACTCAAACGCGGCCGCCTCGTCATCCTCGAGATCGACGTCGTCGGCGCGATCACCGTTAAGAAACAAATCCCCGACGCCTACGCGATCTTCGTGCTGCCGCCCAACGAGGACGTGCTGCTCGGCCGCCTGCGCAGCCGCAAACGCGAGGACGAAGCCGCGATCCAGAAGCGCTTCGCCCACGCGAAAGCCGAGATCGAAGAGGCCCACACCTGCGGCGTGTACAACCTCTTCCTCGTCAACGAGCACCTCGACGAGTCGCTCGGCAAAGCGATCAAGGCCATCGCCGCCGAACGCGAGCGCAGAAAAGGGAGCGGGGCCTTCTAGGCCCCGGCGTCCCAGTTCTTGATCTCCGATGGATGGAGAAGACTTCGGCGGGGCCTGGAAGGCCCCGCCCCCGCGCGATGGCGTCGCCACGGCTCAGCCGCCGAAGTACATGAACTCTTCCTGCACGATCTTCCCGTTCTTCACGGTGTAGACGCCGATCTCGACCATCTTTTCCCGCTTGCCGGTGCTCTTGGTCTCGACGTCCATCTCAAACTTCACGCCAAAGCCGGTGGCTCCGACGTACGGCCCTTCAGCCCGCGCGCCGTGCACCACGTGATCCGACATCCACCACGCGTTCTTCGCGTCCACGCCCTTGCGGCCGTGCCACGCCATCGACGTGCCCAGCCCCTCGATCGACACGATGTCCTTCGACCACGCGTCGGTCAGGCCCATCTTGCCGCTGTTGAAGTCGGCGACGAGCTTCGCGCCCAGTTCCATCGGCGAC
>JBILLU010000046.1:0-20171 GCA_044375915.1 Phycisphaerales bacterium
ATGGCGTGTCCGCCGAAGGACTCGAGGTGCGAACTGCACGCGACGAGGGCTTCGTGCAGGTCGAAGCCGTCGATGGATCGCCCGGAGCCGTGGCAGAGATCGCCGTCTTGTTGCAGGAGGATCGTGGGTCGATGGAACAGGCCGACGAGGCGGGAGCAGCAGATGCCGATGACGCCGCGGTGCCAGTCTGTGTCGGCGAGAACGATGGCGCGGTGATCGTCGGAAGTCATGCCGCGGTCGACGGCGAGTTTCTCGGCCTGCTTGGAGATGTCGGCTTCGATGCGGCGGCGATCGTTGTTCCAGCCGGTGAGTGCCGTGGCGATCTCAGCGGCGCGAGAGGCGTCGGTGGTGGTGAGTAGCTCAAGGGCTTCGCGGGCGTGGCCGAGACGGCCGATGGCGTTGAGGCGTGGGCCGAGGCGGAAGCCGACGTCGGTGGCGTCAACACCTTCGTGCAGCTGGGATTCTTCGCAGAGGGCGCGGACGCCGACGATGGTGCTGCGGGTGATCTGCTGGAGGCCGAAGCGGGCGATGACGCGATTCTCGCCCAGGAGCGGGACGACGTCGGCGATGACGCCCATGGCGGCGAGGGCGAGCAGTTCGATCAGCAGGGCGCGGAGCGGCGGGCTGACCTTGTCGCCGCCGCTGGAGAGTGTGGCCAGTCGCCACGCAAGCTTGTACGCGACGCCAGCGCCGCAAAGGTGTGGGAACGGATATGGCGTGCGACCGGGCGTCAGCGGGTGCACGAGGGCGAAGGCTTCGGGCAGATCGGCGACTGCCTTGGGTGGCGTGTGGTGGTCGGTGATGATGAGGTCGCGGCCTCGGGCCTTGGCTTCGCGGGCGGGAACGGCGGCGGTGATGCCGCAGTCGACGCTGATGATGAGATCGTGCTCGTCGGCGAGTTTGGCGATGGCGTCGCGGTTGAGGCCGTAGCCCTCTTCGAGGCGGTGGGGGAGGTAGGTGGCGAGGCGAACGTCGGGCTTGAGTGCGTGAAGCAGGTGCCAGAGGATGGCGGCGGAGGAGACGCCGTCGACGTCGTAATCGGCGTAGATGACGATGGATTGGTTGCGCTCGAGGGCGTCGAGGATGCGAGCCGCGGCCTTGTCGAGGTCGGGCATGAGGGAGGGATCGTGGAGATCGCGGAGCGTGGCGTCGAGGAAGCGGGGATCGGTGATGCCGCGGGAGGTGAGGATGCGATCGGTGAGGGGCTGACTCGCGGCAGGCGTTTTGGAATCGGGAGACCGGAATCTCCAATGACTGAGCATTCCGCGGAGCGAGCTTGAGCCGCGGGGATTGGCGGGGTGCGAGGCCGAGCTGGGGGCTGGCGCGGCGGCGGGAGTATCGACCGGAGCATGGCCTGAGGCCGGCGGTGCGTCGACCTGGATCGGCGGTGTACGCTGGGGAGTAGTTCGGCTCATCGAACGGCCGCGATCGGGGTGAGGGGCTGCGGCGGGAACGGTCGAAGAGCGCGAATGATCGGGCGAGGGTCGCCCGGTTCGGAACTCGGCGAGCGATCCGTCGCAAGGCCGCGGGAATCGGGGGAGGGATCTGGAAACGACATGGTCAAGCTGAACAAGATATACACGAAAACGGGCGACGACGGGACCACGGGGTTGGTGGGCGGTGCCCGGGTGGCGAAGGACGATCCGCGCGTCGAGGCGTACGGGACGGTCGACGAGGCGAACAGCCAGATCGGGATGGCGATCGTGATCGCCACCGGCGGGCTCGGCGTTCAGGCGGCGAACCCGCGCGTCGCAGCGCGGATTGGCGAGGTGCTGTCGGCGATTCAGAACGACCTCTTTGACGTGGGGGCGGATCTGGCGACGCCGGTGGTGAAGGGCGAGAAGGCCGGAGCCGCACTGCGGGTGACGGCGGAACAGGTCGAGAAGCTGGAGCAGTGGATCGACGAGTTCAACGACCGGCTGGAGCCCCTGAACAGTTTCGTCCTGCCGGGTGGGACGCCGCTGGCGGGGGCTCTGCACGTCGCACGCACGGTGGCCCGCCGGGCGGAGCGGGCGGCGGTGACGCTGCGTGCCGAAGACGAGAAGGCGAGCAGCCCGGAGTCGGTGCGTTACCTCAACCGGCTCAGCGACTTGCTGTTTGTGCTGGCCCGGGTGGCCAACGACGACGGGCGTGCGGATGTCCTGTGGCAACCGGGTGCTGGGCGGAAGAAGTGAACGGATTCCGAGTACGGGCGTGACAACCCAAGCCGCGGCCGGTATCTTGTTGGTGCGAGGACGGTTTGATCGATCGGTCACGCGGTGCGTGTCCGGGCGCGATCGAGCTTGCGAGTAAGGAAGCAACTTGAGTCTGGGCGACCCGTCAACCAAAGGCCTGCACACGGCGGAGTTCGCCGGAGAGTTCGAGGCGCACACGCTGCGGCTGCTGAAGAAGCGGTTCACGTTCTTCTGTGCCTTTGGCGCGATCTTCGGGCTGGTTGTCACATCGGTCGTGCTGGTGGTGATGCTCGTCACCGAGTTTTCCGGTGCGAAGGACGCGGTCGGCGTGCTGCCGAAGTTGTGGGGGGCGATCTACAACACAGCGAAAGCCATGGGAACCAGCGTGGTTCCGATCTTGGCCTACGCGGCATCGCTTCTTTATGTGTTGAAGGGGAAGGTGAAGGAGCAGGCGCTGCTGCGGATGTCGCAGTATCTTGTGTTTGGCGTCGGTGCTTTTCACTTCTTCGTGAGCGGTTTTGACTGGGCGACGAGCATCGGTTGGCTGGAGGCGTCGCTGCTTCTGTTCTTTGCGTGCGTGCTGCTGCCGTGGTCGGCGCATCAGGCGATGATGGTGGCGGGGGCGTTGGTGGCGGCACACCTGGTGTCGATGGTGCTGCAGGGTCGTTCGTTCGCTGAGATTGTGGGCTGGCCGATGCTCTCGGCGGGGTTGTTCGCGCTCAGCGTGCTGATCGCCTGGGGCAAGCACTCGCGGTATTCGCAGCAATTCAGGTTCGCGGTCATACAGCAGCGCTATGGCGAGGTGCGGCGTGAGCTCACGGACGCCCGCAGGATCCACGAGGCGTTGTTCCCGGCCAAGATCGAGGAAGGCGAACTGCGGCTGTCGTACGAGTACGAACCGATGCGGCAGATCGGGGGCGACTACCTCTATGCGCACGAGGGGCCTGGGGTGTCGGGCGGGCGAAGGCTGAGCGTTGTGCTGATGGACGTGACAGGGCACGGCATTCCGGCTGCGCTCACCGTGAATCGGCTTCACGGCGAGCTCGAACGTGTGTTTGCGGAAGACCCGTCGATCGATCCGGGCCGAGTGCTCACGCTGCTCAATCGCTACGTGCACCTGACCCTGGCGACGCACTCGGTGTATGTCACCGCGCTGTGCATCCGCATCGACAGCGGGGTCAACGCGCTCGAGTTCGCCAGCGGCGGGCATCCCCCGGCGTTTCTGGTTGCGGTGGACGGGACGATCCGCGAGTTGCAGTCGACGGCGCTGGTGCTGGGAGCGTGCGCGGCGGTGGATTTCGACGCTGCGCCGATCGTCACTGAGTTTGTTCCCGGCGATGCGCTGGTTGCGTACACGGACGGCGCGATCGAGGCCCGCGACCGCAGCGGCCGCATGCTCGGCGTGCAGGGGTTCCTGCGGATGGTTGCATCGATGACCGGGGCGTCGCGGGCAAGTGGGTTCTCGTGGGCGAAGCAGTTGCTCTCCAATGTCGAGCACTTCCGCTACGGGCCGGCGGCGGACGACACGCTGGTCATCGAGATCACGCGGCCGGTGACGACGGCGGAGCGGCTTTCGGCCCGGACGACCGCGGCGGTCGGGTCTACGGCGAGGCCCTGATCAGTCCTTGACTCCTTCGACCAGGCCGGGGATGGTGTACTTCTTCACGGCTTCGGTCAGGTCGACGCCGGTGATGTTGGCCATGGTCATGAGCCAGGCGAGTACATCGGCGAATTCCTCGGCGAGGTTGGCCTGTTGCTCGGGCGTGGGGGTCTTGCCGGGCAGGTTGGCGTGCAAGGCGGTCGCGAGTTCTCCAAATTCCTCGGAGAGGAGCAGGAAAGTGGCCGCCGGGCCACGCTTGCTGTCGGTCGCGTAATATCGATCCCGGATGAGCTGCTGGAAGGCTTCGAGAGTCAGCGGCGAAGAGTGACGTGGCGTGGTCATAGAGACAAACGTAGCAGTCGATCATCGTCGTGACGCCCGTGTCTCCACCCCGAGCTGCGGGCTTCAGTCCGCGCGGTGCTTGGGTCCGGCGCTGGCACTTCTTTGTGTCGCGGGTCTCGTCGGCTGCACCTCGGCCTTCGACACCCACCGGCAGGACCTGCGTGCCGAGCACGACTCCGGGAACTACCAGCGTGCCGCGGCGGTGCTGGACGAGCCGGAGGTGCAGGACGAGTACGGCGAGCGGAACCGGACACTGTGGCTGCTCGATCGCGGGGCGGTGGCGCTCAAGCTCGGCGATTCGGATGCCGCGCTGCGGTCGCTCGAAGAGGCCGAGAAGCGGATCGATGCCCAGCGGGAACTGCGGCCCGACGAGAGCGCGGCCCAGTGGGTGCTGAATGACACGGTTGTGCCGTATGTGGCGGCTCCGTACGAGGACGCGTACGTGAACGTGCTCAAGATGCTCGCGAGGCTGGAGCGCGGCGAGGTCGACGGCGGCGCGACGGTCGAGGCACGGCGGCTGGCGAACAAGGCGAACCTGCTCCGCGACAAGTACCTGCAGGAAGCCAAGGCGCTCGAGAAGCAGGCCGGTGATCGCTACGCGGCGGCTGAGCGATCGGGCGCGGCGAAGAAGTTCGCGACGCCAACCGGCGGCGAGTTCATCGGAAGCCCGTTGGGCGACTATCTGACTGCGATCACGTTCATGAAGACGGGGGATCGCGAGTTTCAGCGGGTGGCGGGGCGGCGATTGGTGCAATCGATCGAGGCGGTGCCGCAGGTCTTTCCGAACGTGAAGAAGGACGCGTTCGCGGGATTGGCGGAGATGAACCCGGACGCGGGCAACGTGCTGGTGGTGGGGCTTGCGGGGCGTGGGCCGTATCTGGTGCCGGAGCGGGTGGGACCGATTGCGGTGTACTCGGTGCCGGTGTACTTCGAATTGCCGAAGATGCAGTTCCGCGACAGCGCGGTGCGCGGGGCGAGGGTCGAGGTGCGCGAGGCCGGAGGCGCGGCACGCGAGGTCGGGCGACTGGAACTTGTCGAGGATCTTGCGGCGGTTGCGGAGGAGAACTTCGCTCGCCAGCGGCCGCTGATCTATCAGCGCACGCTGGTGCGGTATCTCGTCAAGGCAGCGGCGACGGTGGGCGCGAGCGAAGCGGTCGCACAGTCGCAGGATGGAAACGATGGCACGCGGGATCTGGTGCGGATCGTCGGAGGCTTGATCGGCCTGGCGGTGCTGGGCGCCACCGAACGTGCGGACCTGCGATCGTGGGAGTTCCTGCCCGGGCGGGCGTTCGTCGGGCTGGTGAAACTCGAGCCGGGCGAGCACGAGGTGCGGGTGGTGTACCTGAGCAAGGGCGACGGATCGATCGACGTCGGCGGATGGCGGAAGGTGGTGGTGCCGACAGGCGATGTGGCGTCGCAGTTGGCCACGGTGGTGGAGACGACGGTGCGTTAGGCGGGAAGTGTTGTGGCTGCAGTTGGTTAGGGTGGCTGATTGACATTGGGAAACAAGTCGAACCGTGGCCAAGTTAGTGCGTATAAACTTCTGGAACGCGTGCGTCAGAGCGGCGTGGTGTCGCGCCGGTCTGACGCTGGAGAGAAACTCGATGAACCTCAGCATGAGTCGGTCCGTGGGTTTGGTGGTGGGTGCGTCGTTGGTCGCGGCGAGCACGATGCTCGTCGGGTGCGGCGGCGGCGCGTACGGCAACTGGAACGTCAATCGGACCGATCCCGAGAAGACGGCTGACGTGGACTACCGCTGGCAGGACGACGACGCCCGTGAGGCGTATCGCGGCCTGATCGCCGACTGCCTCGCACGCCCGTGGGTCGAGAACCACCGGGCCGAGAAGGGCGGCCAACGCCCCGTGGTGTTTGTGGGCACCGTGCGCAACGAGACGTCGGACTATGTGGACACCAAGCTGGTGACCAAGCGCTTCGAGGAAGAACTGATCAACTCCGGCCGCGTGCGTGTGGTCGCTGACCGCGACCAGCGCGGCGAGATCCGCGACGAGCGCCAGCAGGGCCAGGCGTGGAACCGCCCCGACACCGTGAAGAAGCAGGCGATGGAGCAGGGCGCGGACTACATCATGCTCGGACGCGTGGCGGAAGTGAAGCAGGAGAGCAACGACCGGCGGACGATCGTGCAGTACTACCAGATCAACCTGGAATTGATCGACATCGAAAGCAACGAGAAGGTGTGGATCGGGAGCGAGGAGATCAAGAAGGTGGCGCGGCGGTAGTTGTTGGTGTTGCCTGAGAACGAGAAAGCCCGGCCGAGAATGGCCGGGCTTTTTGTTGGGCGTCGCTGGCACTGCCGAGCCCCGAGCGGCTCGGCAGTGGCACCCATGGTTGATTACATGATCGACGCGAGGCCGTAGCAGCGGCGCCAGGTGCTCATCTGCCCCATGTGCATCATGACGTGGCTGAGGAGCATGAACGGCACGGCGGTGCCGACGGTGGGGAAGTTCTTCTGGTAGCGCTCGTCGGGGGTGGGCTTCAGAAGCACGCTGTCGTCGACGTTGGCGAGGCGCTCGTAGAGGCCGTCGTAGGTGCGGAAGAAGGTTTGGGTGATCTCGTCCATCTTGGGGTAGATCGTGCCTTCGGGGTCGTCCTTGCAGTCGACGCCGGCCTTGAAGAGGTCGGTGTAGTGGGCGGGGGCGGCGAGGTCGGCGCCGTCAATGCCGACGAGGGAGGCGATGCGGGTGGGGTAGAGGGCGAGGTGGCCGAAGATGAAGGCGCCGTGGTTGCAGTCGACGATGTGCGTGCCGTTCTTGGTTTCGAACCGGGGCTTGCGGGCGAAGATGGCGGGAGTGACGCCCTTGAGGGAGCCCTCGGCGAAGCCGCGGCCGCGTTTGGAGGCGATGATGATCTGATCGATGTACTGGCCCATGGGGATGCTCCTTGCAGGTGTGCGAAACCGTGAGGCGGTTTGGATGCGGTTTGGGGGCTGCGGTTACTTGAGGGGGTGAGCGGGTGAGGAGTGAGGGGGCTCTCCAGAGCCGCGGGCTTCAGCCCGCGCGGTCGGCCGTTCTGATCTCAACTTCCAACATAGCGGTCGTACAGGGCGCGGGCCTCGCCTTCGGTCTCGACGCCGCGGATGATGGCGCGGGCGTCGGCGAAGACGGTGAGCTCGACGCCGTCGCGGGGGTGGAGCCGCACAAAGAACTCGTTGGCTTGAACCGGGCCGAGGCGGGCGAGTTGCGAGCCGAGGGAAGTCAGGGCGAGCGTGCGGGGCGAGGCGGCGTGGATCTGGAATGCTCCGCTGCCGCAGAGGCTGGCGGCGGGGCGGGTGCGGCTGCCAGAGAGAAAATCGAACTGACGCTCGCCGCAGCAGGGGCAGTGGGCGCGGGCGGCGGGTGCGTGGAGTTTGCCGAGGTCGATGGTGCGGAAGCGATTTGTTGCGAGGTCGAACTCGGTGAGGGACGGCAGGGGACTGGATGCGAGTGCTGCAGCATCGGCCGCGAGCACGCGGATGGCGTCGGCGGCTTGGAGCGAGGCGGCGATCGCGACCGCGGGGCCGAGGACGCCGACGGTGTCGCAGGTTTCGACTTGAGCAGCGGCACCGGGCTCGGGGAAGACGCAGCGGAGACAGGCGGAGCGACCCGGCAGGATGGTGAGTTGCATGCCGCGGGTGGCGATGACGCCGGCGTAGATGAGCGGGATCGCGTGCTTGACGGCGAGGTCGTTGAGCAGGTAGCGGGTGTCGAGGTTGTCGGTGCCGTCGAGGATGATGCTGGGGCGATGAGCGGCGACGAGCGACTCGGCGTTCTCTGGCGTCAGGTCGGCGATGACGGCGTCGACGCGAATCGTTGAGTTGACGCGCGCGAGCCGGTTGCGGGCGGCGACAGCTTTGGGGAGAGCCGCGGCTGCGTCGGACTCGTCGAAGAGCGTTTGGCGCTGGAGATTGGTGAATTCGACGACGTCGCGGTCGACGACAGTGATGTGGCCGACGCCGGCGCGGCCCAGTTGGTCAAGAGCGGTGCAGCCGAGAGCGCCTGCTCCAACGACCAGTGCATGCGAAGCCATGATGCGACGCTGGCCCGCTTCTCCGATTGCTGGGAGAATGAACTGGCGGGAGTAGCGTGCGAGGGATGGATCGGGACCGGGCACGGGGGACTTTACGAGGTTCTCCGCTGCTTGGTGGGCGTTGAGTGCGGCGTATCGCAGATCAGTGTGATCTCGACAATCTCAGGTGGAACCATGAAGCGGATCGGCACGAGCGACATGCCGACGCCGCGGGTGATGAGCACGCGGCACGCGGGGCCTTGCACCAATCCGACGGCGTACTTCTCGCCGTAGGTTGAGACCATTCCGGCGCCGGTGCCCAGTCCGGGGATGCGGACCTGTCCGCCGTGGGTGTGGCCGCTGAGCATGAGATCGATTCGGGGCGAGCCGCCGCGGGTGATTGAAGGATGCTCGGCGGTGTCGGGGTTATGGGCGAGGACGATTCGGGGCATGGTCTCGGGCACGCCTCTGAGCGCGGTGTCGGGATCGACGACGTGTTGGCGAAGATCGCCGAGGCCAGCGATGCAGATCGCGTTGCTCTCTGGAGTGTCGTGGAGGGCGACGCGGCTGCCGTCGCGAGTTGC
This sequence comes from Phycisphaerales bacterium, assembly GCA_044375915.1. Lineage (GTDB taxonomy): Bacteria > Planctomycetota > Phycisphaerae > Phycisphaerales > UBA1924 > JAFEBO01. Next base: position 8,703 of record JBILLU010000046.1, read on the forward strand.
AAACAAGCGATGGTTGTCGATTACTTGGATGCCTTGGGATTGGAGCAGAGCGCCCATGCGATCGCCGTTGTTGAGCCAGTCGTGGTTGCCGCGGACCGCGATGGTGGGGATGCCGATGCGAACGAGGCTGGCGAGTTGTTGTGCTGCGGGCTCCAGCCACTCGTGGCCGCAGTGCACGTAGTCGCCGGTGAGGACGAACACGTCGGGCCGAAGAGCGATGGCGCGGTCGAGCGCGTGCTGAATGAACTCGCGAGAGACGCGTGGTCCGAGATGGGTGTCACTGATCTGGACGAGACGGAGCCCGTCGAGAGAGGGCGGGAGATCGCGGATCGGGATCTTGTATCGGGCGAGACCCAGCGACTGCGGCTGGCGGCAGGCGGCGTCGATCAGTGTGCCGCCGACGAGCGCCGGGCCGCCAGCGGATAGCGCGTTGGTGAGGAACCGACGGCGGGAACCGAGTGCGGGGGAGTCGGAGCGGCGTGCGGGCATCGCGAGGATCGCGCGGCGGACGGCCCAGAGCCAGAGTCCGAGGATGCACAAAATGGACACGCCCGCGGCGCACGCGATCGCGGACGCGGCGAGATCGGCCTCGCCCCACGAGCGGAGCATAAGTCGGGCGATGAGCCAGCCCGGCGCGGTGAGGATGTGCATCAGGTTGCTGAGCGGCTTGAGCAGCCAGCCGAGGGGTTCGAGACGCAGCACGTGCGTGCCGTGGGTCCAGAGTGCCGTGTGCGACCCGAAAGCGATGGGAGTCAGGACCAGAAACGCGAGCGCGGCGATGACGGTCGCTCGGCGGAGCGGGCGCGGGCGACTTGTTGCATCGGGCATGAAGCGAGTACGCGGAAAGGGGCGGAGTCGTTCGGGGCAGGAACGAAAAACACCTCGCTTACGCGAGAGGCTCTATTCGATGGTGCGTTATCGGAAAAACTAGACGGCTTGAGCCTCGCTCAAACGGTCTGAATTTCCTTGGTCTTTTCTTCCACCCGCTTGTCGATCTCGTCCTCGAACTTCTTGAGGAGCTTTTGGATCTCTTCCTTGAGGGTTTCGATCTCGTCCTCGGGGAACTGGGTTCCGGCCTGCTTAGAGAGGGCTTCGGCGTGCTTGTTGGCGTCGCGACGGACGTTGCGGATCGCCGTCTTCTGCTCCTCGCCGATCTTCTTGCACTTGTCGGCGAGCTGCTTACGCCGGTCCTGGGAGAGGGCCGGGATTGAGAGGCGGAGCTGCTTGGCTTCTACTTGCGGGTTGAGGCCGAGCCCGGCGGACTCGATGGCTTGCTTGATGGCGCTGACAGCGGTGGCGTCGAAGGGCTTGATAAGGAGTTGACTGGGTTCGGGCACACTGATCGAGGCGAGGCCCTTGAGGTCGGTCATTGAGCCGTAGTAGTCGACCTTGACGAACTCGACCATCGCCGGGCTGGCGCGGCCGGTGCGGATGCCGCGCATCTCGCTCTTGAGGTATTCGACAGCTTTGGTCATCGTCTCTTCGGCTTCGAGGAGAATGGTGTCTGGGTCGCTCATGGCAGTTCTCGGGTAGGACTTGGTGTGGACGCGACAGTGTAGGTGAACGCGTCGGATTGATGCGGATCGGCTCGGGTCAATCGACGGTGACGAGCGTGCCGACGTCTTCACCCCTGATGACGCGGGCGATGTTGCCGTGCTTGTTGAAATCGAAGACGAGCACGGGAATCTCGTGCTCCTGGCACATGGCCAGTGCGGTCATGTCCATGACCTTGAGCCGTTTGGCGAGGGCTTCGGAGAACGAGAGTGACTCGTAGCGGGTGGCTTTGGGGTCCTTCTTGGGGTCGGCGGTGTAGACGCCGTCGACCTTGGTGGCCTTGAGCAGGATCTCGCACTCGAGTTCGGTGGCGCGGAGGGCGGCGCAGGTATCGGTGGTGAAGAAGGGGTTGCCGGTGCCGGCGGCGAGGATGACGACGCGGCCCTTTTCCATGTGACGCAGGGCGCGGCTGCGGATGAAGGGTTCGGCGACGGCACGGATCTCGATCGCGGACATGACGCGGCATTCGACGCCGAGGTCCCTGAGCTTTTCCTTGAGGGCGAGGGCATTCATCACGGTGCCGAGCATGCCCATGTGGTCGGCGGTGGCCTGGTGGATGTGGCCGGCGGCGGCGAGCTCGGCGCCGCGGATGATGTTGCCGCCGCCGACGACGATGGCGATCTGGGCACCGAGCTTGGCGGCGTCGCGGACCTCGCTGGCGATGGAATGGAGTTCCTTGGGGGCGATGCCGAACCCGCCCGGGGTACAGAAGGACTCGCCGCTCAGCTTGAGGAGGACGCGTTTGAAGGGGCGGCGTTTGCCCTTGGTGACCTTGGATTTCTTCGGTGAGGCGGACGAACTGGGCATGAACGGCTCCGGGGTGAGGAATCGGGTCGGCGGAAAGTGCAGACAACGGGCAACCCGATCCGGCAGGGCGGCGCGTGACAGCGGATTGAAAGATCGTCGATTCGCGAGGTCAACCCGCAGGATCGGAGCGGGCGGACGCTACTTTCCGCGAGAAAGACGCCGGATTTGGCCGCGGCGGGTGGTTTGATCGCAACCGAACGCCGGTTCACGCGAAAACTCCGGGCGCGGCAATGCGGACGGGCGGGCCGGCGTTTGTCATAATGAGGTGGCATGGACGAGCCTTCGAGACAGGATGTCGAGGTGGAGCCGCCGAGTGGCGTCATGGTGGCTGCGCCGGATCGAGGCGGTTCGGCGGGCGCGGTGGTGCTGGCGGTCGCGCGGTATGCGCTGCTGATCGGGCTGGCGATTTCGCTCATCGTGCACGGCGTTGGACTCTTGGTGTCGAACCGCGTGATGTTCGGGATTGGCGGCGGCGGCGGCGATGCAGTGGAGGAGCGGACGAGCCTGGCATTGACGCGGGGGCCGGAGCTTGCGGACCTGATGGCGGGGTCGATCGAGGTGTCGAGCCCCTCCTCGGGGGATCTGTCCGACAGCCCCGCAATGGCCAGCGTGGAGCGTCCGCTCGACGCGTTGCAGGACCCGTCGCTGGAGGGCGGTGCGGAGTCGACGATTTCCGGCGCTTTGTCCGGGGCGGGTGACGTTGGTGGCGGCGAGGGACTGAGCGATGGGCTTGGCGGGGGCGGCGGGGGTGGTGGTGGGGCGTCGTTCTTCGGGGTTGAGGCTCAGGGATCGCGATTTGTGTTCATCGTGGACGTTTCGGGGTCCATGAGCGTCGGCGGCAAGATCGAGGCTCTCCGGGTTCAGCTTTCGCGCTCGATCCAGAATCTGGTCGAGACGTCCTCGTTCATGGTGTACACGTTCTCAAATGATGCCGAGCCGCTGGCAAACGCCAAGGACTGGGTCGCAGCGCTCGACGAACGCAAGCGTTGGGCGCGCCGGGCGGTGAACGCGATCACCGCCGGAGGGGGAACGAGCCCAATGAACGCATTTGTGATGACGTTCAAGCTGCGGCCGCGACCCGATGCCATCTATTTCATGACGGACGGCGAGTTCGATCCGGGCGTGGCCGACGAGGTCGCGCGGATGAATACGGGTCGCGCACCGATTCATTGCATCGCGTTCGGCACCCGTGAATCGGAGCCGCTGATGAAGAAGATCGCGGCGCAATCGAAGGGGACGTACACGTTTGTGCCGGGGGTGCCGCAATGAAGGGGCGCGGCGTGTCGGCCACAATCTTGGCAGGTGTGGTGGCGTCATTGATGGGCACGCAGCTGTCGAGCGCTGCACTGGCCGAGGATTCGGTGGCGGTGCTCCGCAGCGGGGCGACGTTGCCGATCACGGAAGTATCGAAGGCGGGCGTGCTGGCGACGGGCAAGGCGACGGGGGCTCGCCGCGTGTCGCTTTCGGCGGTGCGTCGGGTGGACGGCCCGTTAGCGGCGGAGTTCCGGGTGCACGAGGTCCTCGCCCAGACGATGTGGCGTGCGGGAGCGAGACTCGACCGAGGCGACGCACCCGGTGCCGAGTCGTTGTACGAGTCGGCATGGACGATGACGACGGGCGAGAAGGGGCCGACCCGAGCGGAGGCGGCCGCGGGGCTGCTTGCGTGTCGCGTGCAGCGGGGTGCTTACGAGTTGGCGGTGGAGGCGTGGGCGGTGTGGCTTGCGGAAGCGGGGTCGCTGGAGAGCGGTGATGCAGAGCGATGCCGGGCGCGGTTGGCTGTCGGCGACGGATTGGACTCGTCTGCGCAGTGGTTGACAGGGCTGCCGCCGGTGTTTGTGGACGGTCCATTCCTGCGTGCGTTCGCGGCGGTTGAATCGGAGAGAGCGGATACCGGCGGCGTGCCGGACGTGATGTCGATCTATCGGTTTGCTGCGAAGCGGGATTCCGGGGCGAAGCCAGGCGATGCGTCCGCCTTTGAGAACGCCAAGGGATGGAACAACGTCGCGGGAGAGATGGTTCTTGCGGAGAGCGGAGACTCGGCGGTACGGGAGCGAGCGAGAAAGCGCCTGCGGGACCGGGCTACGAGCGATGCTCCCGCGTGGCAAGCCCACTGGGCACGGCTGGGATTGGGGCGGTCGCTGCGGCTCGAGACAGACACTGGCTTGAAGACGGACGCGGTGATCGAGTTGTTGTGGGTCGCGTCGCGGGAGTCGGTGGCGAGCAACGTGCTGGCGCAGGCGCTTCTCGCGGCGGCTGAGACGCTGGTTGAACTGGACGAACGAGCGGCGGCCGCCCGAGTGGTAGCCGACCTGGAGGCGAGGCTGCCGGATCATCCGATCATCACTTCCGCGCGGTTGTCGCAACTGCGGGCGATGGCGGGACTGAACGGCGCGAGATCGACGGCGACGTTGCCGCGAGTGGGAGCCGGATCGGGTGCGAATAGCACATCCACGGGCGAAGCGTCGGGTAGTTCGGTTGAGAAGGAAGGAACGAAGTGACGAACGCGATGTTCATTGTGGCGGCGGAGATGCCTGCATCGGCGGGGCGGTCGCTGTGGGAGTACCTGCAAGCCGGCGGACCGATCGGTTACCTTCTGATCCTGCTGTCGTTTCTTGCAGTGGGGCTGCTGATCGCGCACTTTCTGAAGGTGCGGCCGCAGGCGTTGGCTCCGGTCGACATCGTTGCGGAACTGGAAGGGTTCCTTGCTCGCGGCGACACGACGGGAGCGATCGAGTACTGCCGCAGGGACGAGAATCGCTGTTTCGTGACCAATACGTTCGCATCGGCGTTGACGCGTTGTGCCCGCAGCACGTTCGGCATGCTGGAGCTTCGCACCGCACTCGAGGAAGCGGGGGCGAAGGAGCTGGATCGGCTCATTCGCACGACCGATGGCATCGCGATCATCGCGGCGATCGGCCCGATGATGGGTCTGCTGGGCACGACGGTTGGCATGATCGGTGCTTTCGCGTCGATCGGAACGCTCGAAGGTGCGGCGCGGTCGAACGAGCTTTCGAACTTCATGTCGCTGGCGCTGGTGACGACGGCTCAGGGGCTGATCGTCGCCATCCCTTGCACGGTGCTGTACACGATTCTGCGGCGCCGCGTGGAGCGATTGGCGATGGATACCGGCGACACTATCGAGGAGCTGGCGGCGGTTCTGACGAGTGGTGCGAAGGCGGGCAAGCCGGGCGCATGAGATTCAACCGCAATCAACCGATGCCCGAGGCAGGGTTCGACATCACCTCGATGATCGACGTGGTGTTGCTGCTCACCATCTTCTTCATGATGTCGTCGCAGTTCTCGAAGATCGTGCAGCGTCCGCTGGATCTGCCGAATGAGAAGGGCGATGCGAGCGACAAGCCCGTGGACGCGGAGGTGGCGGTTGTTGTGGATATGGAGCAGGACGGGCGGCTGTCGGTGGGTGGGCGTGTGTACGAGCTGGATCGGCTGGCGACGATGGTCGCGGCGGATCAGCAGCGAGTCGCGGCGTCGGGGCGGCTGCTGGATGTTGTGATCCGCGCTGACCGCACAACGCCAACGAGTCACCTGGCAAGGCTCGTGTCGGCCTTTACGGCTGAGGGCATCGTGGATTGGCGGCTGGCGACGACGGGTGGGCGTTCGTCGGACGGAGGTGGCCGATGAACTTCCGTCGCCGCGAGGTGCGAGCGATCGAGTCGATCCCGCGGCTGTCGCTTGTGGCATTCATCGACATCGTGCTGTTCTTGTTGCTCTACCTCATGCTCGCGGGGACATTGACTCCGCCGGAGGCCCGGATTGCGGCCGGCGTGGAGCGGCCTTCGGCATCGCAGAAGTCGTCGCCGTTGTCGCCGATCCGATTGCGGGTGGAACGGAACGGTGACCAAGTTCAGTTCAAGGTCGGGCAGCGCGAAGTGGCGAGCCGGGACGCTCTGGTGGTGGCGCTCACTCAGGTGCCCAAGGACGGCGGCGTGATCGTGACGGCGGGTGAAGGAACCCTTGTGGCGGATGTGGCGACCGGCCTGCAGGCCGCGAAGGACGCGGGATTCTCGAGAGTGAGTTATGCGGCGGGACGATAGCGGGCTCTGCTCGCGGTACATGTTCGCTGCAGTCTTGCTCGCGTGGCTCGCGAGCAGCGTTTGTGCTGCGCCGCTCGATGAGCGGCTTGATGCGTATTTGGAGCAGCACGACTTGTTGGCGCTGCGGGCGCACACATTGGAAAAGCGACTGCCGGGAGCGGCGCTGGCGGAACGAGGCAAGCTGCTGCTTGATCTTGCGGGCACGTATGAGACGTTGCTGAAGTCTTTGCCAGCGGCGAAGCAGGCGGCGGTGCGGGAGCGGTGCCGGGTGCTGCTGCGGGAGAACGCGAGGCCGGAGCTGGATGCAATCCGCGTGGACCTGCTGAAGGCGGAGTACCTGGACGCGGAGGCCTCGGCGGAGCGAGCGAGGCTGAAGACCACAGCCGAGTCCGACGCGGCTGCAACTGTTGCGACGCTGAAGCGACTGGCGGCGGAGTTCTCTGAGGTTGCGCAGCAGGCGAGCGTTCGGGTGAAGCAGTTGGAGGGGCAGGAGCAAGGTCGAGGCGATGCGTCATTTGCGGACGCGAGTGAACTGCGGGCGCAGTTGGCGGATGCCCGTCGTGTGCGGTCGTTGGCGCGATACTACTCAGGGTGGAGCGCGTGTTACGTGGCGCAGCTTCTCGGGGATCGCGGCTATGCGAACGAGGCGCTGCTGCAGTTTGGGGCGCTTTTGAACGCGATAGAGCGTCGGACGCCGACGCTCGATCGGCTCCCCAAGACGCTCCTTGTGCACGAGCATGTGGCGCGGGCGGCGCTCGGCGCTGCGACGTGCTTTTCGGTCGCCGGGAACGACGCGGAAGCGTTGCGATGGCTAGACGAGATATCGACCGCCGAGGGCGTGCCGAAGGCGGTCTCCGATCAGGTGCTGACGCGCCGCATTGCGGTGCTGGCGAGGAGTTCGCGGTGGTCGGAGTTGTCTCGATGGGTGGATCGGGCCCGGGCGCCGCAGGGGAAGGTGGCGGCGCCGCTCGAGCCCGCGGATGCATTGCAGCTTGCGGCGGTAACGCTGGAGGGTGTTGACGGCCCGGAGAAGAACGCTGCGGAGACGCGGCTGACGCTTTCTCGGCTCGCGCTTGGTGATCTCATCACGCGTGGGCAGACGGCCGCGGTGGTGCAGCTGGCCAAGCGGTTTGGAACTGGAGTGCTGGCTTCAAACGGGTTTGTGTCGCAGTATGTGCGTGCGCTTCAGGCATACGACGCGGCGCGATCCAAGCACGGCGGGGTATCGACCGAGCCGACCAATGTGTCGGAGGCTCGAGTCGGGTATCGCGAGGCCGCCGATCTGTTTGTTGCGGCGTCGAAGGCCGACGACGCGGCGAGGTTTCCGAAGGACGTGGCCGGGGCAGGACGCAGCGCGGCGCTGGCGTGGTACTACGCGGGCGATTTCGTGCGGGCTGCCGACCAGTTCGAGGCGGTGGCGAAGGACGCTGGGCAGGAGCTTCGGCAGTCGCTTGTCTGGTCGGCACTGGTGGCGCTCGATCGAGCCGTGGAGGCGGGGATCACGAGCGTGCGGGAGCGGCGCGACGAGCTCGCAGCCGTGTTCATCGCGTCGTTTCCGAGTACCGAGCAGGCGGCGAAGCTCATGCTGCGGCGTGCCGGCGCGGGCAAGTTGCCCGACGCACAGGTCGTGGCGACGTTGCTCGCGGTTGAAACCGATTCGCCGATCCGCATGGAAGCACGTCGCTTGGCGGCGTCGACCTTGTTCAAGATGGCTCGATCGGCGAAGCGTGCGGAGGCCGACGAACTGATCGGTCAATTCTTGAAGGTGACCGACGAGATCTATCCGGCCGCGCGGGATGCAGCGGTGGCGGCGTCGGGCGAGAAGCGAACGGCGATGGCGGAGCGTGCGGTGCTGATGCTGCGCCAGCAGATCGAGATGGCGTTGGCCATGTCGTCACCTGATACTGGGCGAGCGTCTCGTGCGCTGCAGGAGGTCCGGCGTGTGTCGGAGCTGTGCGACTATTCGATTGAGTCGCTCGCCGAGGAGCTGCGGTACCGGGCGCTTCAGGTCGCGATTGTTGAGAAGGATGGCGTCGCGGTCGAGACGCTTGCTGCGGAGTTCGGTGAGACGCGCACGATGTTCGGCGAGGCAGCGAGGGAGCTTGTGCTTCGTCACTTCATCGAGCGAGCCCGGGCGGCCCCGACGGACGCGCAAGCGGCTGCGCTGGTTGTGAAGTACGGGGAGGGTGTTGTTGCCGCACTTGACGCGAAGCAGGCGTCGGGCGCGAGGGCGAACGTCTTTCGCGATGAAGTCGCCGGGGCGGCATGGGTTGTGTTCCGAGCCACGGGAGACAACGGGGCGAGGGATGTCGCGATTCGGATCGATCGAGCGATGTACGACCGGGGTGGACGATACACGGCGAGTATGCGCAGGCTCGCGGAGCTGTCGGAACACGCGGGCGACGTGGCGCTCGCGCTGGAGTGCTGGACCGCGCTGGCGCAGGGTCTGTCGGATGCGACCGCGGCCTGGTTCGAGGCGAGCTTTCATGCGATCCGCCTGCTGCAGCGTCGCGATGTCGAGCGGGCTCGCGATGCGATGAAGCTGCTGGAGCTCTCGCATCCGACGCTGGGGCCGGAGCCGTGGGCGGGAAAACTCAGATCTCTCAAGTTGGAGTTGTTCCCCGGGCCGGCGGGGCCGGCATCAGCGTCGCCGGCAGACGCCGGGGGTGGTTCATGACACGGCGTGCGGCGATGAAACAGGATCCGGTGGCGCTTGTACTGGGTCCGACTGGACCGGGGCCGTTCGCGTTGCTCGATCTGCCGGCGACGGATGTCGGAATCCCGCGGGTGCTGGCCGCGTTGCATCTGCGGCTGGAGCAGGTGAAAGCCAGCCCGCATGCGGCGACGCCCGCGGCGGAAGATGTGCGGCTGGCCCTTCACGCCGCGGCAGCGCAGCTGTGTGATCCTGCGGTACGGCGGCTGCTTCTTGGAACGTGGGCGACCGGGGCGGCGGAGTTGCATCCCGTTGACGATGATGGTGGCGATGTTCGTTTGCTCATCGAGCGGGATCTGCACATCGCGGTGGGGTTGAGCGGCGGTTGGAATGCTGCGGCGATGCAACGGCTTGCCTTGGCGTGCGAGGGACGCGGGGTGTCGCTCCATCAGCTCGGTGCGGTGCTTGAGTCGATCATGATGCGTGCGCCGGCGGCCCGTCTCGGCGGTGGACAGCGAGATCAGCAACTGGGGTCGAAGTCGGTTGTTGATGCGGCGGCCCCAAGCACTCTGCCGCGGGATCTGGTTGTCGCGATCGGCGTGGCGGCTGGCTTGGTGGTCTGCGTCGTGGCGGGGCTCATCACGTTCTTCGGGTCGGGAGTCGGATCGGCATCGAAGCAGGACGTGGTCGCGGCGATCGAAGGCGGTGCCGCGAGCGGGCCGTTAAAGCTAGACGCGCCGGGTCCGGTCGGCCGCACGGAGGCTCCGTCTGACCTTGAGATCAGCGACGCAAGATCGATCGATCGCGAGATTGCATCCATTGCGAAGGCTCTGGCCAGCGAGGACGCGACGAACGCGTCGTCGAGCATCGACGCTCGTTTGCGGACCGCATTCGACGCGTTCACCATGAACTGGCACCTCCTGCGTCGGGAGGAGATCACGGCGGTGGTGTCGTCGCTGATCGATCTCAGCTTTGCATCAGCGCAGAAGCAGCGCGAGAAGGAAGTTGTCGGCGTGGTTGTGCGTGCGCTCGGGGGGCCACCGGCGGGGCGCCGCGAGGTACGGAGCGTTGTTGCGGCGGGGGCGGTCGCGGCGCGATTGTTGCAGGAGCGTGACCTGCCGCGTTCGATGCGGGAAGATATTGAGTCAGCGCTTCGCGGCAACGCTGTGACGATGGGCCTTGGTCCCAGCTCGCGATTCGAGGTGGCGGCGGAGCAGATCGTGTTGCCGCTGGCGGATGCGATCGCCGCCGGTGCGTCATGGGCTGACGTCGGAACGTGGAAGGGTTTTCTTGATGTGCGCGATGCTGCTTTGGGCAAGGCTTCCAGGGCGAAGGATCTGGCGACGATCGCGGCATTGCGGGGCGTTCTGAGATCGGTGGCGACGGAGAATGCCGACGAAGCGATCGCGCTGCTTGCGGGATCGATGACGTGGGAGAAGACATCGGACTTGCGTGCGGCGATCAAGAGCTGGTTCGAGGATCCCGGCGTGCCGATGGCGCGCGTGGCCGCCCTCACGCGGGCGATGGTGAAGAGCCCGTTGCGGGGTGTCGATTCGACGATGACGCTTGCGGTCACTGCGTCGCGTGAGGAGCGTCAGGCGCTTGGCGAAGCGTTCGCGGCGGTGCTGCGAGACGACCAAGACCCGATTGCCGCCGAGAAAGTCCGGGCGTGGGCGGTCGCTGCGGATGAGATGCTTGCGAAGAGCGGGACGACTCCCGCGGAGGCGATCGATCTCGCTGCGCGGATGGCGGAGCTGATCGCGATCAGGCAGGCCCAGTTGGACGGGCGGAGCGATGACCTCAGCGGGCGGTTCGAAGCGGCAGCGACGCCGACGACGATGCCGCCAGGCATATCGGTGAAGGAGCGGCCGGTCGCGATCGCGGGATCAAAGGCGATTGAGTACGCGGCGATCGGCGTGCCGCAAGCGACGCGAGTGGAGTTCTGGAAGAAGCGGCTGACGGACAGCGGTGCCCCGGATGTGCTGCTTGCGCGGGTCGCAATTGAGGAGGCGTCGCGTGGGTCACCAGCCGCGGTTCGTGATGCGGCACGAGATTTCGTTCGGGCTCGTTCGGGTGATGAAGCGATGCTGCTCGCTGCGATTGATCTCGTGTTTGCGATTCCTGAGTCGCGGGAGAACCTGGACTGGCTCAGTGATGTCGCAGGGAGGCGAATCGCATGGTCCGGGCGGGGTCATAGCCGCGAGGCGGCTCATCGTGCGCTGCTCGAGATGGCCGCGGAGAGATTCCCGACAGTTGGTACCGGGGCTGCGATCGATCTTGCCGCGGCGCGATTGGCGAAGGCGTGGCTGCTGAGGATTGGCGAGTCAGCGGAGGATGACGCGGTCAATGCGACCGATGCTGTTCGGCGTGTGGCGATTCCGATGCTTGCGATTGGAGGCC
>JBILLU010000227.1:0-5161 GCA_044375915.1 Phycisphaerales bacterium
GGCTTGCCGCCGATGGTGACGTTGGCGACGAGCATGCCGTTGGGGGAGCACTCGATGACGATCGGCGCGGCGGCTGCGATCGAGGCGATCGAGATCGGAGTGAGCAGAAGTGGCATGAGCATGGGTGAGCGCATCGGAATCTCCCGCGAGGTGCGTGTGGGAGCGTGGTACCGAGCGAGGCCGATTACGTTGCGGCGGTCGGAGATTGAATGAAAAAATGGAACGTCTTTCACCGTGTGAAAGCGGGTGTGCCGTGATGCGTCCGGGGAGCAAGTCGACACGCGTTCGTTGGGCCTGCGGTGCCGTGGCCGCCGATTGGAGGCGCTGGTAGGGGGTGTGCCCGGTCCTGGTTCGGCGCGTCCGGCGAGTACTCCTCAGGGTCGCCATTACGCTGCTGCGGGCACTTCGGTGACGAGATCCGGCATCAAATGGGTGGGCGATGTGACTGGAAACCCATGTTTTGCAGAGACTTCAGGAAATCGAATCAGCCCGCTTGACAGATCGTTCAAATCATGATTGAATGTTCACTCAAATCTTGAGCGAACACTCAATGCCCCCCGCCGCACCCCAACCCGACACCAAGACCCGCATCCTCGATGCCGCGGCTCGGCTCTTCCACGAGCAGGGGTTCAACGCCACCGGGGTCTCGACGATCCTGCGCGAGGCGAACGTGAATCCGGGAAGTCTCTACAACCTGTTCCCAAGCAAAGACGCGCTGCTGGGTGCGGTGCTCGAGCGCTACACCGAGTTGCTCTACCCGGTGGTGATGAAGCCGGTCGAAGACAAGACCACCGATCCGATCGATCGCGTGTTCTCGCTCTTGCAGCAGTACCGCGATTGGTTCTCGCCGCTGGATTTTCGGCTGGGGTGCCCGATCGGCAATCTCGCGCTCGAAGTGGCCGACTCGCATCCGGAGATCCGGCCCTTGATCCAGCAGAACTTCGACGGGTGGTCGTCGTTTGTCGAGAAGTGGCTGACCGAGGCGGGCGATCGGCTGCCGCGAGAGCTTGATCGCAAGCAACTCGCGGCGACGGTGCTCACCGTGATGGAGGGCGGGCTGATGCAGGCCCGCTCTGCACGCAGTGCCGCGGCGTACGACGCGTCGGTGGCGCAGCTCCGCACCTACTTCGACTTGCTCATGTCGCAGGCCCAGAGCGAGCGTGCGTCGCGCTCGTCGGGCGTGTGAGGGTTCTCGTCGCTCTCGCCTGGGAGGCGCTCATGTTCGAGAAGATCGCATCGATCAACTGGCTGGCGGTGCTCGCGGCGGGGTTCGCGATGTTCATGATCGGTGGCGTGTGGTACGGGGCGGTGTTCGCGAACCTCTGGAAGCGGCTGAACGCGCACACGGAGGAGGTCGTGAAGCAGATGCAGGCGCAGCGACCGCCCGCGGTGTTCTTCGGCACGATGATCGGTGCGTACGTCGTGGGCGCTGCGGCGATGGCGCTGCTGGTCGTCAATCTTGATCTCCGCGGCGTCGGCGCGGGCGTGTCGCTGGGGATTGTGCTCTGGCTCTTTGGTACCGCCGCGATCGGTCTGACGGATCAGATCACCCGTTTGCGTCCCTTCGCCGGGTTCGCGCTCGACAGCGCGTTTCAGATCGTCGCGTTCCCGGTCGCGGGTCTCATTCTCACACTTTGGCGTTGATTCACCCGCGGCCGCCGCGTGCGGCCGCGATCCCTGGAGGTTGTCCATGCTGCGCATCGCTGTCGCGTTCTGTCTTATTCTGCACGCTCCGCTTGCTCGTGCCGGCGAACGCATCCTCCGCAACGAGGGCGTGATCCACGCCGGCGCTTCGGAGATCTTCAACTGCTTTCGCAGCGGCGAAGGGCTCAAGAAGCTCTGGGGTGTCGCTCACGCCGAGGTCGATTTCAAGGTCGGCGGCATGATCCGCACCAACTACGACCCCGCCGGCAAGATCGGCGACGACTCGACCATCGGCAACGCGATCCTCGCGTACGAGCCCGACCGCATGCTGGCGCTGCGCCCCATCGCGCCCGTCGGTGCGCAGGACTTTGTCAAGAAGATGTGCGAGACCGGCTGGTCGGTGATCCGCCTCGAGCCGCTGACGCCCACGAGCACGCGGTTGAGCGTCACCATGGCCGGATTCGGCGAGGGAGAGTTGTACGACAAGGCCTACGCGTTCTTCGAGCAGGGCAACGCGTGGACGGTGATGAAGATGCAGGAGGCGATGAACGACAAGACCCGCGAGGCTCGCAACGAGCGGGTTGCCAAGGCGTGGAAGTCGATGCTGGGCACGTGGGAGTTCTCGCAGAAGACGCCCGATGGCGGCACGTTCCGCGGGCGGAGCGTCATCGCCTCGCTCTTCGGCGGGCGGGTGATCTTCGCTTCCGGATTCCTCGGCAACGAGAAGACGATGGGCCAGCACAGCCACTTCACCGCCGGCATCGACCCCGAGAGCGGCGAGTGGATGGTGTGGAACTTCGACCAGGACGGGAGTTTCACCAAAGGCGCGGCGTACTTCGAGGGCGACAACATGGTCGTCGACTGGAAGACCGCGAACGCCGCCGACGGGAAGATCATCGATTACCGCGTGGAGTACGTGTTCCACGACGACGGCGAGTACACGGTGAAGGTGCTGACGCCGGCGGAGAAGAACGGCAGCCGCGGCACGGTCGCGGAGGTGCGGTACAAGAAGGTGGGGGATGCGGTGGGTGCGGGGAATGAGACAGGGGAGAAGTGACAGAGTGGCATAGTGGCATAGTGGCAAAGTGGCAAAGTGGCAAAGTGGCACAGGCTGTGACGAGAGAGGCCGCTGCCTGGCCGCACTTTCACTGCGTCACTCTGCCACTGTGCCGCTCCGCCACTTCCTATCCTTCTCCCCTATGTCACTCATTGTCACCGGCACCATCGGCATCGACGACATCGTCACTCCCTCGGGCGCGGCCAACCAGGTCTTGGGCGGCTCGTGCATGTACTTCTCCGCGGCGGCGAGCTTCTACAGCCCGGTGCGTCTGGTCGCCGTGGTGGGTGAGGACTTCCCGCCCGCGTTCCGCGACTCGTTCAAGCAGTTCCCGCAGGTCGATCTGCAGGGTCTTGAGACTCGCAAGGGCGGCAAGACCTTCCGCTGGGGCGGCAAGTACCACGCCAACATGAACAGCCGCGACACGCTGTTCACGGAGCTTGGCGTCATCGGCGAGCATCCCGCGACGGTGCCGGGCGTGTACAGCGATTCGAAGCTGGTGTTCCTCGCCAACTCGCCCCCGGCGGTGCAGATGGGCTTCATCGATCAGTTGCCGCAGCGGAAGCTGACGGTTGCTGACACAATGGACCTGTGGATCAACGTGGCGAAGGACGATCTGCTGAAGCTGCTCAAGCGCGTCGACGGGCTGGTGCTGAACTACGACGAGGCGGAGCTGCTGACTGGAAAGCCCAACAGCGTGAGCGCGGGGCGTGCGATCCTCGAGCTCGGGCCGCGGTTTGTCGTGATCAAGAAGGGTGAGCACGGCTGCCTGCTCGTCCACAAGGACGGCATGTGCGCCCTGCCCGCGTACCCCACCGAGAAGATCGTCGACCCCACTGGCTGCGGCGACACGTTTGCCGGCGGCATGATGGGCGCGCTGGCTCATCAGCTGCAGGATTCGAGCGCGGACGCGGGCTCGTACGCCGCGGTGCGCCGCGCGCTGGTGCACGGCACGGTCGTCGCGTCGTACACGATCGAGGCGTTCAGCCTGGATCGGCTCAAGCAGATCAAGAAGAGCGACCTCGACAAGCGATTCGAGGAGTACGCGGGGATGGTGCGGGTCTAAGGCCGACGCGTTCGGCGGCTCAATCGATCGTTCTGCGAGGGCGCGCCAGCACGCCGGAAGTCGTGGCGCGCCTGTGATACACCATGGCGCTGTCTATACATGATGGCGTGATCGTCTTGGTATGGCCTGTACCGCTAGCTAGCAAGTCAATCCGAGGATCCTGCAGCTGTTAGTGGCGTTGTCCACAAGATCGTAAATATTTGTAAATAAGAGGCATGCGTTCAAAAGTAGGACTTTTCCTAGGCTCCAACGCCTCAACATCCGAAATCACGATAAGATGAGCCGCATATCTGGTGTAAGGAGCAATGCATGAACAGCACCACCCGTTTCGCTCTGGTCCTCTGCGTCGGCGGCGTCGCGTCGCTCGCCTGTGCGGAGGAAGCCTTCAAGCTCAAAGCCGTCACCACCGAGGAGCCCGCGGCGGCCGCTGCGGAATCGGCCCCGCCAGCGGCTGCGTCCGACTACGTCAAGGCTGTTTCGCCACGGGCGAACTTCGCGCTCTCGAACAAGCGCTGGCACGATGACCCGGAAGTCTTCTGGAAGGGCTTCTTGACCGGGCTTCGCGGGTTTGAGCATTTCTATGAGCCCTTGGGGAATCCGCTCTACTTTGAGTCGCCGTTCAACAACAGCGGCCTGCGATTCCTGTTCCTGCACCACGAGTTCGCGAACAAGTCGCAGCTCGGTGGCGGCGATCTCAACGTCGTCGCGGTGCAGGCCCGTTTGGCGCTCACCGAGCGGCTGTCGCTGATCGCAACCAAGGACGGCTTCAGCTGGCTCGACGCCAACGCGCTCCCGCGTGAAGAGGGCTGGAACTCCGCCGCCGCGGGCGCGAAGTACGCGTTCTATGTCGATCGTGATCTCGACCTCGTCGCCACCGGCGGCTTCCGCTGGATGACGATGTCGGGCGAGAAGAAAGTGCTGCAGGGCGGCGTGCACGAGTTGTCGCCCTTCATCTCCGCCGCCAAGGGCTGGGACAAGTTCCACCTGATCGGCAACTTCACCTGGCGTGCTCCGCTCGACGGCGACGATGGCAACAACATCATCCAGTGGGACTTGCACGCCGACTATGAGTTCTTCCCGGAGACGCTGAAGGGCTTCGCTCCGTTCGTCGAGCTGCACGGGCTGCACTATCTCGACGACGGCACGCGGACGCCGTTGACCGTCGGCGGCGCGGATTACAACAACCTGGGTTCGTCGGGCGTCTCGGGCTCGACGGTGATCTGGTTCGGCGTGGGCGCTCGGTGGAAGCTGACGCCGCACACGTCGATCGGTGCGGATTACGAGTACCCGCTAACCAACCGCAACGCGGACATCTTCGGAAGCCGCGTGACGGTGGACTTCATGCTGACTTGGTGAGAACTCTCTTCCCGCCGCGGCGGGGCGGTTCCTCGGTT
>JBILLU010000228.1:0-5135 GCA_044375915.1 Phycisphaerales bacterium
GTCACACCGGCGACCGCAACCGTACCTCGCCCTTCGCGTTCACCGGCAACAAGTTCGAGTTCCGCGCCGTCGGCTCGTCGCAGGCCGTCGCCTGGCCCGCGACCGTGCTCAACACGATCGTGGCCGAGAGCCTCGACTTCGTCGCCACCGAACTGGAGAAGTCCCTCGGCAAGAACGCCAGCGAGGCCAAGCTCCAGCAGGTCGTCAAGGGTCTGCTGCAGAAGCTCGTCAAGCAGCACAAGCGGGTGATCTTCAACGGCGACGGCTACGACAAGGCTTGGCACAACGAGGCCGAGAAGAAGCGCAAGCTCCCCAACCTCCGCAACAGCGTCGACGCCCTGCCGGTGATGGGCAGCAAGAAGAACGTCGAGCTCTTCAAGAAGTATGGCGTGCTCAACAAGGAAGAGACCGAGAGCCGCGAGCACATCTACGTCGAGAAGTACAACAAGCAGGTCATGATCGAGGCCGAGACCGCCGCCCTGATGGCTCGCACGCTGGTGCTGCCGGCGGCGATCCGTCAGCAGACCGAGATCGCCACCGCCGTCGGCGCCTCCGAGGCCGCGGACATCGACGTCTCGTCGCTGCATGACGAGCTCGAAGAGTTCAACGACCTCATCAGCACCCTGCGGGCCCGCATCGGCAAGCTCGAGAAGGCCAACGACGTCGAGGTCGCCGACGAGCACAAGAAGTCGGTGCACATCCGCGACAACGTCCTGACCGCGATGCTCTCGCTCCGCGAGGTCGTCGACGAGCTCGAGACCCGCATCAGCCACGACTTGTGGCCCTTGCCCAGCTACCGCGACATGCTGTCGATCCGCTGATCGACGGTTCGTGTGCACAATCCAAGCCCGCGGGCCCCTGCCCGCGGGCTTTTTCGTGAGCGGTCGCTTCCGAACCATGGGACGCGCCACCTCACGCCGCGAAGCGGAGAGGAGTGGTCGAGCGCGGGGGTGGGGCCGAGACCGGGGCGGGGCCTCGGGCGCCCGGGTGCCCACGCCAACACCCCAACGATCCGCGTCACGGCCCGGACCCGCTGATACGCTTGCAACTCAGGCCTCGTAGCTCAACGGTTAGAGCAGACGACTCATAATCGTTTGGTTCTCGGTTCGAATCCGAGCGGGGCCATTGATCGACCCGACATTGTCACGGCTTGGGCTTGCCGAAGCGGGATTCCATCCACTGCTTCCGGTATGCCGCCGCTCCCTCGAAGGACTCCACCCGCTCGCCCCCCGCGAGCCGACCAGCGGCCTCCGCCGCGTCCACCACGAGCAAGCCCGTGCCCATGGGCGTGCCGATCTTCGGGTCCACGATGAACGCGACAGACTCGGACCGCAACCACCGCGGCTTCGGGCTGACCGCAAACTCCCGCGATCGAACGACGAGACCCGGGTGCCAGCGCTCGTGATCGAAAAGGCAGCCCGCGTCGTCAAAGTACAGCGTCGTCGCGGCGTCCCCGTTCGCCACGACCATGCGCGCCGCGAATCGGGCGTCGGCGATCGACATGCCGCATTCCGCGCACTCGGCGTCGGCGGGCACGTCGTTTGTCCCCGCGGCCTCACGCGGCCCGGGCAAGGCCCACGCCAGCAGAGCCACGACCGCCATGAGGAACACCAACGCCTTGTTCATCGACCGCCCTCCATGGACCCGGCTTGGCCAAAACACTCCCTCGCTAACACACTGCCCCACTCCCCCACTGTTCGACTGCCCCACTCCCCCCAAAAGCGAGCAACCCCGCGATGACTCGCGGGGAGCTGGAATGACCCCATGGGGATTCGAACCCCAGTTTTCAGGATGAGAACCTGACGTCCTGGACCAGGCTAGACGATGGGGCCAAGGGCTGCGAAATCGCTCGCGTGCCAGGACATGCGAGGATAGCGCGGACCCACGGCTCGGGCAAATCCGGGGCGTCGGGTATCGAGACGCTAGCCCTTCGACGCGATCCCCACCAGCACCACGATGTCGTACAGGGCGTGCACGGCGACCACGATCCCGAAGCCGCGGATCAGGAACAGCACGCCGAAGTACAGCCCAGCCCCGGTGAGGAACACGAGGACCCTCATGTCGGCCGTGCCGCGGACTCCGGAGATCGAAACATCGTGGTAGAGGGCGAAGGACACGGCCGAAACGGCGCACGCAATCACAGCAGCCGTGCCTTTATTGATACGGAACACATCCGCCAAGAGCGCGTGGATCGCCGTGATCATGACGAGGCGGAAGACCAGTTCCTCGTAGAGCCCGGCACCGATCGAGAGCGTGAGCCTCTCCTGCCAAGGCAATGCTCGTAGGTCCGCGGTCGCCACTCCGGCGAGCTCGATGAACTGGCCTGCTGCCGGTGCGGCCCCCTGCACGCCGAGCCGCCGATCCACGATCAGGCCCAGCACCAAGAGCGGCAGAACGAGTGCCGCGGCCTCCATCGCCATCCCGATCAGCACGCCCGGGTAGATCCGCCACTTCTCACGCGTGAACACGTGCCACGTGAATAGCACAACAACCAGCGTGATCGCAGGCAGGTGGAGGCCCGGCGCGCCAAAGGCGTCGAAAAAGCGGGTCAGGATCGCCCGGGCCCCGACCGTCCGCATCGTGCCGCTGGTGGCATTCTGCAGGTACAGAATCGAACCGACCTCGTACATCACGATCAGCGGCAGCAGAAAAACCAGCGTGTGCAAGGGGGTGACCGAGAGCCGCCAGTAGCTCTGGTTCTCCGGGTGCATCTCTATCGTGGCAGCTCGGGACATGGCGAGAGTCAGGCGGGGAAGAGGTGTTGATTCCAACGACCGAAGGACCGCCAAGCCTACACGCGCTCACGCCAGAATGTCGCGTGCGACGAACGTGAAAGTCACCGGAGTCCGCAGCGCTGCGACACGGCACCCAGGGCATCGCGGCACCGTCTACGACAACATGCCGGCTGTCATCAAGTCCCGCCCCGCAATCCCCGCAGCTCCGAAAGAGCGTGCTCTGCGCTCTCGAACCCGGGCTGGCCCTCGACGGCCGCCAGTCCTTTCGCCAGCCACGCATCGAGGCCCGGGTCAAGCCCCGCCACGACCTGCCCCGGCCGCACGCCCAGCGAACGGCGATCAAGCCCCGTCAACACCCGAAAAAGCAGTTCAAAGAGGCTCATCAGTTCCGCCAGCAGCTCCTGCTCGGTCACCTTTTCGGCTCCCAACGGGCCCCTCTCGCAGTATCGCGCCACGCCGAAGAGTTCGATGTGCGTCCGACCGCCTCGATCCACCAGCACCAGCGCAGGGTCGAGCGCTCCGTTGTAGATCCGCTGCCCGTGCGCCGCGTCGAACGCGGTAAGCAGGTGCTCGGCCGCGTATGTGATCTCCGCCGCGGAGAGCCGGCCGCCCCGCGATGCTGCCAGGCCCTCCAGCGTGATCAACCCTCCGATATGTCCCAGGTACGGCGCGATCAGCACGGCCTTGCCCGAGTCGCTCCGCACCTGCTCGATTGGCTCGACGTGCGGCAAACGCCGGCGTGCGAGCAACTCCACACCCGAGGCCAGCCGATCCGCGATCGACGCCGGGAGCACGTGGGCGAGCCTCGGCGTGCGCTCCGTCACCGACTCGATCAATAGCCGTTCCCCGAGGGCACTCGAAGGCAACGCCCGCACGACACGGAAGTCGGGCACGAGACTCGGAAATGACGACGTCGCGGACACGGACCCATGGTACCTCACGGCGTCCCGGGTGCGTTTCCCGAGTCCGAGGGGTCGCCCAGGTGGGCATCGACTTGACCGTCGCTGCTACTTGTCCTTCATGGCCTGCGTCGCATCGCTCGCACGCTGCCCGATCGTCGCGACCTTCAGCACCGCCAACGCCGACTCAAGCTGCAGGTCCATGCCGTCGGTCAACAGCTTGTCGGCGTTCGGGCGTTCCTTCGCACCCGGAGCCGCATCGCCGGGCAGCACGTCGGCGTCGCGCCGAAGCAGGATCGCCTCGGTCGTCTGCTTGGGCAGCATCTCGACAGGCACCGTCGGCGCGATGCCCCACTCGTGGGCGCCGGGCTTGCGATGGATGATCCGATACCCCGGCGGGGCGGCGTCCGGGATCGCGTAGTACTGCATGGTGAGCTTCATCGCCGCGTCGTCGGAGATGCCGAAGACTTTCTGCACGCTGCCCTTGCCGAAGCTGCGCTGACCCATGACCATGACGTTCACGTCGCCGGTCTCCCCGTAGTGCTGCAGCGTGCCGCTGACAATCTCGCTGGCGGACGCCGAGCCTTCGTTGATCAGAACCACAACCGGCGTCTTCGACAACCGCGCGACGTTCGAGCGAGCGACCTCCGGGCTTTCGGCCCGCCCGCCGGGGCCTTGCATCGCGACGAGCACGCCGCTGTCCACAAACAAGTTCGACACCTGCACCGCCTGGTCGAGGTAGCCGCCCGGATTGAACCGCAGGTCCATCACCATCCCGCGAAGGCCTTCCTTCTGCATCTGATTGACGGCGCGACGCAGCTCCGCGGCGGTGTTCTCGCTGAACTGCGTGAGCCGCACGTAACCGATCTGGTTCTCACGATCGATAAACCAATCCCACGCGTCCTCGCGTGCGCCGTTGCGCTTCCAACCCTTCACGGAGACGACATTGATGATCTGCCGCTGAATGTTCAGCTCGATCTCTTCGTATTTCTTCTGATCCGCCGGCGCGCCGTCGGCGGCAGCGACGGGACGGTCGATGGTCAGAATGACCTTCGTTCCCTCGGGCCCGGTGATGTTGTCCACGACCTGATCGATGCCCATGCCGTACGCCGACTTGCCGTCGATCTTCTTGATGACGTCGCCGGAGCGGATGCCCGCACGGAACGCCGGCGTCCCCTCGATCGGGCTCACGACCTTCACGTTCGACTGATCGTCGAGCTCGATCTGCACACCGATACCCACGAACTTGCCCTGGGTGTTGCGGTTGAACCGGCTCAGTTCGTCCGGCCAGATGATGGCGCTGAACTCGTCAAGCTGGTCCATCGCGCCGTTGCCGAACTCGTGCAGGATCGCCTCACGCGGCATCTTCACCGAGCGATCGTTTACGGCGAGCACACGCGTCAGCAGCGCATCGATCTCGGCAAAGCCCGGCTCACTGGCGCGGCCGAATGCATTCTTGCGGACCTCGGCCAGCCGCTCCTTCTCCGAACGCAGCGCTGTC
>JBILLU010000229.1:0-5129 GCA_044375915.1 Phycisphaerales bacterium
TGCGGACCGCGCAGAGCCGAGGTCAGTGGCACGGGTCAGTGCCACGCGCCCTCACTCGCAGATGAGCGCGTCGTAGGCGACGGCGAAGATGCTGAAGTCCGCATCGTCGACGACCGCGTCGCGGTTAAGGTCCGCCGGGCAGAGCGGCGGCATGGTGGGGTCGGCGCAGTCGAGCGTGTTGTAGGCGACGACGAAGATCGAGAAATCGGCATCGTCTACCAGCCCGTCGGCGTTGAGGTCGGCGACGCAGCCGGAGCGGAGCACCTCGCCGGTGTCGTAGTTGGCGCAGTACAGATTGCCCGCGGCGTCGAAGGCGAGGGAGTAGGTGCTAGGGAAGCCGGAGCCGATCTGTTCGAGCGTGTCGGCGGCGGTGACGCGATAGAGCGCGCCGGTGGAACGGTTGACGGTGTAGATGCCTTTGGTGAAGACCCCGCCGGCGGAGTAGCCGAGCCCGGGCGAGGCGCTGCCGATGGCGATGGTGGCCTGGAGCGCGTGGTTCGGGCCGTAGCGGCGGAGATTGCCGTCGCCGCAGCTGACCCAGATGCGGTCGAGATCGTCGATGGCGATGACGCCGCCGGTGCCGGGGAGGTTGATGACCGCCTGCGGCACGAGACCTGAGAACTTGACGATGGTCTGGTTGGTGTTGACGTGGATATAGAGGCTGTTGGCGGAGTTGAAGGCCATGGAGTCGCAGTTGTTGAGCGTGCTCGAGGGCGGGACGAGGAGGAAAACCGTGGCGTCGGGTTTGACGACCTTGATCTGGCCGGGGAAGTCGACAAGGTTGGTGCAACCGACGAGGAGCGAGCCGGGCACGCCGCTGAAGGAGCCGGCAACGTCGAAGAGCACGCCGTCGGGGTCGTAGATGAGTTCGTTTGTGATGGGCACGGCGGCGCCGCCGCCGGGGGGGATGCGCGTGAGGATGATGCCCGCTTCGGCGTTGTTGTCGGCGCCGGCGTAGAGCGAGCCGTCGGGGGAGAGGGAGAGGTTGTAGGGGCGATAGTCGGCGGCGAACTGGCCGTAGGAGATAACGCCGATGCCGGGGATGGAGGGTGCGGCGGAGGCGCTGTGGCAGACGAGCGCCAACGTACCGACGCACAGAGGGGACGGACGCAGGGCGCGGAACAGCATGGTGAAGCTCCTCTCAGTTCATTGTACAGGAGCAGGGGTTTTTTGAAACAGGAAAAATGCGGTGGGGCTATGGATGGTCAGACCGCCTACGGCTGTGACGCGCTTGCGGCAGGTGTGGGCCGAATCGCGTTGCGAATCGCCGACTCAAGTTGTTGCGGGTTGTAGCTGGCGGCGGCGGGGACGCGGAGCAGCTTCAAACCGGCCGCGGCGAGGGCGCGGTTCACGAACTCGTCACGGTCCTGGCGGTTCTTGCGTTCGTGCGAGCGGTCGTCGAGCTCGATGACGAGTTGGACCTTGAGGCTGGTCGGATCAGCGAGCACGAAGTCGACGGACTTGCGGTCGATCTTGTTCTGATGCGTCTGCCAGCGGGGAACACCCGAGCGCGGGTAGATGAGCTTGCTGAGCTGAACCTGTGCGAAGATGAGCGAGCGGCCGTTGCAGGCGGTTTGCAGTGCGGCGAAGAAGGATCGCTCCGCGGCGGTGAGCAGAGCGTCGCGCGTGATGGAGGGGAGCGGCTCGTCGCCCGTGTCGTTGGCAGTGTCGTCATCGGCCGCGGGCTTGCGGGCCTCAAGGAAGCGAGTGAGAACCCAGAGGCCCCCGATGATCAGGGCGAGACCGGCGAAGGTGAGGATGAGTGCGGTGTTCACTTCGGAAAGATAACGACTTTGCGGGGAATGTGACACGCGAGCCTGTCGCGAAACGACGTCGCGAACTCGGTTCTTCGACCCCGTTGGGGTCGGGATTCATGGGTGGGCGGCTACCGGGGGTGCCGCTTCGCGGCGACCCCCGGCTGGGTTCAGGCACCGCGTTGCGGTGCGGGGCGTGGGGACGCGATTGGCCGCTCGGCACGATCACCCGCTCAGAGCAGCGGGTGGTCGTGGCACGGCCCACCGTGATCCGGCCATCTGCCTGTCACGCGAAGCCGTTAACCTCGATTCCGATTCACCCAACGAGTTAACTCACAGTTGACGTGAGACAACGTCGAAAGCACGTTCCCGTATGTCCTCGATGCGGCCGCGCCGCCAACGAGATCACGAGGATGGCCAACAAAGCCGTAGACCTCAATTTCATCTGCAAGCCTGCCAAGCCAATCCGCAAGCGATACCCCGACTTTCACGCGCACGTCCGCCGCGTGATTGCAAAACCAGACGGTCCCGCTGTCATTTGAGTCTGTGAGCATTGCGTCAAAGTCACCATTACCCCAATTCTGAATGGCCGCGACACCTCGGTCCATCCAATGGCATTCTGCCGTCGAAAGCAATCGCATCCCCGCGATGTTCATTCCGTTGTGCTGGGCGAGCACGGTCTGATAGGCAGCGAGTGTCCCTGAAAACTCGCGGGAAAACTCCGACATCTGAACTTCCGTTGCCGGTTCGCCAAGTTCCAACTCAACGCCGCGCTCGCGAGCGGCATTTATTAAACGCTGCAAGGCGGATTGCTCTGGCGTCTTCATTTTGCACCCATGTTCGAGTGATCCCGACTCCGGGCCATGACCGGCTGAGCGGGTTGTCGCGGCCGTTACGGAGGAGCACTGGATACAGGTTCAGTTGGCGGCCGTCAAACTCATGCGGATGACTCAATCCCCCTGATCCAGCACCGCCATGAACGCTTCCTGCGGGATCGTCACTGAGCCCACGCTCTTCATCCGCTTCTTGCCTTCCTTCTGCTTTTCGAGCAGCTTGCGTTTGCGGCTGACGTCGCCGCCGTAGCACTTGGCCAGCACGTTCTTGCGGAAGGCCTTGATGGTTTCGCGGGCGATGATGCGGCTGCCGATGGCGGCTTGGAGGGGGATTTCGAACTGGTGTCGGGGGATCTGTTCTTTGAGGCGCGCGATGAGGTGGCGGCCGCGGGACTCGGCTTTTTGGCGGTGGACGATGATGGCGAGGGCCTCGACGGGGTCGCCGTTGATGAGGATGTCCATCTTGTGGAGGTCGTCGGAGCGGTAGCCGATCACCTCGTAGTCCATGGTGCCGTAGCCGCTGGTGAGGCCCTTCATCTTGTCGAAGAAGTCGTAGATGATCTCGGCGAGGGGGACTTCGAACTGGAGGAGCTCGCGGCCGGCGGAGACGAAGGACTGGTTCTTGTAGGTGCCGCGGCGGTCGAGGCAGAGCTTCATGATGTCGCCGATGTATTCCTTGGGCACCATGATCTCGACGCGGCAGACGGGCTCGCGGAGTTCTTCGACGAGCGACATGTTGGGCAGGTCGGCGGGGTTGTGGACTTCGAGGAGCTGGGAGCCAGCGGGGACGCCCTTGTCGTTCATGCCGTTGATGAAGGGTGAGGAGGGGTCGACGGGCTTGAGGGACTGGCCGTTGGCGCCGGTGATGGTGTCGGTGCCGCGGACGAGAACGTGGTAGGAGACGGTGGGCGCGGTCTGGATGATCTGGACATCGCCCTCGCGTTCGAGGCGTTCCTGGATGATGTCCATGTGCAAGAGGCCGAGGAAGCCGCAGCGGAAGCCGAAGCCGAGGGCCTCCGAGTGCACGGGCGAGAAGGTGAAGGAGGAGTCGTTGAGGCTGAGTTTCTCGACGGCCTCGCGGAGTTCTTCGAAGTCGGAGCCCTTGCCGTCTTCGGTGGTGGCGGGGTAGAAGTCGCAGAAGACCATCTGTCGCGGCGGCTGATAGCCGGGGAGGGCTTCGGCGGCGGGGTCGTTCTCGAGCGTGATGGTGTCGCCGATGCGGACGTCTTTGAGGGTGCGGATGGCGGCGACGATGTAGCAGGTCTCGCCCGGGCCGACCTTGCCATCGGGCAGGCGGTAGGGCTTGGGGTTCATCTTGCCGATCTCGGTGACGAGGAAGGAGCGGCCGATGCCCATCATGCGGATCTTGTCGCCGACCTTGAGTTCGCCGTCGAAGATACGGGCGTAGACGATGACGCCGCGGTAGTCGTCGTAAACGGCGTCGAAGATGAGGGCGCGGAGCTGTTTGACGACGGGCTTGCGGGGCGGGGGGAACTTCTCGCAGATGGCGGCGAGCAGTTCGGGGATGCCCTGGCCGGTCTTGGCGGAGACGAAGATGGCGTCGGCGGCGTCGAAGCCGAGGGTCTGTTCGATTTCCTCGGCGACTTCGTTCGGACGGGCCGACGGCAGGTCGATCTTGTTGATCACCGGGACGATGGTGAGGTTTTCGTTGACGGCGAGATAGGCGTTCACCAGCGTCTGGGCCTGCACGCCCTGGGTGCTGTCGACGACGAGGATGGCGCCGTCGCAAGCCTTGAGGGCGCGGGCGACTTCGTAGTTGAAATCGACGTGCCCGGGGGTGTCGATGAAGTTGAGCATGTAGAGGTCGCCGTGGGACTCGGCGGCCTCGCCCTTTTTGGTCTTATGGGCGGGTGCGGCGGCCTCGGCCTGGTTGGTGGCGCTGGAGGTCGAGCCGGAGTCGTCGACCGGGGCTTCGTATTCGTTCTCGAGCTCGTCGGTCTTGCTGCCGGCCTTGTGGCGGTGGAAGACGGTGACGGCGGAGGCCTTGATGGTGATGCCGCGTTCGCGCTCGATGTCCATCGAGTCGAGGATCTGTTCCTTGGCCTCGCGCGCGGAGACGGCGTTGGTGGCCTGGAGGAGCCGGTCGGCGAGGGTGCTCTTGCCGTGGTCGATGTGGGCGATGATGGAGAAGTTACGGATATGTTCGGGGCGTTCGGCCATGGCGGGGGATGGTAGGAAAGGAGGGCCCGCGCCACGCGGCGCCGTGGCGGCGTTTTGCGGGCGGTTTCGCTCGGGTTTTCCAGAGCGGGATCAGCCGGCGAGCGGCTTGTCGAAGCGGTCGGCGGTGTAGGCGTCGAGATCTCCGGCCCCGCCCCCACCGCGAAGCCCGGCGAGGACGTGGCGGACATAGGCGGCGCGCTCGTGCTGCATGATGTCCATGTCCCAGACGCAGAAGGACTCGCGTTCGGAGAGGCGGAACGGCGTGGCGGGGTCGCGGGTGGCGGCCGCGGCGTTCCGGGTGAGGACGCGGGTGAGCAGTTCGTTCTCGTTGTCCCACCAGCAGACGACGAGGTAGTCGAGC
>JBILLU010000230.1:0-5113 GCA_044375915.1 Phycisphaerales bacterium
CGACGACCGGTGGCACCACATCGTCTTCCGCCGCCAGGGCACGTCGGTGGTGACGGCGCGGGACGGGGTCATCATCAACACCTTCACCTCCAGCGGCGTGACCAGCATCAGCAACACGGCGACGCTGCGCTTCGCGGGTGGGCCGTGCATCGGGTTCGGTGGAATTCAGCGATACCAGGGGCTGCTCGACGACATCCGCTTCTACAACCGGTTTCTGAGCGATCAGGAACTGCGGTCGTTCGCGTGCGCAACGGACATGAACGGGGACTTGGTGGTCGATGACACCGACTTCTCGATGTTCGTGGTCCAGTACGACGTCCTTCTCTGCTCCGAGCCGAACATGGCGTTTGGCTGCTCGGGCGACTTCAACCAGGACGGGCAGGTCGATGACACGGACTTCACGATCTTCGCGGGCGAGTACGACCAGCTCGTGTGCCCGTAAGGTGCCGCAACTCGCGGCATCGGGAAGTTTTCCGAGGCGCGGTTGTGTTTGTTGCGTAGACCTTTGGGCACTCGTGGTTCCGGGACGAACTGCTCCGTCGCGGGTGTCGTAACACGGCGCGTCTGCTGTGGGGACGTGTGTTCTCGGGCCGTGCCGTGCCATCCGTACCATTCAGGAGAGCGTGGATGAGCCCGTTCGCGTTGCGGCGTTTCAGCCGCCCCTGTCTGTCGCTCGATTGAGAATTCACTATGTGCGGAATCGTCGCCTATATCGGAACTAAACCCGCCCAGCAACTTCTTCTCGAAGGCCTCAAGCGCCTCGAGTACCGCGGGTATGACTCCGCGGGCCTGGCGGTGCTGGAGAATGGCAAGCTCGAGGTGGTTCGCGCCGTCGGACGGGTGGCGAATCTCGAGGACAAGATCGAGGACATCGGCGGCTTCCAAGGCTCGATCGGCCTGTGCCACACGCGCTGGGCCACGCACGGCGGCGTGACCGAGTTCAACGCCCACCCGCACACCGATGACCGAAACGGCATCGCGCTGGTTCACAACGGGATCATCGAGAACTACGCGGCGCTGAAGCAGTACCTTGAGGAGAAGGGCCACACGTTCAAGAGCCAGACCGACACCGAGGTGCTGGCGATGCTGATCGGCGAGCTGTACGAGGGCGACCTCGAGGCGGCAGTGCAGGCGGCTCTGCGCGAGGTGACGGGCGCGTACGCGATCGCCGTCATCTGCGAGAAGGAGCCGGACGTGATGGTGGTGGCCCGCAAGGGTTCGCCCTTGATGGTGGGCGTGGGCGCGGGTGAGTACGTCGTGGCGTCGGACGCTTCGGCGATCATCAGCCACACGACGCAGGCCTTTGCACTCGACGACTACAACGTGGTGAAGCTCACCCGGCAGGGATTCCGCACCAGCACGATCCACAACGTGCCGGTCAACAGCAAGATCATGCAGCTCGAGCTCGAGCTGCAGGAGATCGAGCTCGGCGGGTTCAGCCACTTCATGCAGAAGGAGATTTTCGAGCAGCCCAAGGCGCTCACCAACTGCATCCGCGGGCGTCTGCAGCTGGAGGAGGGGCGCATCCATCTGGGCGGCGTCGGGAACTTCAGCAAGGAGATGAGCAAGCTCAAGCGGGTCGTGCTGACGGCGCAGGGCACGGCGTTGCACGCGGCGATGATCGGCGAGTATCTGTTCGAGGACCTTGCGAAGGTCTCCAGCGTCGCCGAGTACGCCAGCGAATTCCGTTATCGCAACCCGATCGTGGAAGAGAACACGGCGGTGATCGCGGTGAGCCAGTCGGGCGAGACCGCGGACACGCTGGCCGCGCTGCAGGAAGCCAAGGAGCGTGGTGCACTGGCGATGGGCGTCGTGAACGTGGTCGGATCGTCGATCGCGCGGGAGACCGATGCGGGCGTGTATCTGCGGGTAGGTCCGGAGATCGGCGTGGCGTCGACCAAGGCCTTCACGGGCCAAGTCGCGGTGCTGACGATGCTGGCGATGTACCTCGGGCGCAAGCGGTTCATGAGCCCGGACCAGTGCCGCGACTTGATGCAGGAGCTGGTGCAGATTCCCACCAAGATCGAGCGGATCCTGGAGCAGGACTCGAAGATCAAGACGATCACCGAGCGGTACATCCACCGCGAGAACTGGCTGTTCCTGGGCCGCGGGTACAACTACCCCACCGCTCTCGAGGGCGCGCTGAAGCTCAAGGAAATCTCGTACATCCACGCCGAGGGCATGCCCGCGGCGGAGATGAAGCATGGCCCGATCGCCTTGATCAACGACGGGATGCCGGCGGTGTTCATCGCGAACAAGGGCCGCCAGTACGAGAAGGTGATGAGCAACATTCAGGAAGTCCGTTCCCGCGGCGGGCACATCATCGCGGTGGCGACCGAGGGCGACAAGGAGATCGCGAAGTACGCGGAGGATGTGATGTACATCCCCGAGTGCCCCGAGTGCCTCAGCCCGCTGCTCGCCGTGGTGCCGCTGCAGTTGCTCGCGTATCACGCGGCGGTGCTGCGTGGCCACGATGTGGACAAGCCGCGGAACCTGGCGAAGAGCGTCACGGTGGAGTGATCGACCGCGACGCGGGATCGATCATTCCGAGGGGTCACGCTTCGTCGGCGTCGCGCTGAACGGATCTTCGGGCACGGGCTCGTCGAGGAGCATGATCTCCGCGCGCTGATTGGACTCGTCCTCGCGGGACGACTTGGCCCGCGCGACGACCGGCGCGGAGTGGCCGCTCGCGGTGAGACGGATCTGATCCCAAGTCAGGCCTTGCTGCACGAGTTCGGCGCCGACGGCCCAGGCGCGTTGGTACGAAAGCTCGCGCGATTTGCGTTCTTCGCCCCAGCTCTCCCAGCGGCTGGCGTGGCCGCGGACTTCAACCATCCAGCGGGACCCGGCAACGCGTTTGGCGACCTGGCGGATGGTGTCGCGGGCGGATTCGTTGATGGCGCTCTTGTTGGCATCAAACTGGACGAAGCCATCCTCGCCGGATTGGCCGCTGCGGCGGACGACCTGCGAAGGACCGTCACGCCCGCTCGGGCCGGGGGTGCGGACATCGCCGGGCTGGGAGCGCTCGCGCAGGCGACGGATCAGCGGCTGATCCTCGGCGCGGGAGGAGTCGAGCGAGACGGGGTTGTTGAAGGCGTCGCGCACAGCGATGGCGAAGTCGAGCAGGCTGTCGCTGGCACCGGCGGTCGGCTCGGCGTCGGACTTGCCCTTGGGACCCATGTTCATGGCGAGAAGGATGACGAAGAAGCCCATCATGAGCAGCACGTTGTCGGCGAAGGAGACGATCCAGCCTTCCTCGTGCTCATGCTCGTGTGGCATGTGCGGGTGGTGCTTCTTGTGGCCCTTGTGCGACCCGCCCCCGTCGCCGTGCGCGTCTTTCTCGTGCTTTTCATGTTCCGCCATTGAGAGGCTCGCTTTCGGTGTATCGCGGGTGAACGAAGGACGGTCGGATTACGCGGCCTTGAGCTGCTCGCGGTTGTTGGCGGGGACGAAGGACGCCATCTTGTCGAGCGTGGCCCGCGGGTTGTCGCCGGCCTGAATGGAGAGAATGGCCTGGAGCACCATCTCCCGGCGGAGGATCTCTTCGCTGGAGCGGTAGGCGAGCTTGTCGCCCATAGGGCCGGCGACGCAGTTCGCGAGCACGGTGCCGTACATGGTGGCGACGACGGCGACGGCGAGCATGTAACCCATCGTGGCGATATCGCCGCCGAGGCTCTTGAACATGCCGATCTGGCCCAGGAGCGTGGCGACGAGGCCGAGGCCGGGGCCGTAGGTCTTGAGGATGTCGAAGAACTTCTTGCCGGACTTGTGGCGGTCCTGCATGGCCATGATCTCGAGTCGGAGGGTGGACTCGATGGTGTCGGGGTCGACGCCGTCGATGGCCATCTTCATGCCGTTGCGGAAGAAGGGGTCGTCGAGCTTGGGCAGTTCGTTCTCGAGGGCGAGGATGCCGTCCTTGCGGGCGCGGTCGGCGAGCGCGGCGATCTGGGTGATGGTCTCCATCGCGGGCTTGCCAGGGTTGAAGAGAAATCGCTTGACATAGCCGGGCACCATCTTGATGCGGTCGAAGGGCATGGACATCATGACGGCGGCGATGGAGCCGAGGATGACCATGTAGAAGCCCTTGCCGGACCAGAGCGACATGAGGTCGCCGGCGGTGGCCTGATAGCAGACCAGGCCGACGACGAAGGTCATCATGAGGGAACCGACGAGGCTGGCTTTGTCCATGGCGAGTCTCCGAGCCGTGGGCCTGTCCCCTTATGGGAACCGGGCCACGAGCGTCGGTACAGTCGGCACAAACGGTTCCCGTCTTCAGGGCAACCCAGTCGGCACATGCGGATTGGATTCTCCAGGCGCAATCGACGGTGGAATCCGGACAAACGGCTCTGTCGCGTCGGAGTTATTGGGGGTTTGGGTTGCGAGGCTTGCGCAACTGGCACAGCCCGCCGGAGCGTGAGTGCGGGCGGGTCGAGCGCGGAGCCTTGACCGACGCGGGCGTCGGCCCGATGAGACCCCTATGCACCCCCGACGCTACGGACGAGTTGTTTGTCAGTTCGTCGACTCTTCGCTGGGCGAGGTCACCGATATGTCTGCGGGTGGCATGCGCCTGGCGACGCTGCGGTCGACGCCGCCGCTCATCGATGATGTGGTGACGGTGGAGCTGGTCGGCGTGCGCGGCGTGGCGAAGGTTACCTGCCGCATCGCGTGGGTGGCGGATGCCCACCCCGACGGCTGGAAAGAAAAGCTGCGAACGCTGATCGCGGGCAAACGCTACTTGTTGGGTCTGGAATTCGTCAACCTCTCGGACGAAGCGCGGCAGATCGTGAATGAGATCGGGTCGGCCGCGGGCAAGAACGAGGTGATCCGGCCGGACATCGCTCGCTTCCGCAACAGCGCGTGATCTCGGTCCGATCGCCGCAAATCACCGAGGCACATCGGCGGTCCCGGCGAGTTACTTCTCACGGCGGAGCACTGCTTCGATCGCCTTGAGTTCCTTGCGCTTGCTCTGGTCAACCTTGGGAAAGTGCAGTCGCAGGCTCGCGAGCGCGTCGACGATGACGCCGGCGACGATGAGCCGCGTGAACCATTTGTGATCGGCGGGCACGACGTACCACGGGGCGTCCTTGGTCGCGGTGGCGGCGATGGCGTCTTC
>JBILLU010000047.1:0-19907 GCA_044375915.1 Phycisphaerales bacterium
ATAGATGACGTTGATGCCGCAGTTCGCGCCGGCGTTCATGCCGCTGATGATGACATCGGGGCGTGAGTCCTTGCCGAAGCGTTCGGGCCAGAGGTTCGACACGGCGAGCTTCACGCAGTCCGCGGGTCGACCGTCGACGGCGACGCCGCTCATGCGTGGGTTCACCTGCACATCGGTGGTCATCAGGGGCTGGTGAAACGTCACGCCGTGGCTGGTCGCCGACTGCACCGTGAGCGGCGCGATGGTGACGACTTCGGTCGTCGGCCCGAGCATCGGACCGCCGAAGCGGCCCTCGGTGTCCACGAGCGCCTCGTAGAGATGGGTGATGCCCGGAGCGCGGATGCCGTCGTCGTTGGTGAGCAGGATCTTCATGTCTGACGAGGGTATGGACTCAATGTTCGGATTTCGGATGTCGGATGCCTTCTGACTTCCGGGTGCCACTGCTTGACCTGCTTTGAGGTCAAGCAGTGCCTGGGCGTATGTTCCCTGCGCTTCCGCACGGCTTGGCTCAGAACAGCCACGCCGCGGCACCCGATGGCGATGTCATTGCGGCGACGGCTGCAACGCCGGTCACAGTGCCGCGGTAGAAACGTCATGCGAAACGCGATCCTGCCACTGTCGATGGCCTCGATTCTCGCGGCGTTTGCCGGGGCTCAGGCAACGCCCGCACCCGCGCCATCACCCGCGCCAGCCCCCGCGTCCACAAAGGCCCCCGAAGCCCCCAAGCCGCCGGAGAACGTGCGGATCCTCGCCGAGATCAGCGAAGCGGCCAAAAGTGTGCTGCCTTTCATGACCACAGACGCCGGTCGCGACTTCGTGCGTGCCGCCGACTCGCTGCCGCCGCGGGAGATCCGCACCATTTACCGCGACCGCGAGCGCGGCCTGGCGCTCCCCGAAACCGAGTGGAAGAAACTCGCCGCCGACGAACAGGCCAAATTCAAACCCCGCGCCATGGACGAGCGGATGTACTACTACACCGGCTACGGCACGCCGCTGACATACGCACGCATGCTCGACCTCCTCGGCACGCACGGCGTCACCTCGTGGAAGGGCAAACGCGTCCTCGATTTCGGCAACGCCGCCATCGGACACCTCCGCATGCTCGCCAGCCTGGGGGCCGATGCCCAGGGCGTCGACGTCGAGCCGCTGTGGGCCTCGATGTACACCCAGCCCGGCGATCAGGGCAAGGTGCCCGCCGCGGCACTTGCCGGCGCCGAAGGAAACGTCAACGTCCACGTCGGCCGCTGGCCCGCGGAGAAGAACGTCGCCAACGCCATCGGCGGCGGGTACGACATCTTCCTCAGCAAGAACACACTCAAGTACGGCTACATCCACCCCAAGCGCGAGACCGAGAAACGCTTCACCATCGACCTCGGCGTCGACGACGCGGCGTTCCTGAAAGCCATGCACGACGCCCTCAAGCCCGGCGGCCTCGCGATCATCTACAACATCTGCCCCGCCCAGGCGCCCGCGGACAAGCCCTACATCCCCTGGGCCGACGGCGAGTTCCCGTTCACACGTGAGTTGACCGAGAAGGCCGGCTTTGAAGTCCTCGCATGGGACGTGGTGGACGATGAGATCTGCCACAAGCTCTGGCCGTTCGTCAGCGGCGACACCAAGAGCACGCCGGAGGAACTGAAGACGACGATCTTCACGCACTACACCGTGCTGCGGAAGAAGCAGTAGGACCGGCCGCCGGCCGGTCGTCGGACCATCCCGAGGCAGATGATCTTCCCAAAAAGAAAGAGACCGGCCGGAGGCCGGTCCCACTGAATGGCTGGCGCACGTCGCGTGCTACGCCGCCTCAACCCGTCCGAAGCTCAACCACTTCCGCAGCCCGCTGGTGTCGGACTGCTTCGCGCTTCTTCCCGCGACGATGTCGCGGGCCTCGCGCAGGGTGGGCGCTATCTGCAGCGTGCGGTGCAGGCCCGTGTCCTTCAGAAACGCGTGCAGTTCCTTCGACAAGCCGCAGATGCACAGCCGCCCGCCCATGCGGCTGCACTGGCCGCCGATGGCGATCATGGTGTTGATCCAGGCACACGAGAAATCGCGCACCTGCGACAGATCGAGCACCAGTTTGCCGGCGGTCAGCCGTGCCAGCGAGATCAACTCCGGCTGCAGTTGCTCGGCGTGCGTCTCGCGCAGGCTCGGCTCTCGCAGCGTCACGATCGCGGCCTCGCTGAGCCGCTCAACGGACAGATACCGATCAGAAAAAGAAGGCCCCGGCGGCGGCGCCGCCGTGCGAAGAGGCCGATCGCCGGAAGCCGCCGCCCGACCCGGGGCCATCGATGGACCCACCGCCCCGTGTGTATCACTCTGCCCGCCGCGCTCCGAAGCGTTGGGTGAAGAACCGGGCTGCAGGTTTCCGTGCGAGCCGGCCATATTTTCATGATTGTCGTTCGCGAAGATGTCCATCATCCCTCCCGGGCGTCCGCCCTTCCCCGAAAAAACGGTCGTTGATCGCTGACCCGCACGGCTCATGGGAAACTCCTTCTGCGAAGCCTCGCCGTCGGGTGTGGTTCCTCCAAAGAACCAATTCACCGACGGCTTCTGCAACCCGGGCAACGCCCATTTCGCGAACCAGCCCCGCGATTCGGCAAGTTGTGCCGCCTGTGCGGCCTGTCCGGACAGCCGGCACCGCTTTGGGCACCCCGTCCGAGCCACCCACCCCCTATCCCGAACCTGCTGTCACCCTTGGCCGGGGCGCGAACCCGGCGGGGCACCTGATCGCTACACGGGCCCATTGGCCCCCAGGCCGGGTCTGTCCGGCTGGCCGCGGGTACCGTCGTCGGGAGACCCGCCGGGGATGGGGGCGACTGGATCGGCGATCGACTGGCCTCAATCGAGTACGCTGCGAAAAATCGACGCACTTTCTCGGACGCTCGGCCCCCAAGCCTCCACACACTCCACCCATGATCAGCATCCGCAAGATCTCCAAACGCTACGGCACAGGCTCCGGCATCCTGGCCGTGGACAACGTCAGCCTCGAGGTCGGCCCCGGCGAAGTCCTGGGCTTCCTCGGGCCCAACGGCGCCGGTAAATCCACCACCATGAAGATGGTCACCGGGTTCCTCACCCCGACCAGCGGCACCGCGGTTGTCTGCGGCCGCGACGTCGTCGAGGACCCCGTCGGTGTCAAGGCCGCCATCGGGTACCTGCCCGAAGGTGCGCCCAACTACCCCGACATGACCGTCCGCTCGTTCCTGGACTTCATCGCCCAGGTCCGCGGGTTCAGCGGCACGGAGAAGCACCGGCGCATCGACACGGTCGTCGATCGCGTGCAACTCCGCGGCGTGCTCCGCCAGCCCATCGAGACACTCTCCAAGGGCTTCAAGCGCCGCGTCGGTCTTGCCCAGTCCATGCTGCACGACCCGCCGGTGCTGATCCTCGACGAACCGACCGACGGCCTCGATCCCAACCAGAAGCACGAGGTCCGCAACGTCATCCGCGCGCTGGCCACCGCGGCCGATCATCAGAACAGCGGACGCGCGGTCGTGCTCAGCACGCACATTCTTGAAGAAGTCGAGGCCGTCTGCACCCGCGCGATCATCATCGCCAAGGGCAAGCTCCTCGTCGACGGCACGCCCGCAGAACTACGGGCCATGAGCAAGTACCACAACGCCGTCACGCTCACCGTCATCCCCCCCACCGGCGCCGGCGGCGAACCCTTGAGCGTCACCAAGGAACTCGGCGACATCAAGTGGGTCGCCTCGGTCGAGGACAAGGGCGTGGTGCACGTGCCCGTGTCACCCGCCGGTCCCGGTGGCCCGCGGCAGACGCTCACGCTGGTCCCCAAGGGCGGGCGGCCGCTCCTGGGCGATGTCACCAGCCTGTGCAAGAGCAAGGGCTGGTCGATCGAGACCATCGCGGTGGAAACCGGTCGTCTCGACGACGTGTTCCGCACGCTCACCACCAAGGACGCTGGCAAGGACGCTGCCAAAGACTCGAACCACAAAGTCGCTGAACCCGTCGGAGGTGCGGCATGAAAGGCCTTCTCCCCGTCTTCAAGCGTGAGCTCTCGGGCTACTTCACCACGCCCGTCGCGCTCGTCTTCATCGTCATCTTCCTCTTCCTCGCCGGGGTCTTCACCTTCAACCTCGGTGCCTACTTCGAACGCGGCCAGGCCGACATGGTCGTCTTCTTCAACTTCCATCCGTGGCTGTATCTGTTCCTGATCCCCGCGGTATCGATGCGCCTGTGGGCCGAGGAACGCAAGAGCGGCACGATCGAGCTCCTGCTCACCCTCCCCGTCTCGCTCTCGGCGGCGGTGGTCGGCAAGTTCCTCGCCGCGTGGGCGTTCGCGGGCTTGGCCCTGGCGCTCACGTTCCCCTTGTGGCTCACCACCAACTACCTCGGCTCGCCCGACAACGGCGTGATCCTCGCCGGGTATCTCGGCAGCCTGCTCATGGCCGGTGCGTTCCTCGCCATCGGCTCGTGCATCAGCGCCAGCACCAAGAGCCAGGTGATCGCCTTCATCATCTCCGTCGTCATCTGCCTGCTCTTCATGCTCGCGGGTATTCGCGAGGTACAGGGCTTCCTCGCCGACTGGCTGCCGGTGCAGGCAGTACAGGTACTGGGCGGGTTCAGCTTTCTGACCCGCTTCGAGGCCATCAGCCGCGGCGTGCTCGACGCCCGCGACGTGCTCTTCTTCGCCTCCATCATCGGCATCTTCGTCGCCGCCACCGGCGTGGTGGTGAACATGAAGAAAGCTGTCTGATCAGTCCTGCCTTGTCCCTGCTCCCCTCCTCCCCTTCCGCTTCCGAGACCTCCCCATGACCGCTCGCTTCACCGGTGCTCTCTCGCTGATCCTGCTCGCGGTGCTATTCGTCGCGATCAACGTGCTCGCGGGTCTCTCGCTCCGCTCGACGCGGCTCGACCTGACCGCCAGCAAGCTCTACACCCTCACCGAGGGCTCCAAGAAGATCGCCAGCAGCCCGCCCGAGCCGATCACGATCACGTTCTACAACTCGCAGAAAGCCAGCCGCGGCCGGCCGCAGGTCGAGAACATCGCCCGCCGCATCAGCGACCTGCTCGACGAATTCGCCCGCGCCTCCAACGGCAAGATCAAGATCCGCGCCATCGATCCCGAGGCCTTCAGCGAGGAAGAAGATCAGGCCGTGCAGAACGGGCTGGTCGGCATCCCCGCCGGCGGCGAGACGATCTACCTCGGCATCGTCGCCACCAACACCATCGGCGGGAAAGAGACCATCCCGCTCTTTGACATCAACAACGAACGCTTCCTCGAGTACGACGTCGCCCGCCTCATTCAGTCGCTCTCGATGACCAAGAAGCCGGTCATCAGCATCCTGTCGAGCGTCAACATGGACGGCGGCTTCGCCATGGACCCGCAGACCGGACGCCCCATGCAGCGCCGGCCATGGGGCATCATGCGTGAACTCAAGTCGCTCTACGACGTCCGCACGCTCACAGGCGACTCGATCGCGATCCCGCCCGAGACCTCGACGCTGCTGGTCGTCCACCCCAAGAAGCTCACGCCCAAGAACCAGTTCGCGATCGACCAGTGGGTGCTCGCGGGCGGCCGCACCATCTTGTTCGTCGATCCGATCTTCGAGCAAGACGAAGCCCAGCCCGCGGCACAGGGCCAGTCACCCGATCGCTCGTCGAACCTCGAGAACCTCTTTAACGCCTGGGGCGTGCAGTTCAGCACGGCGTCGATCGTCGCCGACGCCGACCTGGGTATCCGCATCAACGCTGGCCAGCAGGGCCAGCGCGGGCAGCAGGTGATCTTCCCGCCGTGGATCACCGTCGATAAGCGAGGCCTCGTCGCCACCGACCCGGCGACGGGCAAGGTGAACACCGTGAACTTCGCCACCGCGGGGTTCCTCACCAAGAAGGCAGCTGAGAAGCCCAAGGAAGGCGAAGCCGCGCCCGCCCCGACAGCCGCCGACCAGATGGTCTTCACCCCCATCATCCAGAGCACCACCAACTCGCAGCTCCTGAATCCCGCGGCGTTGATCTCGATCACCGATCCCGCCACCATCATCGCCAACTTCCAGCCCAGCGGTAACCAGTACGCGATCGCCGCCCGGCTCAGCGGCACGCTCACCACCGCGTTCCCCAGTGGCGACCCCGCCGCCGCGGAGACCGACACCACCGGGCCGAACCCGCCGCCGAAGACCGACACGCTCAAGAAATCCGCGAAGGATGCCAGCGTGCTGATCATCGCCGACGTCGATGTGCTCACAGACCGCATGTGGACTCGCGAGCAGATGCTCGGCGGCATCAGCCTCGGCGCCCAGAAGATCGGCGACAACCTCGACTTCCTTACCACCTGTCTCGACATCAACGCCGGCAGCGGCGACCTTCTGGGCGTTCGGGCCCGCGGCGACTTCTTCCGCCCCTTCACCCGCGTCGAGGCCATCCAGCGCGACGCCGAGCAGAAGTTCCGGGCCGAGCAGGACCGTCTGAAGCAGAAACTCAGCGAGACCGAAGCGAAGATCGCGGACATTCAGAAGAAAGACCCCAACGCCACCGACAAAGACGGCTTCATCGTCCTCACCAAGGAGCAGGAAGCCGAGATCATCAAGTTCCGCGAGGAACAGGTGGAAACCCGTAAGCAGCTCCGCAATGTGCAGTTCAACCTCCGCCGCGATGTCGAAAGCCTCGGCACGTGGGTGAAGGTCATCAACGTCGGCGCTGTGCCGATCGCGGTGATGTTCATCGCACTGGTGTGGGGCGCGGCTCGGGCCCTGGCGCGGCGAGCGAGCGCGGGGTGATGGCAAGGATGAAGCATTTCACCGCGGAGGACGCGGAGAACGCGGAGAAAGCATTTCTGTTGGAAGGAACTTGGACAGGAAGCGGAACAGAAAGACAGCTCCGTGATTCGAGCTTCACCCATCTGTTTCTCTCCGCGTCCTCGGCGTCCTCCGCGGTGAATGGCCTTTCTGTTTCGAAGGACTTTCGGAAGTCGTGAGAACCCGACCATGAGCAGCAGCTTCAAGACTCTTCTGATCGTCACCGGTGTCGTCGCCGCCGCGGCCGTTGCGGTGGTGTCGATGAAGTCCAAGCCCGCCGCCACGACCGAGGGCGGCCCGGCCCTGCCGTCGCTGCAGACGAGCGTCAACGACGTCGGGACCATCACCGTCATCCGCTCGAGCGGCACCGCCAGCGTGACCCGCGACGGCAGCCGCTGGATCGTGCCGACCAAGGAGGGCTTCCCCGCCGATCCGGAGAAGGTCCGCACCGCGCTGCTCGGGCTTCGCGACATGCAGCTCGTCGAGCCCAAGACCAGCACCGCGGAGTTCTACCCCAAGCTCGGCGTGCAGGACGTGAAGGTCATCGCGAAGCCTGCGCCGAATCCGGATGGCAGCGTTCCGCCGTCCGACAACAAGGACGAGGCTCCGGGCGCGCTGGTGGAGCTCAAGGACGCTTCGGGCAAGGCCATCGGATCGCTCATTGTCGGAAACAGCGCGGGTGCCGATGGCGACATGAGCCGCCCGGTGCAGAGCGGTCAATACGTCCGCCGCGCCGGCGAAACGCAGTCGTGGCTCACCAAGGGCACAGTCTGGCTCGACGCGGAGCCGATGAATTGGATCGACCGCAAGGTGGTGGGCATCGATCGCACGCGTCTGAAGGCCGCCACGGTTCGCCGTGTCGCGGCGCCCGGGCCGCAGCCCGCGAACGCGGACGCGTCGAAGCCGGACCTGGAGGTGCTCCGCAGCGACGCGGGCTCTGCCGCGTTCGACGCCGTCGGCAAGCCCGAGGGTCGAAACTACAAGCCAAGTGAAGCGCCGGATCAGGTGATCTCGGCGATCGCGTACATCGGGATGGAAGATGTCCGCAGGGACAGCGGCACGGTGATCGGCACGCCCGATCCGCAGGTGCAGGCCCAGACCGACCCGAGCAAGAAGGACAACCAGGCGCACCCGACCGTCACCCAGTTCGTCACCTTCGACGGCCTCGTGGTCACGGTGAAGACCGGCTTCGACAACGCCAAGTGGTGGGCGAGCGTGAGCGCCGAAGCCGCGGCGGACGCGATCCCGCCCGCCCCCGACAAGGAAGGCGACGACAAGGCCAAGGCCGAGGCCGAGGCGAAGAAGGCGACGCTGGCCAAGGAAGTCGATGGCATCAACGCCCGGTGCAAGGGCTGGCTGTTTGCGATCTCCCAGTTCGACGCCAAGCGATTGTCGCCCAAGCTCGAAGAGCTGCTGGCATCCGATGCCCCCGCGCCGAGCAATCCGGAAGTTGGGCCGGCGCTGCCGGGTTCCAACCCGGTCGGCCCGATGGCGACGCCGCTGCCGCCGAAGTGATGGACGTTCACGATCCAGTGTCGCATGGTGCCATCAGTCCGCCGGCTCGGCGGCGCGACTGATGCGGTGTGGGCATGGATATCAATGTTCCAGTCGCATCAGTCGCGCGGCTCCGAGCAGCCGCGGACTGATGGCACCGGACGTCGACGTGCTAACTGGGACCGCGCGGGCTGAAGCCCGCGGCTCGGGGGTGGGGATTTCGAATATCGGGTGTCGACCAATGAAAAACGGGCGCTGACGCGCCCGTTGTTCTTCGTGATCGAGCCGCTTCAGAAGCGGGGCTTTTCTTCCTTCTTTTCTTCCTGCATCTCGTCGCCCTCTTCAGCGCCGCCGCCCTGGAACTGCTTCGCGGCGTCGCTGATGGCGGTGATGACGCTCATCGGGGCGTGGAAGCGGATGTGCATGCCGCCGCCGTCGCCGGTGACGCCAAAGGCCATCGGGGGAAGCGTCTCGGGCACGTTGAGCTGGGCCGGGTTGCCGGTGAACGACATCGCCATCTGGGCGAGGTCAAACAGGCTCTTGGTGCCGATCACGCCGCGCATCATCGAGTTCTTGGGAAGGGCATCGGTCGCGGTGGCGAGGGTCTTGTCCTCGGCGAGCGTGCCCTTGCCGTTGGCGGCGTCGAGTGCGCTCTGCATGACCATGGTGTTGGGCGTGTAGGTCATGATGACCGAGTTCTTGGTGGTCGCCATGAAGCCGGACATCTGCCCGGTGGCGCCGAAGACGAACATGTTGACCATGGCCATCTGGCCGGCCATCGGGTCGTTGGGGTCCATCTTGGGCTTCATGGTCCAGCGGTCGAGCTTCACGCCGCCGACTTCGGCGGCGCCTTCGGTGAAGGTGGACTCGACTGTGACCGGGCCGGCCATGTTGGCCATGCCGCTGAGCTGCTCCTTCACCATGGCCTTGATGGCCGCCGGGTCGCTGCCGCGGGCCTGGTACGTCATGCCGCTGAAGAGGCCCGCACCGCCGAGCATCGCGGGCGAGAAGCCCCAGACCATGTCGACGCCGTCCATCTTGTCGATGTTCTTGGCGAAGTTCTTGATCGCGCCGGTCTGGCCCTCGATCTGCTTGATGAACTGGTTCAGCTGCTCGGCCTTGGACTCATCCTCCTTCGCGATCCGCTTCATCTCGTCCTTGGCGGTCGCCATCGTCTTGTCGACGATGTCGATCGTGTTCTTGGCGATCTGACGCGTACCGGGGCCGCTGGTGTCCATCGACATCGCGAACAGGTACGGCTGGCCGGGCAGGCTCGCCAGCGTCGCGTCGGCCTTGCCGGGCGTCTGGAAGAAGCCTGCGATCTCACTCTTGGCCTTGAACGATGAACCGAGGTCGATCGTCAGGCCGGTGTCGGCGAGGCCGATGCCAAAGACGCAGGTCTGAGCATCGCGTGCGAAGGCACGTCCAATGGTCTCGAGCGGCGCGATGAACTGCTTGATCGCCTCCGGCGAGATCATCGCCATCATCGGGTTGCCTTTCGGCCCGCCCTTCTTTGCCTCCTTCACCATTTCATCGATGCCGGCGTTGATATCCGCGGCGAGCGCTTCCATGTTGGCGATCACCAGGAAGTCCGACCCCTCCGCTGCCCTGTTGCCGACGACGCCGAGCGCTTCCTGGTGCGTGTTGAGCATGTTGACGCCCGGCTCGAAGGAGCCGACGAGCGCCTCGGTCGGGCCGAGAACGATCCAGCCGCCGCCGATGTCGCGGGCGTACATCTCTTCATCACCCATGCCGGTGACCTTGGCGACCTTGGCGGCGGGATCGCCGCCCATCTCGCTCACCATCTTCTTGTAGTCGGCGGTCTGGGCGAGCAGCACCGACCGCTCCATGGGATCGGTCTTGGCCTTCTTCTTGCCTTCGCCAGCGGGCTGCATGTCCTTGGGCTCGGGCAGGAGCACGAGCGCAACCGAGCCGTCTTTCTTGAAGCCCGGCGTGTTCGCGATCTCGTCCGCCATTCCGTCAAAGGCCTCGACTTCTTCGATGTTCATCTTCTCGGCGTACACCTTCACGCGGTCCACCGTCCGCTGGAAGTTCTCGGTGGCGATCACCGCCACGGCGTTCTTGGGCACGCGGTCCAGTGCAGCGGGCACCTTTGCCACCGCCGAGCCCGCGACCAGGAGCATGGCCAGCACGGGCGACAGCCGCATCGTGCGGGAAGGTTGACAGGGCAGAACGCGACGGACGTTGGCGAGCATCGTGATTCCTTTCGTGCAGTTCGTGAATGGACGCGTGTCGGTCGGGATCTCGGGGCATGCCGCGGAAGGCCTTTGACCAGACGCCGCAGTTGACCGCGAAGTTCATATCGGCTCGCCGACTGTAGCGAACCGGCGCAGAGCGATACCGCACCTTCCCCTACCGCGGTTCTTGGGAATCGCAGGT
This sequence comes from Phycisphaerales bacterium, assembly GCA_044375915.1. Classification (GTDB taxonomy): domain Bacteria; phylum Planctomycetota; class Phycisphaerae; order Phycisphaerales; family UBA1924; genus JAFEBO01. The sequence continues at coordinate 10,650 of JBILLU010000047.1, forward strand.
CCGGGATTCCGCGGGCTCTAGACCGAGGACTTGGGGTTGCTCCGATCCGGGGTCTCGACAATTGTCTCGGGGGACTCGTCTTCGTCCTGGTCAGATTCTTCCGATTCCTCGGCGTCCTCGATTTCCTCCGAATCCTCGGCGGCGTCCGACGCCATGGGAGCGTCCGCAGTCGCGCCTGCGGCAGCGGAAGCCGCCTCGGCGTTGAACAACTGAGCCTGCTCTGTGCCCTTGGGCGGCCACTGGATGCCCTGCTTGGCCGCCTCTTCCTTGGCCATCTCCTTCATCATCTCCCACTCGTCGATCGTGACCAGAACGTCACGCGCGACCGAGCCCTTGTGGTCGGAGATGATGCCGGCGATGCCCATCAGGTCGATGAGGCGGCTGGAGCGGGTGTAGCCGATGGCGAGGCGCCGCTGCAGCAGCGACACCGAGCCGCGGCGGGATTCGAGCACGATCTCCACGGCACGCTCGAAGAGCGGGTCTTCCTGTGCGGCCTTCAGACTCGCGCTCGAGTTGTTCTTGCTCTGGACGAGGCGTTCCTCGTCGCTGAGCTGGCCCAGCCCGGTGCCTTCCTCGCTGGGCTTGCGGAGCACTAGGAGCTGACGCTCGAAGCTCGGGCTGGCGACTTCCTTCATGAACTTGACGACCTTGCGGATCTCGGCGTCGGAGACGAGCGTTCCCTGGGAGCGGATGAGCTCGTTGCTGCCGGGGTTCAGGAAGAGCATGTCGCCGTGGCCGAGCAGGAGCTCGCCGCCCTTGTGGTCGAGGACGATGCGCGAGTCCATGCCGCTGGCGACCTTGAACGAAATACGGCAGGGCATGTTGGACTTGATGAGGCCGGTCACGACGTTCGCCTGCGGGCGCTGCGTCGCGAGGATCAGGTGGATGCCCACGGCTCGTGCCTTCTGAGCGATGCGGATGATGTGCCCTTCGACTTCCTTGGCGGTCATCATCAGGTCGGCCAGTTCGTCGATGATGAAGACCATGTAGGGCAGCTTGCGGGGAACGCGGGCGGCCTCCTCGTCGCTCTTGAGGTTCATCCGCTCCTTGAGCTCTTCCCAGGGCAGGTCGTTGTAGCTGGCGATGTCGCGGCAGCCGGCTTCCATGAGCAGCTCGTACCGCTCGTCCATCTTGACCGTGGCCCACTCGAGGATGGCCGCGGCCTTGGACATCTCGGTGACGACCGGGCACATGAGGTGCGGGATGTCCTTGAACTGGCTCATCTCGACCATCTTGGGATCGACGAGGACCAGCTTGAGCTCGTTGGGCTTCCGCGTGAACAGGAAGCTCATGATGATCGTGTTCATGCAGACCGACTTGCCCGAGCCGGTGGTGCCGGCGATGAGCATGTGCGGCATGCGGGTCAGGTCGGCGATCAAGGGCTTGCCGGTCGCGTCCTTGCCCAGGAACATCGGCAGCTTCATCTTGCCGAAGAGCTCGGTCTTGGACATCAGCTCCTTGAGCCGGACCTTCTCCTTGGTCGGGTTGGGAACCTCGACGCCCACGGTGTCGCGGCCGACCTGGTTGGGGACGATGCGGATGTTGATGGCCTTGAGCGAACGGGCGACGTCGCTCGACACGGCCTGGATCGCGGCGACCTTGGTGCCGGGGGCGAGGCGGACGTCGTAGAGGGTGATGACGGGGCCGGACTGGATGCCGACGACCTCGCCGCTGATGCCGAACTCCTTCATCGCGGACTCGAGCGCGATGCCCTGGTTGCGGACGATTTCTTCCAGCTTCTCGTTGAAGTTCTCTTCGGGTTCTTCGAGGGTGTCGAGGCCGGGGAAGCGGTAGCCCTCCATCTCGGTCTCGTGCTGCATCGACGCGAGATCGGCGTCGGTGGCGATGGACTTTTCCTTCTGGCCGAAGGCGATGGGGAGCTTGGCGATCTTGTCGCGGAGCGCGTCGCGGTCGAAGACTTGCGGCGCGCCGGGGAGTTCGTCCTCGTCCTTGCCCAGCGTCGCCGGAGCGCCGGCGGCGGCGGTGGTGACGGGGGCGCTGGCCGCGCCGGTGGCCTTGGGAGCGGGGGCGACTGCTTCTTCCGACTCGTCCGTGTCCTCGTCGTCGATGATGTCCGACTCGACCAGCGCGGCGGCGTTCTCCGGCTTGTCGGGGTCGATGACGCCCTCGGGGATTTCATCTTCGGGCGACGGATCGGGCAGGAAGCCGAACTCGGCAAGGCGATTCCGGGGCGAGTCGAACGCGCCTCCACCTTCGCCGGGCATCATGGCCTCCGGAGCGGCGTCGGCGTCCGACGGCTTGCGCACACGCTTGCCGGGTTTGGTCTCGGTGATCGTGGTGAACTCGGCATCCGCGCCGGTCTCGACGTCGTCCGCGACGACGCCGTCGGTGTTCTTGCCGCGCAGGCCGCTCCAGAAACGCGAGAGCAGTCCCGCCGAGCCCTTGGCGGTGGCAACCGTGGCCTTGGCCGCGGCTGGCGCCACGACCTCGCCGGTGAACTTCGCGGTCGCGGCACCCGCGACGGCGGCGGCGGGCGCGCCGGTCTCGCGCATCCAGCGCCACGACCAGTTGATGCCCCAGTTGAGCCATTCGTCCGCGGCGACCACCGCGCCGATCACGCCCATCGCGCCGATCCAGATCGCCGAGCCGACCGGCCCGAAGCGGAACAGCAGTTGTTCGACGCCCACCGAGCCGATGGTGCCGCCGGGGAGGTCCGGCAGCGCGGCAGTGTGCTTGAAGAGCAACGCCTGGAAGCCCGCGACGCACAGAGCAAGCATGGTGACGCCGGTCATCCGCAGGGCCAGATGCGACAGGCTGGTGCCGACGACGCCCGAGATGAGCACGATGCCGCCGAGGGCGTAGAAGACCCACGCGCCGGCGCCGAGGTAATAGACGTTCCAGTAGGCGAGCGCCGCCCCGAGCGTGCCGCACCAGTTGTGCACCGGCGCGTTCGGCGGCCACTTGACGTGCGACGGCGGATCACCCACATCGAACCCGATCAGGCTGAGCAGCACGAAGGCCCAGACAAAGAGGAGGAGCACCAGCCCGAGGCGACGGCCCGCGGCCGACATCGCCAGAGACGGGGCGGACTGGGAGGAGGCGGACGACTTGGAAGGTGAAGGGCGTCGGGCCATGGGGATTGGGTGGGAAAGAAGGGGAGGAGGGGAGCAGCGGAGGAGGGGAGCAGGGAACGAGACGAACAGCGGCGCGACACACGGACGCGCGGCCATGCCGCCACCCGCGGCACGGGGCCGCGTGGAAGCGAGTGGAGGAAGTATCGGCGAGCGGGTTGCCGGAGGGGTAGAAAGTGCGCGGGTTGGAGAAGTCGACCCGAACCCGCTCCGAATCCCGATTCGTACGATCCGCGATGCGCGGCCGGGTCACGGTCTTTGTCGTCGTCTTCGCGCTCGCCGCAATCGTGGCGGTGATGGCGACACTCTGGACATTGGTCGTCGTCGTTCGATCTGATTTGCCGCAACCTGCCCAAGAGCGCGGCAAGGTCACCGGTCCGATTGCTCGCCAGATCGAGTCACTTGTGAGAGACAAGAAGGCTGGCACTGTGCCGGTTTCGTTGCCACGGGGATCGCGATTGCTGGCGATCTCTCCCTACGCCAAGGTGTCAGAGGCGGCGAGAGCGCGACTCCAGATCTCTGGATCGCTCGCGGCGTTGCTCGATTCATGGGCAACGGCACGAGAAGCCGTGACGCTTGTTCTGGTCGACTCGAATGAGAACGAGCTCGAAGTCGCGCACTTGAATGTGTCCTTGTACCTTTCGCCCGATGTCGATGCGCTCAACGGCGATGGGGTCATTGCCGTTGAAGAGGCCGGGGCCGGCGGATGGGGCTTCCTTCGCTTTAGGCCCGCAAATCCGTAGGTATCGAGCTTCTGAAGAAACGTCGCTGCCTAGATGCCCATCGGGGTGCTCGGGGCATTCTGGAAGCTCACCCACCGGCACCAGCGCTCGATCGCCCGCGGGCCCACGGCCGTTGTGTCCGGCCGGTTGGTTGCGGGCCAGGGGCCGCCATGGGTCGTGGAGTCGCAGACGCGGACGCCGGTGGGGACGCCGTTGAAGATGATGCGGCCGGCGCCGAAGCGGCCGACGTCGAGGAAGCGGCGGGCCGCGGCGAGGTCTTCCGGGGAATCGGGGTCGAACCAAATCGACATCGTCAGGCTGCCGGGGAACTCCATCGAGTCGCCGTCGTAACCCGCGTCGTCCACAACCAGGACGCCGGGGCCGAACATCTCGGTGGCGAGCACGGTCTCGAACTGTGCGAGCGCTTCCGAGCCGACGCAGTGCAGCACGACGGGGCCGCCGGGTGTTGGGTTGCCGACTCGGGTGACTTCTCGGGCGGCGGCGACGGTCGCGACTGCGTGCTCAAAGCCGCGGGCGACGGAGGGCGAGAGCATCCGCCGCGATGGTGTCTGAGCGAGTCTGGCCGCCAGCTTCTCGGCGAACGGGCGGCCGTCGCGGTTGCTGTGCAGGAAGATGATGCCCGGGCAGGTGCACTGCTGGCCGAAGCGCTGCGAGATCGAGGCGGCGAGTTGCTCGATGATCGCGTCCTCTCGCGACGCGAGGGCGGCGGGGAAGATCACGCTTGGATTCACGCTGCCCATCTCGGCGAAGACGGGGATCGGGCCGAGTGGGTCGGGGCGAGTCGCGGCGAGGCGATGGAGCTGCGTGCCGACCGCGAGCGAGCCGGTGAAGCCGACGGCGGCGGTGTGGGGGTGCTCGATCAGTTGCTTCGCGATCTCGGCGGAGTGGGTGCCGTCGTCTTCGATGTAGCCGAGGATGTCGGGATCGAATCCCGCGGCCTTGATCGCAACGCGAGCCGTTTCCGCGATCAGGCGGCCGGTTTCGCGGTGGGCGGGATGCTCTTTCACCACCACCGGGCAACCGGCGGCGAGGGCGGAGGCGGTGTCTCCGCCGCAGACGCCGTAGGCGAGCGGGAAGTTGCTGGCGCCGAAGACGACGACCACGCCGCGGAGCGGGATGAGGCGGGAGCGGAGGTCGTGGTTGGGGCCGATGGCGTCGGCGGGATCGGCGGCGGGCGGCGTGTGCGATTCCCGCGTCCAGCGGCCGTCCTCGACGACGCCCGCGAACATCTCTAGTGTGCGGGTCATGCGGGCGAACTCGGGGGCGAGCTCTTCGGGCGTGAGCGCGGTCTCGGCTGAAGCGGCAGTGATGATGCGGTCGCGGGCGTGCGCTAGGGCGGCGGCGACGGCGCGGAGCATCGCGGCGCGGCGAGTGGCGTCCCGCATATCGGGCTGCAACCAGAACGCGCGTTCGACGGCCGCGGGCATGCGGGAAGCCTAGCGGGAATCGGGCGGCGCCGGGACGCCGATATACTCCGGCATGAGCACAGAGATCACCTTTCTGATCTCCGACGACCCCGACGGCGGCTTTACGGCGAAGGCCTTGGGGGAGTCCATCTTCACTCAGGCGGATTCGATCGACGCGTTGAAAGTCGCGCTCCGGGACGCGGTTCGATGTCACTTCCCGGATGACGCCAAACGCCCGAAGATGATCCGGCTGCACTGGGTGCGCGACGAGGTCATCGCGGCGTGAAGCTGCCGCGTGACATCAGCAGCGCCGATCTCGCCAAGGCGCTCCGCCGCCTCGGTTACGAGATCGACCGCCAGAGCGGAAGCCACATCCGTCTGACCACGCAGCAGCGTGGCGAGCATCACGTCACCATCCCAGCTCACGATCCGCTCAAGATCGGAACGCTCAACGCCATCCTCCGCGACATCGCCGAGCACTTCGCGATGGACCGCGACAGGCTCCTTGGCACCCTCTTCCAATGACCGCCCCTCGCTCACGCGAGGACTGACCCGCCGCACACCGGACTTTCCCATGAAGCCCGACACCAGCCCCGCATTCGGTTCGCCGGCCCTCGACCTCCCACGCAAGGTCGGGCTCTGGGGGGCCTTGGCCGTCATGGTCGGCGTGGTCATCGGTAGCGGCATCTTCCGCACCCCCACCACTATCGCCCAGAACCTTGGCGACCCCTATCTCATCCTCGGGCTGTGGCTCGCCGCGGGGTTGATCGCGCTGGCGGGGGCGCTCACCTTCGCCGAACTGGCGGCGATGCTGCCGCGTTCGGGCGGGATCTATGTGTTCCTGCGCGAGGGCTTCGGGCCGTGCCCGGCGTTTGTGTTCGGCTGGACGTACATGCTCATCACCAAGCCCGCCGCGGCGGGCGGGATCGCGATCATCTTCGCCGAGCACTTCAACAAGCTCACCGGGCTGACGTGGAACGAGCAGATACTGACCTGCGTCGCGCTCTTCTTCCTGACGCTCATCAACGTCTTGGGCGTGAAGGGCAGCACGCGCTTCGCGATCGTGCTGACGGGGCTCAAGTACTTCGCGATCCTGGGCGTGATCGCGCTGGGGTTGTACGCGACGATCCGCGGGCTGATCGATCCGGCGACGCTGCCGTCGGGCAGCGCGGGCGGGCTCAAGAGCATCGCGTCGCCCAAGACGCTGTTCGAGGCGATCGTGCCGGTGATGGCCGCGATCATGTGGACCTACGACGGCTGGTCGGATGTGGGCGCGATCGCGGGCGAGGTGAAGAACCCGGAGAAGAACCTGCCGCGGGTCTACCTGTTCGGCACGCTGAGCGTGATCGGGCTGTACATGCTGGCGAACTTCGTGTACCTCTGGCACATCCCGCTGGAGACCATGGCCCAGACCAAGACGGTGGCGCCGCTGCTCCTGGAGATGCTGGCCGGTCCGATCGGCGCCACCGCAGTCACCGTCATCATCATCGCTTCGACACTCGGCTCATCGCACGCGTCGGTGATGACGGGCGCTCGCGTGACCTTTGCCCAGGCGCGTGACGGGCTTTTGTTCCGGTTCCTCGGACAGATCCACCCCAAGTACGAGACCCCCGCGGTGGCGCTGTGGGTGCAGTTGGCGCTCTCGTGCACCGCCGTCACCTTGCTGAAGGATTTCTCGAGCCTCGCCGACTCGTTCGTCTTCACCATGTGGATTTTCTACGGCATGGGCGCGATCTCGCTCTTCGTCCTCCGGGCCAAGCACGTGAACCACGAACGCCCCTTCCGCGTCCCCGGCTACCCGGTCGTCCCCGCGATCTTCGTTCTCGCCAGCGTCGCGATGACGGTGCTGTCAATCCAGGCCGACCCGAAGACCACGCTGATGTGGATCGGTGTGCTGCTCGCGGGCGTGCCGGTGTATTACGTGTGGAAGTGGTTGTTCCCGGCGGCGACTGCGTAATCGACCTGCCGCACGCGCCTCCCCGCCCCGCGCAGCGGGGAGGGGTGGTCGAGGCTTGGCGAGACCGGGGAGGGGTGTTCGGTATCCGGATCTCGCAGCAGATAGCCACCCGCAATCCCCTCACCTGATTTGAGGCTTTGCCTCGAATCGTCCTCTCCCCGCAGGCGGCGAGAGGAGGCGCGTGGCCGCGATCATGCCGATCAGCGACGCCGCGTGAATCTCTAGGATTCACCGTGTCCGACGACGTGTCTCCATCCTCTCGCGACGACCGTCTCGCGAGCCTGCTCGCGAAGGCCCGCGCGTTGCCGAAGGTGCCGGGCGTGTACTTGATGAAGGACGCCAAGGGCGTGGTGATCTACGTCGGCAAGGCCGCGAACTTGCCGGATCGGGTTTCGTCGTACTTCATTCCCAGTGCCGCGCTCGGTGCCCGCAAGGAGCCGATGCTCGACCGCGTCGTCGACTTCGACATCCTCGAGTGCGAGGGCGAATGGGAGGCGTTGCTCACCGAGAATCGGCTGATCAAGGACCTGAAGCCGCGGTTCAATGTCAGGCTGGTGGACGACAAGACCTTCCCGTACCTCGCCGTCACGCAGCGCGAGGATTTCCCGCGGGTCTTCGTCACCCGCAACCCGGGCGACCCGGACCTGAAGGGCTCGCGGATCTTCGGCCCGTTCACCAACGCCGGCGCGCTCCGCGACGCAATCCAGATCCTGCAGCGAGTCTTCAAGTTCCGGACCTGCAAGCTCGACATCATCGACGGCGACGAGAAGAACAAGTTCTTCCGCCCGTGCCTGCTCTACGCCATCAACCAGTGCACCGCGCCGTGTGCTGCGAAGATCTGCAAGGACGCGTACGGGGCCGATGTCGATCGCTTCGTGCGCTTCCTGGGCACCAAGCGGAGCGTGATGCTCCGCGAGATGGAAACCGAGATGAACGCGGCGGCCGAGGGGATGCAGTTCGAGCGTGCCGCGGTGCTGCGCGATCAGATCAAGGCGATCCAGAAGCTCGACGAACGTGCCCACAAGAGCGACGGCTGGCAGCCGGAGACCGAGATCAGCTATCTCGATCCGGAGAAGGCCCTCGCCAGCCTGCAGCGCACGCTCGGCCTCGAAGAACCCATCCGCTGCGTCGAAGGCATCGACATCGCGCATCTGCAGGGCGGCGAGACCGTGGGCAGCAAGGTCTGCTTCGTGGACGGCCGCCCGTTCAAGAACGAGTACCGGCGCTACAAGATCGAGACGGTGAACAATCTTGCCGGCGGGCGGAGCAACGACGACTACAGCAGCATCCGCGAAGTCGTCAGCCGCCGCTACCGCGAGGCCGGCGAGGGGCACGAGCTCTATCCCGAGGTCATCCTCATCGACGGCGGCCTAGGCCAACTGCACGCCGCGATGGAGGCATTCGAGCAGCTCAACATCAAGCCGCCGATGGTGATCAGCCTCGCGAAGAAGGAAGAACTCATCTACGTCCAGCGGCGGAGCGAGCCGATCCGGTTGGGCCGTGAGAATCCGGGCCTTCGGCTGTGCCAGGCCGTGCGCGACGAGGCCCACCGGTTTGCGCAGAGCTATCACCACTTGCTGCGGAAGAAGAAAACGTTGGAGGAGTAGCGCAGCAGGGGAGCGGGCAGATGCGGGAGCGGGGCCTTCCAGGCCCCGGCGAAGAACGGACAAGACATCGGCGAGGCCTAGAAGGCCCCGCCCCCACCCCCGCACCCAACCCCACGCCGCCCACCCCACCACGGCATTACTTCTTGGGCTGCAAGACGTCTCGGAGGATGTCGACGACCCGCTCCGGGCTGACGCTCTTGAGCAGACCCTTGCCAGCCAGTTCGAGGTCGGGCTTGGTGCTCGGGCTCTTAAGCGGGCCGCTGGTGCGGAACGGAACCATCGTCGCCTGGTTGAGCACGCCGCCCACCGCGGAGGCGCCGGGGATCGCGCTGAACAGCTTGCCCGCGTCGTCGGCGACCTGGCCGAACGGCACCCACGTCACAACGTCGATGCGCTCGCCCGGCAGGTTGATCGCGAGCCCCTCAAGCTCGAAGTTGAACTCTCCAACCGGGA
>JBILLU010000231.1:0-5037 GCA_044375915.1 Phycisphaerales bacterium
CGTGCCGATCGTCGACGAGTCCGAGTGCGTCGGCTGCAACCTCTGCCAGATCGTCTGCCCCGTCCCCGGTTGCATCACCATGCTGCCCGTCACCAACGGCTACCAACCCGCCACCTGGAATCAGCATGTGCACGACGGCAAGTCGCTGCGGCCGAAGAAAGGTGCGCACTAAGAAAGACATTCACCGCGGAGGACGCAGAGAACGCAGAGAAAGGCTGATACGTGAAAGAGATTGTGTTTCGAGTTCCGCTCGCTTCAACATGATGCCTTGCCCGTTGCCTCTCTCCGCGTCCTCTGCGTCCTCCGCGGTGAATCCGATTCACAACGATCAGCCATCACGAAAGGCCCCCATGTCCAAGATTGTCCGCTGCGGCCTCATCCAGTGCAGCAACCCGCTCAACGACGAGAAGCGCCCGGTCGCCGAGATTCAGAAGGCGATGGTCGACAAGCACATCCCCATGATCGAAGAGGCCGGCAAGAAGGGCGTGCAGATCCTCTGCCTGCAGGAGATCTTCAACGGCCCGTACTTCTGCCCCAGCCAGGACCCGCGCTGGTACGCCGCGGCGGAGGAAGTGCCCGGGCCGACCACCAACCTCATCGCCTCGGTTGCGAAGAAGTACAACATGGTCGTCATCGTGCCCGTCTACGAGCGCGAGATGAGCGGCGTGCTCTACAACACCGCTGCGATCTATGACGCCGACGGCAGCTATCTCGGCAAGTACCGCAAGCAGCACATCCCGCAGGTGAACCCCGGATTCTTCGAGAAGTTCTTCTTCAAGCCCGGCACCGGCGGCTATCCCGTCTTCAAGACCCGCTACGCCAAAGTCGGCATCTACATCTGCTACGACCGGCATTTCCCCGAGGGTGCCCGCTGCCTCGGCCTCAACGGCGCCGAGATCGTCTTCAACCCCTCCGCCACGGTTGCCGGCCTCTCGCAGTACCTCTGGAAGATCGAGCAGCCCGCGCACGCCGTCGCCAACGGCTACTTCATGGGCAACATCAATCGCGTCGGCATCGAGGCCCCGTGGAACATCGGCAAGTTCTACGGCACGTCCTACTTCGTCAACCCCCGCGGCGAGATCCTCGCCCAGGGCTCCGAAGACAAGGACGAGATCGTCATCGCCGACCTCGACTTTGCCGTGCTCGAGCAGGTCCGGTCCACGTGGCAGTTTTACCGCGACCGCCGGCCGGAGGCGTACAACGAGATCGTCGAGCACTGAGCAGCATTCCGCACGCTAAGGGTCAGTCGAAGCAGAAATCGAGAAAGACATTCACCACGGAGAGCACGGAGATCACAGAGCAATCAGTTGGGAAGAGGAACACAAGGACTTGTGGTCATCCCGGTTTCTCTGTCAAGCCTCGATCCTTTGTCTCCCTCTGTGTTCTCCGTGTTCTCCGTGGTAAATTGCCTTGAGATTCGTCGGAGTAAGCCCCATGTCCATCGTCATCCGAGGCGGCACCGTCGCCAACGCCGATCGCCAGTTCCGTGCCGACGTCGTGATCGCCGGCGAAAAGATCCACGCCGTCGCGCCCGATGCCGAAGCCCCCGCAGGCGCCCGCGTCATCGACGCCTCCGGTGCGTTCGTCATGCCCGGCGGCATCGACCCGCACACCCACATGGAACTGCCCTTCATGGGCACCGTCGCTTCCGAGGACTTCTTCAGCGGCACCAGCGCCGGCGTCGCCGGCGGCACGACGATGATCATCGACTTCGTCATCCCGGCACCTCAGGAGTCGTTGCTGGGAGCGTACAAGAAATGGCGCGGCTGGGCCGAGAAGGCCGCGGCGGACTATTCCTTCCACGTCGCCGTCACCTGGTGGGACGACAGCGTCAAGGCCGACATGGGCATGCTGACCCAGCAGCACGGCGTCAACAGCTTCAAGCACTTCATGGCGTACAAGAACGCCATCATGGTCGATGACGATGTGCTGATCTCCAGCTTCATGCGGGCCCGAGAGCTCGGTGCTCTCTGCACCGTCCACGCCGAGAACGGCGAGCTGGTCTTCCGTCTCCAGCAAGAGGTCTTCAACAAGGGCATCACCGGCCCCGAGGGGCACCCGCTCTCGCGTCCGCCCGAGGTCGAGGGCGAGGCCGCCAACCGCGCGATCCGCATCGCGGAAGTGCTGGGCGTGCCGCTCTACGTCGTGCATACCTCGTGCATCGACGCGATGGAAGCGATCGCCCGGGCTCGCAGCGAGGGCCAACGCGTCTTCGGCGAGGTGCTCGCCCAGCACCTTGTCATCGACGACTCGGTCTATCAGAACACCGACTGGGACAAGGCCGCGGCACACGTCATGAGCCCGCCGTTCCGGTCCAAGGAACACCAGGCCGCACTGTGGAAGGGCCTGCAAGGCGGCGTGCTGCACACGACGGCGACCGATCACTGCTGCTTCTGCACGCCCCAGAAGCGGGCGGGGTTTGGCGACTTCCGCAAGATCCCCAACGGCACCGGCGGCATCGAGGACCGCATGAGCGTCCTCTGGCACCACGGCGTCGGCCAGGGCCGCCTGACCCCCAGCGAGTTTGTCGCCATCACCAGCACCAACACCGCCAAGATCTTCAACATTCATCCCAGGAAGGGCATCATCGCCCCCGGCAGCGACGCCGACGTTGTCATCTGGGACCCCGCCAAGACGCGAACCATCTCGGTGAAGACCCATCACCAGAACGTGGACACCAACATCTACGAGGGCATGAGCGTCACGGGCAACGCCGCGGTGACGATCAGCCGCGGCAAGGTGGTGTGGGAGAACAATCAACTCAAGACCGAGAAGGGTGCGGGCAAGTACATCGATCGGCCGTGTTTCCCTGACTACTGGACCGCCCAGGAACGCCGCAACGCGGCGACTGCGCCGACGGGCGTCAAGAGATAAAGCATTTCACCGCGGAGAACGCAGAGAGCGCTGAGAAGGGAGATGAGAATACGAGTCGAAGACACCGATCCAGTGGCTTAAACCCATTGAATCTCTCCGCGTTCTCCGCGTCCTCTGCGGTGAAATGCCTTGCCAGAAACGCACAATGGCATCGGATGGAACAGAACCCATGACCACCACCTTCCCCGCCCGCAGCTACGACTTCACCGCGGTAGGACCCGCCCGCAACCTCATCGGCGGCGAATGGCGCGACCCGATCGCCCCCGCCGAGAAGCTCGACATCCTCAATCCCCGCTTCGGCAAGGCGATGAGCACCGTCACGCTCAGCGGAAAGGCCGATCTCGACGCCGCGGTCAAGGCCGGGCTCGCCGCGTTTCCCTCGTGGCGCGAGTGGCCGATCCGCGAGCGTGCACAGGTGCTCTACCGCCTGCGTGAGCTGATGGTCAAGAACATCGACGAGCTCTCCTGGCTCGTCAGCCACGAGAACGGCAAGACCTTCGGCGAGTCCAAGGCCGAGGTCGAGAAGGGCATCGAGTGCGTCGAGTACGGCTGCGCTTTGCCCAACATCGCGTCGGGCAACCAGCTCGAAGTCAGCCGCGGCGTCGCGTGCGAGCTCGTCTACGAACCCCTCGGAGTCGTCGCGGGCATCACGCCGTTCAACTTCCCGATGATGGTGCCGCTATGGATGCTGCCGCAGGCTCTGGTCGGGGGCAACGCGTTCATTCTGAAGCCCAGCGAGCGTGTCCCGCTGAGCACGCAGCGTTTGGGCGACCTGCTCGCCGAGGCCGGCCTGCCCAAGGGCATCTTCAACATCGTGCAGGGCGGGCGTGAGATCGTCGAAGCCATCTGCGATCACCCAGGGATCAAGGCCGTCGGATTCGTCGGCTCGACGAAAGTCGCTAAGGCTGTGTACGGCCGCGCGTCGTTCGAGGGCAAGCGTGCCCTCTGCCTCGGCGGCGCGAAGAACCATCTTGTCGTCGTACCCGATGCGGATGTCGAGCTCACCGCCGAGAACGTGGTCGCGTCGTTCGTCGGCTGCGCTGGGCAGCGTTGCATGGCCGCGAGCGTTCTGCTAGCCGTCGGCAAGGTCGATCACATTCTCGAGAAGATCCGCGAGAAGGCGGCGAAGATCGTCCCCGGCAAGGATCTGGGCCCGGTGACGACGCAGGCCGCGAAGAACCGCATCACCGGCTACATCGATGCCGCGGAGAAGCAGGGCGCGAAGATCGTGCTCGACGGACGTCAAGCGCAAGCAGACGCCGGTGGCTACTGGGTCGGCCCGACCATCATCGATCACGTGAAGTCCGACATGCCCGCCGCCCGCGAAGAGATCTTCGGTCCGGTGCTCTCGGTCGTCCGCGTCGACACGCTCGAGCAAGCCCTCGAGATCGAAAACTCCAATCCCTACGGCAACGCCTCCAGCGTCTACACCTCCAGCGGCGACATCGCCAAGCGCGTCATGGATCGTGTCGAGGCCGGGATGTGCGGCGTCAACGTCGGCGTCCCCGTCCCACGCGAGCCCTTCGGCTTCGGCGGTTGGAACGACTCATGCTTCGGCCACGGCAACATCACCGGCTGGGACGGCTACCGCTTCTGGACCCGCCAACGCAAGATCACCAGCAAGTGGGCCGTGCAGAAAGACCAGACCTGGATGAGCTGATCTCCGTCTCACCCCTCATACCGCACCCCTTCCCACTCCTCGCAATACACCACCATGCACAACGCCCCTCACACTCCCATGTCCTCCAAAGAGATGGTGGCCATCTGTCTCAAGCACTCCCTCTTCTCCTGGTCCGCCACCGGCAAGGTCGATCCGATCCCGGTCGCGCGGGCCGAGGGCATCTATCTCTACTCGCCCGAGGGCAAGCGCTGGATCGACTTCAACAGCCAGCTGATGAGCGTCAACATCGGCCACGGCCACGCCCGCGTGATCAAGGCCATCCAAGACCAGGCCGCCACGCTGGCGTACGCCTATCCCGGCATGGCCACCGAGGTGCGGGCACGCCTCTCGCTGAAGCTCGCGAAGCTCGTCCCCGGCGATCTCAACACCTTCTTCTACACGCTGGGCGGCGCGGAGGCCAACGAGAACGCGATCAAGGCCGCTCGGCTGTTTACCGGTCGCCACAAGATCCTCGCTCGCTATCGCAGCTATCACGGCGCGAC
>JBILLU010000232.1:0-5028 GCA_044375915.1 Phycisphaerales bacterium
TGCTGCTGGGCGGCGCGACCGCGCTGCTCCCGATCTACGCCAAGGAGATCCTGCACGTCGGCCCGGTCGGTCTCGGCTGGCTGAAGGCCGCCCCGTACATCGGCGCAACCGTCATGGCGTTCGTCCTCGCGCTGTATCCGCTCGAGCGTCGCACCGGCATGTGGATGCTCATCAGCGTCGCTGGCTTTGGCGTCTTCACGATCGTCTTCGGGCTCTCCACCAGTTTCTGGCTCTCGATGGCTGCCCTCATCATGCTGGGCGGGCTCGACAACATCTCGGTGGTCGTGCGCCACGTCCTCGTCCAGATGCGCACCCCGCGCCCGATCCGCGGCCGGGTCTCCGCCGTCAACAGCGTCTTCATCGAGTGCAGCAACGAACTCGGTGCGTTCGAATCCGGCGCCGTCGCCAAACTCGCCGCCCCGTGGTTCGGAGCCATCGGCGGCGCAGTCTTCAGCGTCGTCAGCGGCGGCATCGGCACGCTCTTCGTCGTCGCCGGCGTCGCAGCACTTATCCCTGAAATCCGCCGCCTCGATCGGCTCACGCCCAAGGAAGAGCCCAAGGACGAGGCCAAGCACACGCCCAATCCGGACAACCCACTCCCGAGCACGTCCGGGTCTCCGGTGGCGAAGTGAAGAGTTCACCACAGAGACGCAGAGGCACAAAGAAGACATTTCAACTCAAAGGGCGCGAAGAACTCGAAGGGATAAGACCGGAAGAGGCGGCGGCATTCACATGTCTTTGCCTTGAACCCTCTTCGAGCCCTTCGAGTCCTTTGAGTTGAACATCCTCTGACTGTTCTCTGTACCTCTGTGTCTCTGTGGTAAATCCCCCACGCCGCTATACTCAACCTCGCCGGAGTTCCGGCATCACTCGGAGCCTTGATCCATGCTTCCCACCCCCATCCTCATCGCCCTCTCGGTGATCGTCGGCGTCATCGCCCTCGTCGTCATCATCATCTTCCTGAACTTCGCCCAGCTCTGGTTCCAGGCCCTGCTCTCCAACGCCCGCGTCGGTCTCTTCGAGATGGTCGCGATGCGCTTCCGCAAGGTCGATGTCCGCAGCATCGTCTTCAGCCGCATTCAGGCCGTGAAGGCCGGCATGGACATCCCCACCAACGCGCTCGAAACCCACTACCTCGCCGGCGGCCGCGTCCGCAACGTCATCAACGCGCTGATCTCCGCCCAGAAGGCCCGCATTCCCCTCACCTGGGACACCGCCACCGCCATCGACCTCGCCGGCCGCGACATCGTCGACGCTGTGCAGACCAGCGTGAACCCCAAGGTCATCGACTGCCCCCAGGCCAACGGCCCGCGCAACACCATCGACGCCGTCGCCAAGGACGGCATCCAGCTCAAGTGCAAGGCCCGCGTCACCGTCCGCACCAACATCGCCCGCCTCATCGGCGGCGCCACTGAAGAGACCATCATCGCCCGCGTGGGTCAGGGCATCGTCAGCACCATCGGCTCCGCCAACGACCACAAGGCCGTGCTGGAAAACCCCGACGAGATCTCCAAGACCGTCATGCGCTCCGGCCTCGACGCCGGCACCGCGTTCGAGATCCTCTCGATCGACATCGCCGACGTCGACGTCGGCGACAACATCGGCGCCAAGCTGCAGGCCGATCAGGCTCAGGCCGACAAGGCCCGCTTCCAGGCCGAGGCCGAAAAGCGCCGCGCGCTGGCCATGGCTCTTGAGCAGGAAAACAAGGCCAAGATCCAGGAAAACCAGGCCATCGTGACCCTCGCCCAGGCCGAAGTGCCCCGCGCTCTCGCCGAGGCCCTCCGGTCCGGCAAGATGGGTGTCATGGACTACTACCGCATGCAGAACGTGCAGGCCGACACCTCCATGCGTCTGGGCATCGCCGGCGATACCAACACGCCGCCCCAGTAAGCGACAGCCCGTCGGCATCGTCAATCCACGCAAAAACGTCGAGGCCCGAGACTTGCGTCCCGGGCCTCGCGTCTATCTCGAGCTATGACTCGGATTGGCCTGATTGAAACTCACACGCGACGACGACGGGCCGCCACCACACCGCCCAGAGCGAGCAGCGCGGCCGAAGCCGGAGTCGGGATCAACTGACCAGCGACACCCGTCGAAACTTCGCGGAAGTCCGCGTCCATCATCGAGTTCGCCGGGGTCGCGAGGAAGATCTGCACAATCGATCCATCCAGCGGCTGCACCGCGATGGGCGCCCCCATGCCGAACGACGTCCCGTTCTCACCCGTGAACGGCAGTGCCGCCAGCGGATTCGGCGTGAACACCGCACCACGGATCGCACCGTTGAAGAACACCGCGCCGCCGAACATGACCCAGTCGCCGGCGAGCTCGCCGCTCAGCACGTTCCCCAGCGTGTCCTTGGCCATGAACGAGCCGTTGCCGCTCGCCTGGTTACCCACGCGGTTGAAGAAACTGATGTCGATCTGGAAGTCCGCGATCGTGCGGCTCGTGAAGCCCGGGTTGAACACCGCCGTCCCCGACCCCACGCCCGGAACAAGACTCACGCTGCCGTCGGTCTGCAGCTGCTTGTTCGTGGTCGCGACCGCCCGGAACTGCCCAGTGTCCGGGCCCGCGTTGTACGCGTACTGACCGGCCAGATTCGTGTACGTGAAGGTCACCATCGGTCCGGCCAGCGCCGCGCCGGTGACGCTCGCGGCCAATCCGGCCGCCAACGCAAGCTGCATTCGAGTATTCGGCACTGCTCTCCCATCCTCTCGATGGACCGGCCAAGACTGGTCGCCTGTTGCACCATGCCCCACGGACGGGGCGCCAAGCCCCGCACCCGAGCCGCCAAGACGCACGGCAACCCCGGGAGCGGGTCTCCCACTCCTCAAACATGCAACAGCCCGCAGGAACGGCAACCCAAGCGCACGGAAAAACTGGCCCCATCAGGACTTTCGATCCAAACCGTGGGGTTTGCGGTCCACCAACTGTTATTGGACGTTCACGTGCCGCGGTCGCGCGGTGGCATCGCCATGTCCAAAATCACAAAGACCGACCCGAAGGGTCGGCCTTTGTGAGACTTGTGAGGAAACTTGTGAGATTCAGCGGCGGCGACGGCCGGCGATCAGGCCACCGAGACCAACCAGGGCCAGCGTGGCCGGGGTCGGAATCAGCTGACCGGCGACGCCAGTCGACACATCGCTGAAGCTGTTGTCAAAGAAACCCGCGCCCGGGGCGTCCAGGAACAGCTGGACGAGCGAGCCGTCGAGCGGCTGGCCGGGGACGTTGGTGAAGAAGCTACCGGTGTTGCCGACGAACGCCGGACCGGAGAAGCTGCTGTTCGAGATCGCGCCGTTGAAGAACGTCGCGCCGCCGAAGTTGATCCAGTCACCCGTGAGGGTGCCGCTCAGCGACGAGCCGCTGAAGTCGGTGATCGTGAACGTGCCGGAGCCCTGAGCGGTCCCAAACACGTTGTTCTTGTTGAAGACCGAGAGCGACAGCGTGAAGTTCGCAATGCCGCCCGCGAAACCGGGGTTGAACACCGCGGTGCCGGCGCCGGGGCCGCTGACGCGGGTCACCGAGCCGTCGGTCGACAGGGCCTGGTTGTTCACAGCGCTGGCGTTGAAGGTCGTTGAACCGGTGTTGTACGAGCCGCTCAGGTTGGTGTACGTGAACGTCACGAGGGGACCGGCAACAGCCGAACCCGCAAGCATGGTCACGCCGACCGCACTGAAAGCAGTCACATTCTTGATTCGCACGTCTTTCCTCTCTCTCTTTTCTACCTCAGGTCGTCCTCTCCCACGCACGCGCGATGCACCGTGGGCGGCCTGAGGTCTTCCTCCGGGCACCTATTGTCACAAGAACAAGCGTTTTTGCAACCCAACTCTGCTGATTTTTACAGTTTTTCTTTCGCAAAATCAATCCCGATTTCGCGCTTTGTTCGGTCGACCCCGATTATCTCGTCGCCATCGCCTTCGCAGAGGTCCGCGGCCGCGTCTCGGAAACGTCCGAGAACACGAAGCTGGCCCAACTTTCTCGTCACTCAACCATTCCGCGACGCTCCCTGGCTCTCGCTTGGCCCCTCACAAGTCGTGTGGGGCGGCCCGACGTTCATGTCGGGTTCTCGCG
Source organism: Phycisphaerales bacterium (assembly GCA_044375915.1). Taxonomy (GTDB): domain Bacteria; phylum Planctomycetota; class Phycisphaerae; order Phycisphaerales; family UBA1924; genus JAFEBO01. Next base: position 4,069 of record JBILLU010000232.1, read on the forward strand.
TTCGGTCCGCTCGCCGCTGGCGATTGGTGCGGACCGGATGGCCAATGCGCGTCGCGATCAGTCGAGCAGCGTCCGAACCAATCCATGTTCAGACGCCCGGCAGGGCTCCCTCCCGCTGCCGAGGAGTGACGAGATTCTCAACCGAGCATCAGCGGCGACGCCCGGTCGTCGCGGACTCGATCGCTCGAGCCGCGGGCCTCTGCGAAGACGATGGCGCGACAGGCGCCGAAGTCTCCCCCACTTCCAAAATCAACCCCACCACCAGCCCCACCACTCGCCCCACCACTTTTCCCACCGGGACCACCAGTCCCGAAAAACACGACGCGACGTTTCCGTCGCGTCGTGCGAAGTTCGAATTACGAGCAGCCCATGCTGGCGCCACAGTTGAGACACTTGTAGCACGTGCCGCTGCGCACGGTGATCGTGCCGCAGCCGTCACACGCCGGCGCATCGCCCAGGCTCTCGAGCGCCGCCGAGAGCGTCGAGGAAACGACGGCCGACGCGCTCGCCTGTGCCCCGCCGCTCATCGACACGCCCTGGGACTTCATCGCGGCGATCGCGCTCCCGGCCTTCGCGAAGCTCTCGGCAAAGGCCTGCACCGACCGAGGCGAATCCACCGTCAGGCGTCCGCCCTCCGGCTTGCCGTCCTGCTTGTTCTCGGGTGACCAACGGGGATCCTCCTGTTCGGTCGAGAGACGCGGACCACTCACGCTGTGGTCCGACATGTGATTGGCGAGCCGCGGCGAGTTGGCCTCGCGGTACCCGGGCACGAACTGCATGCCCATCCAGCGGAAGATGTAATCGACCAGGCTCTTGGCGAACGGGATGTCGGCGTTCTCCGTCATGCCCGCTGGCTCGAAGCGCTGGTGGCTGAACTTGGTGACGAGGCTCTCGACCGGCACGCCGTACTGCAGCGCGACCGAGACCGCCGTGCCCAGCGAATCCATCAGGCCACCGATG
>JBILLU010000233.1:0-5018 GCA_044375915.1 Phycisphaerales bacterium
GCCGTGTACGCCACACTCCACACGCGGCCGCGATCCACACGGTCGGCTTCTTCAAAGCCGATGAAGCTCATGTTCGCGTGCGAGCGGCCGGAGTTGTCCACGAGCGTCCCCGCCGTAGGCGGATCGATGAGCTGCGCCACGATCGCGTCGCGCAGCGCCCACAACGCGCTCTGGCTGCTCGCGACCAGTCGCCCCGTGACGACGAGCGTGAACTCCTCAAGTCCCAGCCAGCCCGAGCCGGACTCCTGGAACCCCAGCCGCAACTTGGGCACGACCAGCGAGCCCTGAAACTCCGCCGCGAAACGGTGCGGCCCGGAACCGAAGAGATTGAGGGATTTGAAGGAGGACATGGGTTACTCCGAAGGGGGGCAGGGCAGGAGGGGGGCAGGGGGGCAGGGAAAACAGATCAGGTCCGACCCTGCTCCGCTGCTCCCCTGCACCCCTTCTCCCCTCACCAATCACTCTGCCCCACCGGGTCCGAAGAGCCATCGCTGATGGCGATCAGCTCGATCACGCGGCGGGCCTGCGGGTCTTTCCCGACGCTGACCAGATTTCGCACGGCTCGCACCACGCACGTCGCCGTCAGCTTCCGCCGCCGAGCGTGGGAAGAATTCAAACTGGTTCGGATCTCGATTGCCACGCTCTGCCCCGGGCGCAGCAGGTCGAGCACTTGATCCGCCGCGGCCGCTTCCAGCCGCTGCGTGAGCTTGATCTCCACCTTCTGCTCCGGCACATCGGCGAAGACCGCGAACGCTCCGTTGTCGCTCCATTCCACCACCTCCTTGTGCGGCGTGCGGTCGATCGCGCACGACTCCACGTTTGTGTACTCGACGCCGGCGATCTGCACCGACGCGGGATTCAGAATCAGCATCGCGTTGCTCCTCGAAGACAAGGCAAAGGCAGTTCACCGCGGAGGACGCAGAGGACGCGGAGAGAGGCATTGGGTTTGAGACAAGAACAGATCGCGACGTCGCATCACCCATTTCTTCCTGTCTTCCTCCGCGTTCTCTGCGTCCTCCGCGGTGCATGTCTTCTCACACCCGCTGCAGCACCACCACCGACGGCCGCCGCACCGCGTCGGCGATGCCGTCGCCGTCGAGATCGATCCGCGCCGTCAGCACGCGGCGTTCTTCCTTCGCCAGTTCGCGGTACTTCGCCGCCCGCTTGCCGGTCGGCGAGTCGTCGCCGCTGATGCTGGCCGCCGCGCTGTACGCCGCGGCCAGGGTGAGCAGCGCGGCGAACCGCGTGACCTCGGCAGGCTCGGCGAAGGTCGGATCACCCGCCGCCGGGCTGGGCTTCAGCCCGAACATGCGGCACACCCGATCACGCACCCCCGCCGCCTGCGGCATCATGGTCGCGACGATCACTTCAACCCCCGACACCGGCGCCGGCGTCAGCGCCGCATCGGCGCTTGTGGGCCGCACGCGTGAGATCGTCGCCGTCGTCGCCGACAGCTTCGCGATCACTTCATGCACTACGCCCGCGATCAGCACCACCATCCCCGGCGCGAGCTGCGCGCCGTCGAAGTTCACATCCGGCGACGCGATCGTCAGCGTCGTGCCGCTGAGGCTTCCAGTGGCCTTGACCAGCCGCTGGCTCAGCCACTGAATCTCGGAAAAGACATTCGGTTCGACCCGCACGAGGTCGGTGTCGGTGCACAAGAGCATTTGGATCCCCCAAGGCAGTTGGAAGGGATGAGTTGCGAGGGGTGAGAGATGAACGGCTCACCCCTCACACCTCACCCCTTCCCGCTTCCCCAAATTCCGCGCCGGTCGTTTCCGAACCGGCGCGGATCCCGCCGCCCACCCTTACCTTCGCGCTCCGACCAGCGGCCGCGCGAGGAAGCTCTTTTGCAGTGGCGCAGTGACACAGTGGCAGAGTGGCGCAGTGGCTTCTCAAGAACTCGATGCCGTGATGCCGTGACGCCTCGATGCCTTCTCTACACCGCCAACCCGCGGATCACGCCGTGGGCGTTCTCGTTCTTGAACTCGAGCGTGTACTCGCCCAGCACCTGGCCCGCGGTCGCGTCGCCGGTGGCGGCCAGCGGCTTGAACGCGAAGCTGCGCCCCGCCAGCGGCATGACGCTGATGCGGGAGGAATCCAGCAGCAGCATCGCATCGGTCGGCACCGCACGGCTGAGGATCACGCGGCAGACTCCGAAATCGCTCTCGTACACGCTCACGAGATCGCGGTACTTGCTGTCCTCGGGCGTGTAGGCGCGGGAACCGGTGGCGAAGCCGTTGATGCGGCGCTTCTGGGCCCCGTTCACGACGATGGTGTCGATCTTCCCCTGGCTCTGCTCCCAGATGAGGCGCAGTGCGGCATTGAGCACGGGCTCGTTCAGCTCGTTGTTGCCCGCGCCGCCGCCGGCGGGAACGCCGCCCGTGTTGGGCTGGAACTGATTGGTCCCGATCTGGCGGATGATGCCGTTCATGGTGCGGCGGACGCCCGTCGCGCCCTGCGGCGAGGCGGCAGCAGCGGTGCCGGCGATCACGCAGCTCTCAAGGTCGCGGAGCAGTTCGCGCAGCCGCTCCTGCTTCTGATACTCGAGCTCGTCGCTCACCGCGTGCTGACGGGCGGCCCGCATCGAGCCCGAGACTTCCACCGTCGCCGAGAAGATCTGCGTGTAGTTCGCCTTGCGCACACGATTGGTGAACCGTGCGTTCACGGCATCCGCCCCTTCGAGCGCCGCGTTGCCGAGGATGAAGAGCCGGCGCCCGTTGGTGAGGGCAACCCTGGTCGTGCCGCCGTAGCCGCGGACGACGGTGAGCGTGTTGCCGCTCACACCGGTGACGAGCATCACCTCTGTGCTTGCGTCGGGGCGGACCTGATCGCCGACTTGGAAGCGCGTGCCGTTGGCGACCGTCAGGCTCGTCGCGTTGGTCGCGTCGGGCGTGAAGGTGGTCTGGTTCAGCGTGTCGGTGTTGGGCAGGAGCGTGTCCTCGATCCACTCGTGCACCGTGCTCATCGCGGGGCGCTTGGGATCACCCAGGTAATCCAAGAGCGGCGTCTCGAAGGGGCTCACGATGCCCACCAGGTCCGACACATCTTCCATCAACTCCGGCAGATCGGCGCCCGCCGCAAACGTTGCTTTCCCCGAATACCCCATGTGCATCTCCTTCTGTTGAAACTCGAATGGAAACTCGAATCACCAACCACAGTCCACGCTTCAGCAACCACACCACCAGTGGGACCGGCTGGAAGCCGGTCCTACTGGTTGCCTCGCCGCGCCTGCAGGTAGCGCAGCAGCGCCCGCCGATCGCCCGACGCACGCGCCTCCTCCGCCAATGTCGCCAGCACTTCTCCCCCGCGGCTCGGCTCGGGGCTCATCACCCCGGCACCGGTCGTGCCGCCTCCCGGCACGCTCCACCGCTCCTCGAACAGGAACGGCTTGCTGCGCCGCAGCTCATCGATGACGGCGCGGAGGTCCTCGGGCGCGCGATCCTTCATCGCTGCTTCGACCAGCATCACCGCGGTCTCGACGTCGATCGCGCCCGCCGCACTCGCCGCCAGCTCGATGCCGCGGCGTCGTTCGTTGGCAGCGAGCGCCGCTCGCGTCTGCTCCAGCGTCGATCGCAGGTCTTGCAGCGCTTTCTCCAGTTCCGCCAGCTTGCCCTCGGCCTCGAGCGCTCGCCCGCGCCACTGAATCTCCTCGCTCGGCGCTTTCTGCACCTCCGTCACCGGCGTGCCGCCCTCGCCCGGTTCACCTCCGGTTCCGCCCATCTCATCCGCCATCGCTCCCGTCCTTTCCGCGGCATCGCCGCCATGTTCTTCTGCTCGTCCGTTTGACCAGCCCCCTGCCGGTCTTCCCGCGCTCACACCGCGCCGTTGTCCCGCGGCGTGTAGCCCAGCTCTTCCAGCACCCGCCCCGGCTGCACTCCCAAGCGCACCTTGCCCTCGGCAGCCTGGATTTCTTCTCGCGCATCCTGCGGCAAGGGGTCCGGCCAATCGATCTTCACGCCGCGGTCTTCCTCGCGGGTCTTCAGGATGCCCAGCCAATCCAGGGCCGCGAGCATCAGCCGCGACGCTTCCGCGAGCCCGCGGCCGTAGGTCACCTGCTTCCGCGCCGTGCGCGCCAATAGGCCCATCAACGTCACCCGCAGCGCCGTCGCGCTCGAGAGGTTGCCGACCTTGCCCTGCACCACGCCCGTGGCGAGCGGAGGCACGCCGCTGATCTTGTCCATCGCGTTGCGGATCGCCTCGAAGTGCGCATCCTCGCTCGGGCTGGCGCTGTCGCCGCCGAACTCCTGCACGCTCGCGCCGGGTTCGTCGGTGCTGATCATCACGCCGGGTCCGATGGCGAGCGCATCGCGTCCGTCGAACCCGCGCATCACGTACATCTTGAAGCTCTGCATCGCCAGCCGGTACGCGCGATCGCTCATGCGGGTGTTGAGTTCGTCCTGCAGCGGGATCAGCGGCTCGACCTCGCTCAATCCCTCGTAGCGGAACGGTTGACTCACGTTCTGGATGTGCACCACCGGCACGCGGCCTGCGCTCCACGCGATCGCTTCATCAGCGACGAGCTTGTCGCCCTCGTAGCGCTGGCGGTGTGTGGCAGAGAGGATCTCGGTGACGGCGGTGCGAGCCCGCTGCGGAGTGGCTTCCCGCCGCACGAGTTGGCGGAGGAATCCCATCGCTCCCGCGGCGTCGGGCGCGGTCTCTTCGCGGTCGAAGCGGACGACATACGCACGCAGCCTGCGATAGTCCGCGCCGTCGGTGATCGGAGTGCCGCGGCGGGGCTCGATGATCTCGATCCGCAGCGGCGCCGCGTTCCGCAGCCGCTCCTCGAGCTGTTCGAGCGTCAGGGGCTCGCGCACCCGTCGCGGCCGCGGCTCATCGACGCGGACGAGCAGGTCCACATGCCCGAAGACATGCCCGAGGAGCGCCATGTCGGTGAGCAGGCCGATTCCGCCGCTGGTCTCCCACAGAGCGTCGAGCGCCCGCTCGACCGCGGCGCGGGTCTGTTCATCCCGCGCGGTGCTGACAAAGCGGATGGGGCGGGCGAAGAGGAAGTCGAT
>JBILLU010000048.1:0-19534 GCA_044375915.1 Phycisphaerales bacterium
TAGCCAGTGCGGCCCCAGAGGCGGCCCGCGATCGCCTGGTAGGGCAGCCAGTGGTTGTTGAGAATGTCAAAGTCCACCCGCTCGCTCTTGATCGATGTGGGCGACAGCGTCTTCTTCCAGAACGCATGAGCCCGCTCAACCGCGCCCCACGCGTGGGCCGCGTCGGCGTAGCGGTCGATGTTGGCGAGGCACTTCTTGCGATCGTCGCCGATGGTGACGATGAAGTGGAGCTTCACGCTCGCGCCGGGCTCAATCGTGAGATCACCGCCCAGGGCCGCGGAAGCGTCGCCGAAGCGCCCGAAACCGGCTTGACGCAGAGCCGCACTGTCGCGCTCGGTCATCGCGCGGGGCGAGGCGGTGGTGCCGTACTTGCCGAGGAAGGCCTGCTTGTCGGCGATGGCGATGGGCCGCTCGAAGTTCACGCCCGCGACGCTGTGAGCCGCGACGTAGGGCCAGGGCTTGTTCCAGTGCTCGCGCTCGCTCTTGGGACGGATGTCCCACATGTTCTTGGTGGCGATGATGGCGCGGCGGGTGGCGGACTCATCGAAGCCGATGTCGAAGAAGAGCCGGTGGAACTCGCGCTTCACGTCCGGGGCGACGCCGCAGGTCCACTCGAAGTAGGAGCTGATGCGGAGATGGCGGGCCTTGCGGGACGTGTTGGTGAGCTCGACGCACCAGACCTCGACGTGATCGACGGGGTCGACGGCGATGGTCCACGAGGCCTTGACGCCGCTGCGCTGGGTGGCGAAGGTGGTGCTGCCCAGGGCGTGGGTGCAGGCGTACTCGTCGTAGCGGCGTTGGCAGGGCGCGGGGGCGAGCGACCAGACGTCGGGGGTGTCAAGGGGGGCGTCGAGGTCGGCGATGTACAGGAACTTGCCGTAGCAGTCGCGGACGAGGTCCATCTCCCAGCGGGTGAGGACGTTGTGCTGGGCGTCGTCGAACCAGCTGAACCCGCCGCCGTTCTGGCTGATGACGGTGCCGTAACGCCCGTTACAGAGCACGTTACACCAGGGCATGGGGGTGTCGTGGTTCGTGATGACGAACGACGAGCCGGAGGGATGGGAGTTGTCAAAGCGGCCAAAGCGGCTGGGGAGCATGGTGGATACTCGGGGCAAGTCTTGGAAAAAAGGAACGCACAAGACGCCACGGGAAAGAAGCGGATGAAAGCGTTTACATCGTGACAGAGATTGAGGCGTCTGTCAAGGTCTGGGGGGAGTTTTCCACAGAGATCGTGGGAGAAGGGAAGCAGGGAAGCAGGGGAGAAGGGGAGCAGGGGAGCAGCGACCCACGTCATCAAGCTGGTGCCGGAAGCGTGCATCTCCGAAGGCCAAAAAGCACCGCGGATCGCGACGGCTCGGGGACTCCGAGTCGAGGCGATCCGCGGGCGGGAGATGCACGCCTCGGTCACAAGGGCCGGGGCGTGTCACGGGGCAGTGGGAGCATCAGGCGCGACGACGACGGGCCGCGACCAAGCCGCCGAGCGCGAGGGCCGCGAGGCTGCTGGAGGTCGGGACGACGTTGATGTCGAAGTACTCGATGTCGTTGGTGGTGCCACCGGCGACGAGGGGGTTCCGGGTGTTCTGCCAGCGGAAGCCGACCCAGGAGCCGTTGTTGAAGCCGTTGGCGTCAGGGCCGCCAGCGTCGAAGGTGTTGAACACGGTGGTCATGAAGCCGGTGTTCAGGTTCTTGTACTGCACGGCGTAGGCGGCGAGCGCGCCCGTGACGCCGGGGGCGTAGTAGGTGTAGCTCATCTCAAGGGTGTCGCCCTTGCTGAGGCGGCCGGTGCCGTTGTTGGCTTCGCCGATGAGGCTGAAGCGCTGGTTGGCGCCACCGACGAAGACGGTGCCGTTGCCGATGACGAAGATGCCGCCTTCATCGATCCAGCCGCCGCCGCGGTCGTTGCCGAAGAAGAGGCCGCCTTCGGGCTGCTGGGGCCAGAGCTGGCCGGAGCCGTCCTGGTCGACGTTGGAGTTCAGACGCATCTTGTAGGAGATCTTGAAGGACTCGCTGTTCTGGAGCGAGAGGCGGGTGGCGCCGCCGTCGCCGCTGAGCATGGCGAAGTGGCGGTTCGCGAACCGCTGCTGGCCCGGACCCATGTCCTCAACGATGCGGACCGACGAGGTGCCGTTGATGGTGGGGGTGATGGTGGAGCCGGGGTAATCGTTCCAGTTGCGATACTCCATCTTGAAGCTGTTGAAGCTGTTGATGGAGGCGCTGGCGGCGGCGGCAAAGCCGACGACGGCAAGCATGATGGAAACCCGTTGCAACATGATCAAATCTCCTCTCGTGAAATCGCTTTCAGCTCAGGACTCGCGATCACTGTGATCTTGCGCACACGCCGCGCCCGCACGAAGTCGCGATCCCTGAAACCGTTTTCATACTAACGTCATTGACCTTCCCGACGCAAGTCCAAAGTGCGCGGAAATCGTGTTCGATCCAAGATTTCTGTCAATGTTGCCCCCGATGCCGCGCATTCGTTGGCTTTTGCGAGTTTTCGGGCGGTGGAACGGGACATTATCGGACAATCAGGGCGGCTTTGGGTGATGCCCGGAGTGGATTGCAGCACCGCCGCGGGGAATCGGTACACCGTCAAGGCGCGGTTTGGCGACGACATTGAGACCGGAGGCGTCATGATCATCGACCGTGAGGACGGGGTACGGCTTTGCTGCGGCGGGTTCGTTGTGTCGGATTCAAAGCACCGGCACGGCACGCGCTTGGCTCCGCACCGACACCCCTTCGCATGCGTTCATTTCGCGCTGGAGGGGTGTTATGAGGAAGTGGTGGACGGAAGTCCGGTGCGACTCAGGCCCGGTGAGACGCTCGTCAAGCGCGCGGGCGTCGAGCACAGCAACGACTTTGGCACGGCCGGGGCCAGGACCCTGCGCGTCGAGATTCACAGAGACGTCGGCGATCTTGACCGTCTGTTGCGTGCGTCGCGTCGCGCCGCAGTGACGCGCGATACTCCGGAACTTCGTGCCCTCGCGGCCCGGCTGCGGGGGCGTCTGGGCGAGACGCGGCGGACGCGCGAGCTCGCGGCCGAGGGGCTGTGCCTGCAGCTCGTGGCAACGCTGCTTGAGGAACCAGCCCCGGAACTGACCGCGCTCGACGATCTGCCGAGGCGGGCGTTGGACCTGCTCGGTCGCACGTTTCGATCCAAGCGTTCTCTCGCAGCGATCGCCGCCACGCTGCAGGTGGATGCTTCGCGGCTGTCGCGGCTTGTTCGTCGAGCGACAGGCCGGACGCTTGGCGAGCATCAGCGCGAGCTTCGGGTGCGATGGGTTGCCGAGCGTCTCAGAGAGAGTCGGCACACGGTCGGCTCGCTGAGCCTGGCCGCAGGCTTTGCGGACCAAAGTCACTGCGTCCGGGTGTTTCGCCGCGTCACGGGATTGACCCCGTCGGCGTATCGCGATGCTGCGGTCCAAAGCGTTCAAGGTGGGAAACCGTTCTAGACGGGCGGTGGCCGGGCCGCGATGCTCTGGCGATCGACTCGCACCCGCGTCGGGTGTCGAAGTGCGAGGGACGCATCTGGAGCATGCCATGAAGAATCTGGGACTTGCGCGGTTCGCGAAGTGGGTGTTCTTGTTCACGCTGGGAGTTGCGATCGGGGCCGGCGTTCGGCGCGCGGTTGCAACCGGCACGCCGGAGACGCAGGTTGACGACGCGTCCCGGGTTGTTCTGGATCGGTGTATCGATGCCATGGGTGGTGCGAAGCGTTTGGCCGCGATCACCTCGCGCGAGGCCGAGGGTGCCATCGAGATCGCTGCTGCTGGAATCCGCGGTGTGGTACGGGTGCGTCAGAGCGCGGAAGGCAAGCTCGTCTCGAGCAGCGAACTCGGGGCGGCGGGCACGATCGTTCGCGGGACCGACGGCGTGCACGCCTGGGAGATCACTCCGGGCGCGGCCCCGAGGCTGCTCGAAGGAGCCGAGCGCACGGAACGCATCGAGCGCGCCAAGCGACTTTTCATCGTGCCGCTGGGCGGATCGCCCGACATCGCTTCCATCGCTCACGCCGGCATGGAACGGATCGAGGGAGAAGAGTTCGAACGTCTCGAAGTCGCCTCCGTCGGCGGCGGCGTGCGCTTCTGGTTGTTCTCCAAGGCGTCCGGGCACCTGGTGCACGAGGATTCAACGGAGAAAGGACCGGCGGGCAATGTGCGCGTTCGTCTGACGCACACGCAGTTCAAGACCGTGGACGGCGTGACGGTGCCGATGGGCGCGGTGCAGGACGCGGGTGGCATGAAGGTCGTCTTCACGACCGATCCGGACTCGCTCAAGTACAACGGCGTTCTCGACGCCGCGGTCTTCGCGCCGCCCCTGGAGATTCAGAAACTGATCGATGCCGCCAAGTGATCGATCAGTCGCGGCCTTTGAGCTTGAGGCGTTCAACCCCCGCCTGCACGAACGGATGCGCGTGGAACCACTTCCACACGTCGCCGGTGCGGGCGTTTTCGATCGCGAGCAGGAGCGGGCCCTGGTCGATGGCGAGGTACTCGTCGGTGGCCCAGGGTGTGCCGTCCGGACCCTTGAGGTTGAACGCGTCGAGGAAGCCGTAGCCGCCGCCTTCGGAGGCGGGCTTGCGAGGGTCGCGCCAGGCGAGCGGCTTGCCCTGGGCGTTGGTGAGGGACTGGTAGTGGCGCATCGCCCGCACGGCGGCGTCGGGCTGGAAGAGGATGGCGCAGCCGGCGCCATAGGGCGCGATCGTGCCGTCGCCCCACTCGTCGGGGGCGCGGAACTTGGAGTAGTCGACGTCGCGCTTCCAGTTGGCAATGGCGAGATCGTCGGGGAAAACGCCCGCGACGAGGTAGCCCTTGGGATAGTCCGAAGCGGTGAGGCCCCAGGCGTTCACGCCAAGCGTGGGCAGGTGCTTGGGATTCTCGATCGCCTTGAGGCGATGCAGGATCGTCATGCGGCGGCTGTTCTCCCACCAGTCAACAGGGGAGCGGGCCGCGACGCCGAGGGCGGCGGGGTTGTCCGGCCCAAGTGCGGCGTAGTTCAGCCACAGGTGGCTGAAGGTGTTGACGAATAGAGCGCCGGAGTAGGGGAACCAGACCACCGGGCCGGTGCTCGGGTCGAGATCGCTCGGGAGCTTGCTCGCGTCACCCTTGAACGTGTACTGACCAAGTTGGCGGCGGAGCTTGTAATAAAGCGCCGCGTCGACGCGGTGCTCGGGCTTGGGCGCGCACACCGCGAGGAAGGTCGTGAGCCGGTGCTCGCAGCCGGAGTCCATCCAGTAGTAGGGCAGGATGGAGCCGTCGCCGGCGGGGTTCTTCTTGTCCTTGGGTTTCCAGCCCAGCGAGATGAAGCCGCGTTCGTGCGGCTTGCCTTCGGGGCCGCCGAGGAAGAAGGTCCAGTTGGCGTCGGTGAAGAGTCGGTCGCCGATGGCGGCGATCTCGCCACCGAAGTACGAGGAGGCGGTGAGGATGCCGGCGAAGAGCAGGGCGGAATCGATGGTGGAGACGACGTGCTCGAGGTTGGTGTCGGGGTGAATGCCACCGGTGTTGCCGTCGAGATAGTGCTGGAAGAGCCCGGCCTTGCGGATGGCCGGATCGCGCTCGAGGGTGCGGAGCATCAGCAGGACGCGCTGCGTGGCTTGCTCGCGGGTGACCCAGCCGCGTTCGATGGCGATGGGGATGCCGGAGAGGAAGAAGCCGACGCCGGCGACGCTGATGGTGTTCTTGCTGGCGCGATCCGGCGGCATGCCGGTGGATGGACTAGCAGTCGCCCAGAGAAACATGAAGGCGCCGTAGGAAACCTCTTCGAGAAAGGCGTCGTCGTTCTTGTTGAACTGGAAGGGCGGGCGCGCGATGGTGGTGGGGGCTTCGACGCGGATGGACTCAGCAGCGACGGGCTTGTCGCCGGTGCTGGCGCCGGAGGGTGCGGCGGCGCAGGCAGTGATGGAACCGGCGAGCAGCAGGAGCGCGGCGTGGGGGAGCATGAGAAGAGGATACGACAAAACCGCGCGACATGAAAGCGTTTTCAGGAGTTATTGGCACGGTTTTGGGTCGGACTGATTACCGAAGTGCTTCGCGAAAAGGCTTTCAGGGGTTACCATGAGGTCGTGGCAATGCGGGCCCGAACCAATGGCAAATCGAGCGGACGCCCGGGAGGCATGTCCCGGGGTGGGACATCGATCCAGGACGTGGCCCGGGAGGCCAAGGTTTCCATTGCGACCGTGAGCCGCGTCGTGAACCAGCCGACGCTGGTCACCGAGGAAACGGCGTCGCGGGTCCGCGAGGCGATCAAGAAACTCGGGTACGTGCCCAACGCCTACGCCCAGGGCCTGAGCGGACGCGGCGGCAAGGTGCTGGGGATCGTGCTGCCCGACATCTTCGGCGAGTTCTACTCAGAACTCCTGCGCGGGGCCGACGGCGAAGCCCGGCGGCTGGGGTATCACCTGCTCGTCAGCTCCGACGCGCACGATCACGGGCATCCGACGCGGACGGAGAACCTGGCGTTCGGGCTGATCGACGGACTGGCGCTGATGATGACCGAGCCGAACGTTGAGCTGTGGCGCGAGACGCTGGACGCGGCCTTGCCGACGGTGGTGCTCGATGCCGAGGTGAACGAGCCGGGCGTGGACAGCGTGTCGGTGGACAACACCGAGGGGACGCGGGAGGCCACGGAACACTTGCTCTCCACGACGCCGCCGGATCGGTGCTTCTTTGTGGGCGGGCCGAAAGAGAACTTTGACACCAAGGCGCGTGCGGAGGTGTTCTGCGCGACGCTGGCGACGGCGGGCCGGCCGTGCACCGAGCCGCAGGTGAGCTGCGGGGAGTACTCGGTGGATTGGGGTCGGGCGTGGGGGCGCGAGCGGCAGCGGGGCGCGGGGCTGAAGGGCTGCGCGGTGCTGGCGGCCAACGACGAGATTGCGTTGGGCGTGATGCAGGCGGCCCAGGAGGCGGGCGTGCGGGTGCCGGAGGATCTGAAGATCGTGGGGTTCGACGACACGCGGCTGGCGACGCTGGTGCGTCCGAGCCTGTCCACGGTGCGGGTGCCGCTGCAGGATGTCGGCGCGGCGGCGGTGCGGCTCTTGGTGGAGCGGGTGACCGACAGCGAGAAGCCGGCGACGCGGATGAAGGTGGGGACGAAGCTGGTGATCCGCGAGAGCAGCCGGTAGTCGACACTTGGCGGGCGTTTCTCGCCTCCGACGCGGGCGCGGCCCGATACCTTTGCGGTGCTGATGTCGGCGGATATGTCCAGTTCCAAGGCGGCTCCGGCTCGGGCGTTGATCGACCCGGGGTGGCTGTTCGTCCTTGCCGGGGTGGTGTTGCTTCTGGCGACGGTGTTGATTCCGGCGGCGGAGCAGGTGCGGCGCGCGAACTGGCAGCGGGATCGGGCTCTGATTGTCGAGCGGCATCGGCAGGAGCGGCTGACGCGGTATCGCGAATTTGTCTCGGCGCTGGAGCGGGGCGAGCGTTCGCTGGTGCTGGCGCTGGCGGCGAGCCAGTTGAATCAGGTGCCGTCGGATCGCGTGCCGATCGGGGTGGGCAAGAAGTCGGGGTACACCGACATCAACGCCGGGAGCGCGAGCATCTTCCCGAACTTGGAGCCGGACCCGATCGACTTGCCGGAGTTCCGCCACTTTGACAGCACGCTGAGCCGGATGGTGACGGACGACAAGACCCGGCCGTGGATCATCGTCGTCGGTGCGGTGCTGCTGTTTGTGGGCGTGTTGCCGGCGAGCCGCTCGAAGTAGACAGCGAGGGTGCCGGGACGTTCCATAAACTAGGGGATGCCGGAAACTCGCGACGAACGAATCGCCGCACAGGTGCTGATCATCGAGGACGAGACCGACCACGCGGAAGTGATGGCGGATGCCTTGCGCAAGCCGGGGCACGTCTGCACGATCGTGCATTCGGTGGACGCGGCGATGGGTGAACTGAAGGGCGGCGCGTTTGATGTGATCGTGACGGACCTGCGGATGCCGGCGTCGGGCGGGAAGCACGGCGTGGCGACCGACGGGGCCGACGCGGGGCTGAAGGTGCTGGAAGCGGCGCGGCAGTTGCAGCCGGCGGCCGAGGTGATCATGGTCACCGCGCACGGCGACGTGCCGACGGCAAGAGCCGCGTTCAAGCTCGGGGCGTACGACTTCATCCAGAAGCCGCTGGATCTTGAGGTCTTCCGCAACCTCGTGAACCGCGCCGCCGAGACGGTGCTGCTGCGGCACCAGAACGATCAGCTCAAGGCCCAGGCCGACACCGCGGGCTTTGAGAACTTCATCGCCACCAGCGAGCCGATGCGCCGCGTGCTGCGGACTATTCGCACGGTCGCGCCGAGCAACATCCCGGTGCTCATCACCGGCGAGAGCGGCACGGGCAAGGAACTCATTGCGCTGGCGGTGCACAAGCTGAGCAAGCGGGCGGGGCAGCCGAACGAACGTGCTTCTTCTGGGGGCCAGAATGCAGGCGGGCGGTATGTCGCCTTCAACTGCGCCGGGCAGGCCGAAAGCTTGCTCGAGGATCAACTCTTCGGCCACGTGAAGGGTGCGTTCACCGGTGCCGACAAGGACCGCGCGGGCGTCTTCGAGTTCGCCGACGGCGGCACCGTCTTCCTCGACGAGATCGGCGACATGCCGATGTCGATGCAGGCCAAACTGCTCCGCGTGCTCGAGAGCGGCGAGGTGGTGCGGCTGGGCAGCAACGACGCCAAGCACGTTGACGTGCGGTTCGTGAGCGCGACCAACAAGGACCTCCGCGAGATGGTGAAGGCGGGGGCCTTCCGCGAGGACCTCTTCTTCCGCATCAACGGCTCGCACGTGCATCTGCCGTCGCTCCGCGAGCGGCGTGAGGACATCCCGCCATTGGTGCGGTTCTTCGTTGAGCGGTTCATGGACCAGTTGGCACCGTCGCGGCAGATCCCGCGGGTGACCGACGCCGCGATGATGCGGCTGACGAGTTACAACTGGCCGGGCAACGTGCGGCAGTTGCTCAACGTGGTGCAGAACATGGTCGTCACTGCGCTGGGCGAAGACCTCGCGCCGGCGAGCGAGTTCGCGCTCGACGTGCGCCACATCCCCGACGAGGTCCGCAGCGTCGATGCGGAGAACGAGAGCGAACACACCCCCAGCGGCCCGGCGCTCGGGTCGCTCGCCGGCACCAGCCTCGAAGCGATCGAGAAACGGGCCATCCGCGAGACGCTGCGACTCACCGCCGGCAATCGCGAACACGCGGCGAAGTTGCTCGGCATCGGCGAGCGGACCTTGTACCGCAAGCTCAAGGAATACGGCTTGCGCTAAACAGCGGGAGCGGGACCTTTCAGCCCCCGCGCCTCCCCGCCCCGCTTCAGCGGGGAGGGGTGGTCGAGCGCATGGGTGGGGGGCGAGACCGGGGAGGGGTCTTGGGCGTTCGGAAGTCTCGGCGCGTAGGTACCCGCAATCCCCTCACCTGACTCGACGCGTTGCGTCGAGTCGTCCTCTCCCCGCAGGCGGGGAGAGGAGGCGCGAACGCCGCACAGCTTCGCCCGAGCGGTGCCTCCTACCGCTTCCCCCTTCGCGAGACCCGGCGGGCCACGTTTTGTTTGACGGCGTTGGTGGCGCGGGCGATGGCTTCGTAGAAATCACCAGCGCGCTTCTCGATGGTCAGCGGCCCGGCACCGGCGATGTTCGCGGTGACGCGGCAGAGTTTGTCGATGCCGCCGCGGGGGCCGTTCTCGTCGGTGATGCGGATCTCGACATGCGGGATGCGGTCGCCGAAGCGGCCGAGTGCAGCGGCGAGCCGCTGCTCGACAAACGCCCGCATGGCATCGGTGGTCTTGATGGAGCCGTCGACGAGCGTGATCACCATGTCGAATCCTCCTGTGAGGTCGCTGCGAGTGCGGCCTCCGAAGGTTCTACGAACCGAGTTCGCGCCCGTTCGCGATCGGCGCAGAAAACCGGACGGACGAGGGGGTCCGAATTGCAAGTCACGCCGTGGCAAGCACCAGAGGGACCGGCCTGACCGGCCTGAGGCCGGTCGTACTGGTTTTGGCCGTAGACTCGCGGCGTGTCCGGGACTGATGCCATTCTCGCCGCCGCCACGCCGCCGGGGTTTTCGGCGCGGGCGTTGGTGCGGCTGAGCGGGCCGGGCGTTTTCGAGTTGCTGCGCAAGTGGACCGCGACGAGCGATCGTCCGCTGCCGAATCCCCCGAGCCGCGGCCTGTTTGTTGTCGCGGGGCGCATCGCCGGGTTGTCGCTGCCGCTCGTCATCGCCGTGTTTCCCGGCCCACGCTCGTTTACGGGCGAGGATGTGGCGGAGTTGCTGCTGCCCGGCAATCCGCATCTGCTGCAGCGTGTCATCGATGAACTGCTCGCGCTCGCGGCGGCGACGGGCGCTTCGATGCGACGCGCGAACCCGGGCGAGTTCTCGGCGCGGGCGTACTTGAACGACCGCATGTCGCTCGAGCAGGCCGAGGGTGTGGCGGCATTGATCGCGGCGGAGAATGCGGAAGAGATGGACGCGGCCCAGCGGTTGCTTCGCGGCGAGCGCGGCGGTCAGTATCGGGCCCTCGCCGAGGAAACAGCGACGCTGCTCGCGCTGGTGGAGGCGGGGATCGACTTCACCGATCAGGAAGATGTGGTCGCGATCGCGCCCGGCGATCTGCGGCGGCGGCTGGAGACGCTGGTGCACGAGATCCACGCGATCGTCGGGGCGGCGGCGGGAGAAGAGGCAGACCGGGCCTTGCCGCGGGTTGTGCTGGCGGGCCGGCCGAACGCGGGCAAGAGCACGTTGTTCAATGTGCTGCTTGGAAGGCCCCGTGCCGTGGTCTCGCCGATCGCGGGCACGACGCGGGATGTGCTCGAAGAAGAACTCACGCTCGGCGAATCGCGGGTGCTGCTGTGCGACTGCGCGGGCATCGAGGAAGCGAGGGCGATGGGCGTGGTCGCCGAGGCGATGCAACAGCGGACCCGTGACGCAATCGAGCACGCCGATGTGGTGCTGTGGTGCGATCCCAGCGGGCGGTTCGACGCGGCGGACTTGCCGCCGACGCGGGCGCGATTGATCCGCGTACAGACCAAGGCCGACATGGCGCACTCGCGAGCGAACGCACACGGCGAAGCCATCGAGGTCTCGGCGCTCGACGGGTTCAACGTCGCGACGCTGCGGCGGGCGATCGACGATCAGGCGTGGGGCAGCAGGCGAACGACTCGCACGCTCCCGGCCCGTCACCGCCGAGCGCTGACCACCGCCGCGAGTGGGCTGCGACACGCGTGCGAAGCGTCGGCGGGGGAGCGGCTCCGCGATCCCGAGGTCGTGGCGAGCCACCTCCGCGGGGCGCTAGACGCGCTGGGAGAACTGACAGGGCGGCTGACGCCCGACGACGTCCTTGGGCGGGTGTTCGCGACGTTCTGCGTGGGAAAGTGAGGCGTCGTGGCGGCGTCGAACGCGCTGGAATGTCGCGAAGGGGCGGCCCGGAGACGCTTGGGGCGAAGGCGCAAGTTTGCTCGCACCAACTTGCGCGATCTTCATTTCTTGCGCGGGCGAGGGCCGATACAGTTGTGCACCGGTCGAGCCGTAGGGCCGGTGAGAGGTCGTCTGGAAGGTTCGGTGGAGACCGGACTTGGAGCGAGCCGGAGGGCACGAATGAGCGAACGCGTGAATCAGGACGGCATCCGCGAGCAGACTCCGCCCGACGTCGCCGTCGGTACGGTGGTCGCTGAGCCCAAACCCGCAACCAAGCCCGCGCCGACCCGCGGCCCGGTGGATCAACTGCCGCCGTTCCGCGTGCTGCTGCACAACGACGATGTGAACACGATCGACCACGTTGTGGATTCGATCGTGGAGTTGACGCCGCTGGACCACGGTCGTGCGGTGGAAGTGACGCTGGAAGCGCAGCAGTCGGGCGCGGCGTTGGTGCTGGTGACGCACCAGGAGCGTGCCGAGCTGTACCGCGACCAGTTCGTCAGCAAGAGCCTGACGGTCTCGATCGAACCCGTGGAGTGAATCAGTTTGCGGACCGCCCCCCGAGCCGCGGGCTTCAGCCCGCGCGGCTGAGACGTCGTTGTGCGCCAATGGCCCGGTAACGGTCGGCCTGTCAGATCGCCGCAACGCAGCACGGCACGGCGTGCAATCTGGGACCATTCACGCGCGACCAGCCCCGCGTCCGGGAATCCTCGCTCTGCATTTCGCATCGCGAGGATGCCACCGGATTGATCAGATTTCATGGGCGTTTCCAGCGTGCACCGCGGCTCAGGCCGAAAGGCCGTTGCCGCAGGTGCGCCCGCGCCTCCGTCGCGTGATTCGGGGCACGCAGATGCGAGCGATCGGTGGGAGGCGTCGATGACAGGTGGCGGCCCGGTTCGTCGGGCACTAGACACGGCGTCGTGCACAATGCACGTGGAGCGTCGTGTCGTCTCTCCCCGTGCGCAACGCAGACGCCGGGTGTGTGGGGAGGGACTTGCATGGTGCTCCGACTCGGCGATCTACTGGTACAGCACGGCGTGCTCACGCGGGAGCAGGTCGAGGACATTCTCGTCGAGCAGCAGGCGGTCGGCCGCCCGTTCGGCGAGCTGGCGGAGCGGCTCTTCGGCGTCCCGCCGCAGGCGGTGGAACGTGCCTGGGCCGAGCAGTACGCGATGCTCACGGGCGAGTTTGACCTAGGCGAGGCCCGCTTCGACCCCGAGGCGATCGCGCTGATCAGCGCTCGCCAGGCGTGGCAGTTCCGCGTGCTGCCGATTCGATTTGCCGGAGAGGAATTGACGGTCTGCACGGTGAAGGACCAGTTGGCGCGAGCGCTGCGCTTTGTGGGCTGGAAGATCGAGCATCCGTGCCACTTCGTGTTGGCAGAGCCGCAGCAGTTTGCCGATACGCTGACGCGCCACTACCCCCTGTCGGGTATGTCGCCCGGGATGATCACGGGCCGGCAGCTCGGAGCGGCGTGAGGAAAAGGGCCAAAGGGCCAAAGCTCCAAAGTGACAAGCACGGTGCGAGAGGCCGGCACCGTGCTTTGTCCTTTTTGGGGGGGGCGTGAGGTGAGGCCCAGCGACTGGAGTTGGAAGACCGGCCGGAGGCCGGTGCCACTGGACCCAGCGATTCTCTCCGCGACCCTCCGCAAACTCCGCATCTCCGCGTTCTCTCTCACGACGCCGCGGCTGAACCAATAATCCCCCGTGCCAAAAACAACGCGGAAAAAGAACGACACGATCGAGTCCGTCTCGCTCGTGAGCCTGGGCTGTCCCAAGAACCTTGTGGACAGCGAGAAGATGCTCGGCCTGCTCGCCGAGAGCGGCCTCGCGCCCGTCTCCTACGACCCCTCCAACGAGAACTCGGCGTTCGAAGGCGCCGACGCGGTCGTCATCAACACCTGCGGCTTTCTCGAAGCCTCCAAGGACGAATCGCTGCAGGTCATCAAGGACGCCATCCGCGAGAA
This sequence comes from Phycisphaerales bacterium, assembly GCA_044375915.1. GTDB lineage: Bacteria > Planctomycetota > Phycisphaerae > Phycisphaerales > UBA1924 > JAFEBO01. The sequence continues at coordinate 13,345 of JBILLU010000048.1, forward strand.
GGAAGCGGGCCACGTGAAGCGCGTCGTGGTCGCCGGCTGCCTCGTGCAGCGCCACCGCGCCAAGATGCTCGAGTGGGCCCCCGGCATCGACGCGATGGTGGGGGTGTTTGATCGCGACAAGATCGTCGAAGCGGTCGTCGGTGCGAGCGGCACCGAGGCTCCGGCAAGTCGCCGCAAAGCCAAGTCACTCGAAGAAGCCTCCGATAAACCCAAGTACTGGATCGCCGCGAACGCACTCGTCGCCGCCAAAGAGCGCGACATGAAGGTCACCGGCCTCACCGTCCAAGGCAAGGACGGCAAGGGCATCGGCTACTTCGAAGACGACTCGGCCCGGCTGCGCCTCACGCCCCGGCACTACTCGTACCTCCGCATCAGCGAGGGCTGCAACCAGAACTGCGCCTTCTGCACCATCCCCAGCATCCGCGGCAAGATGCGGAGCAAGCCCTCGGATCGCATCTGCTCCGAGGCCCGCGAACTCATCAACGACGGCGCGTTTGAGATCCTGCTCATCGGGCAGGACACGACGAGCTACGGGGATGACATCGGCGCGGGGCTACGCAAAGCTCAAAGCAGCAAAGCTCAAAGCAGCAAAGCCGGAAAGGGCTCGATCGATTTTTCCGAGTACGGCGGTCTCCCCGCGCTCCTGCAGTCACTCTCCGACACCATCGACGACGCCAACCACGGCCAGGGCTGGCTGCGGCTCATGTACGCCTATCCCACCAACTTCAGCGATCCCATCATCGAGGCGTTCGGGGCGCTCGTCGCGAAGGGACGGCTGGTGCCGTATCTCGATATCCCGCTGCAGCACGCGTCCGATCGCGTGCTCGAACTGATGCGGCGCAACGTCACCCGCAAGCAGCAGGGCGATGTGATCAAGAAGCTGCGCAAGGCCGTGGGGAACGGGCACCCCAGCTTCGCGCCCGGCATGTGCGTCCGAACCACGTTCATCAGCGGCTTCCCGGGCGAGACCGAGGCGGACCACAAGCAGTTGCTCGAGTTCATCGAGGAGATGGACTTCGAAGCCGTGGGCGTGTTCGAGTACAGCCACGAAGAGGGCACGGTCGCGGGGACGATGGAAGAGAACCCCAAGCTCGCCGTGCCGCCGGAGGTGAAGGAGCGGCGTCGCAACGAGGTGATGGAGCTGCAGCAGAAACTCGCGTTCAAGAAAGCCGCGGCGATGGCGGCTAAGTTCAACGAGAAGGACCCGCTGGGCTCGCTGAAGAAGGGTGCCGTGCAGCTCGACGTCCTGATCGACGCGGGCCTCCGCACCAGCGGCAAGAAGACCAGCGGCGTCTCCGACGGCGGGCGGCTGTACGTGGGCCGCACGTACTTCCAGGCCCCACAGATCGACGCGGTGACGTACGTGCAAAGCCGCGAGAAACTGGCCCCGGGCGAGGTGGTGCGCTGCGTGGTGGTGGGCAGCGACGGCTACGACCTGGTGGCGAAGCCGGTGAGCGAGCTCGAGAAGAAGGTGGGGTTGAGCATCCTCCGTTAGGCCGGCGTGTCCCAATCTTGACCTGAATCCCGGATGTAGAGGCGGAATCGCCCAACGGTCGATATCCTCCCCGCACGAAAGCACTTTCGTGGGCGATCGCGCGGCTGGGCGGAACGGATATCCGCCCCCGCGAGCTGGCCGCGGGAAGGTGCTCGTGACAGGCTCGCCCGCATGATCCGCCCCGGCCATGTTGTTGCTCTGTGCGCTCTCGCCCTTCTGATGATCGGCGTGGTCATGGTCAACTCGGCCAACCTGAGTGTGTCCGGCGTGGCGGGGCCGCTGTCGGTGGAGGGGACGCCCTTGCAGGCCTCGCCGCTCACCGTGCAGGGCATCGTGATGACGAGCGCGACGTTCCACATGGCGATCGCGGTCGTGATGATGGGGGTCTTCGCATTCCTGCCGCTGCGGCGGTTGATGGCGAGCGCGGGCGCGATCTCGCCCAACGACGGGGCGGCGGCGTGGACAGGGCTTGGGTTCGGTGTCGTCGCGTTGCTGGTCGTCTTGGCGATGGTGTATGTGCCCGGAATCGGGCAGGCCAAGAACGGCAGTCATCGCTGGCTGGTCATCCCCGGCTTGGGCGACGGCTTGTCCGTGCAGCCGTCAGAGATCGCCAAGTGGGGCATGTTGCTGCTCATCGCGTGGTACTGCGCGGCACGGGCGAGCACGATGCGATCGTTCTTCAAGGGGTTGATCCCGGCGCTCATCGCGATCGGCGCCGTGGCGGGGTTCATCATCATCGAGGACCTCGGCACCGGTCTGCTCCTCGCCCTTGGCTGCTCGCTCCTGCTTATCGCCGGCGGCGCACGCATCTGGCACTTCCTGCTTTTCGTCCCACTGGGCCTTGCGGGCATCAGCTACGCGATCATCAAGAGCCCTTATCGCATCACGCGTCTCACCACGTTCCTTGATCCGTTCAAGGACCCTGAGGGCACCGGGTATCACCAGATCCAATCGCTTATCGCGATTGCCAACGGCGGCGGCGTCGGTCGCGGGCTGGGGTTTGGCCTGCAGAGCAAGGGCTATTTGCCGGAGGATCGGACGGACTTCCTGTTCGCGATCATCTGCGAAGAACTGGGCATCCCCGGTGCCGCCGCGGTGATCTTCCTGTTTGTGGTGCTGGTCTTTGCGGGGCTGACGATCGCTCGGCGTGAGAAGCAGATCGCGCTCAAGCTCTTCGCGATGGGCGTGACGTTCACGATCGGGATGCAGGCGATCATCAATCTCGCAGTGGTGACGGTGGTGGCCCCGACCAAGGGCATCGCTCTGCCGCTGATTTCCGCCGGTGGCACGGGATGGATCCTGACGTGCTGCTCACTGGGCTTGCTGATCGCCGTGGATCGCACGCAGCGGTTTGCGACAGCGGATGTTGGTGAAGGTCTGGGCGTCCCGCTGGTGAACACGGCTTCGATCGAAACCAAGACGAATACCACGAGCACGGACCTTCCCGCGGCGTCGGTGGCGGCGTGAGCGCGAAGCGACTCCAAGTGATCTTTGCCGGCGGCGGTACGGGCGGGCACCTGTACCCGGCGATCGCTATCAGCGAGCAGCTGAGCGATCGATCCGACAGCGTGGACAGCCACTTTGTCTGTTCGACGCGGCCGCTGGATGCGAAGCTGTTGAGCGAGGAAGGCGTGGAGTTCACGCCGGTGGCGGCGCGGCCGTTTGCCCTTAGTCCGCTTCGGCTGGCGGAGTTTGTGCGGACGTGGCCGAGCGTGGTGCGGGCGTGCCGTCGGGTGATCGCGTCGCTGCGTGAGCGTGGACCGGTGGTGGTGGTGGCGATGGGGGGCTTTGTCAGTGCGCCGGCCGCGTCGGCGGCGCGGAAGGCGAGCGTGCCGCTGATGCTGGTGAATCTCGACGCGACGCCGGGCAAGGCGAATCGCTGGGTGGCGAAGCGGAGCGATCGGGTGTTCACTGCGGCCGAGCCGGAGGGCGGCGGGTACGCGACGTGGGAGCGGGTGCGACCGATCGTGCGCTGGGCGGCGATCGCGGACGGCGATCGGCCGTTCTGTCGGCGCGAGCTCGGGCTCGATCCCGACAAGCCGCTGCTCTTGGTGACGGGCGCGAGCCAGGGGGCGCGATCGATCAACGCGATGATGGTGCGGATGCTGCAGACGCAGCCGAGCCGCTTTATGGGGTGGCAGGTGATCCACCAGTGCGGCCCGGCGACGCTGGGTGGCGGGGGCGAGTTCGACGAGAGCGCGATCGTCGCCGCGTACGCGAAGGCGGGTGTGCCCGCGATGATCCGTCCGCTGTTCCGCGAGATGGGGCGGGTGTGGGGTGCGGCGGATGTTGCGATCAGTCGCTGCGGCGCGGGGAGTGTGGCCGAGGCGTGGGCGAACCGGGTGCCGAGCGTGTTTCTGCCGTACCCGTATCACAAGGACGAGCACCAGCGGAAGAATGCGATTCCGCTGGAGCGGGCGGGCGGGGCGGTGATCGTGAAGGACCACGTGGACGCCGCGGCGAACGAGGGCGAGGCGGGGTCGGTGCTGCTGGGCCTGATGGACGAGCCCGAGAAGCGCGAGGCGATGACGCGCCGACTCCGAGAACTTGGCCCGCCGGACGGGGCGGGGGTTGTGGCCGAGGCGATTCTGCGGCTGAAGTGAAGTCGGACGGTGCAAGTTTCGCGCCGTGCGGTACACTCTGAGCACGCTCGTGGTGACGCTGCTCGCTGTCGCGAGAAGCGGCCGAAAGCCGGGCGTTTTCGGACGGGTTCGATGGAGAGAAGGGTCGAGCCGAAGCAGACGAGTGCTGGTGCCCCGGCGCGGGCGATGGTGTGCCATGCGCCCGAGGCTTCGGCACCCGCCGCGTTGCTGGAAGCCTTGCAGCGCCGGGCGTTTGAGGTGGAACTCGTCGGCGGAACGCATCGCGTCGTGGCCCGGGCGGTCGCCCATCGGCACGCTCCAGCGACCAGCGCGCAGAAACTCGTCGTCGTGCTCGTCGAGCCCGCGCGGCTCGCACGCCCGGCAGAGTGTCTGGAAGCCTTGCGGATGATGCCCGGAGGCGTGGCGTGCTGGGTCTTTGACGCCCCGACGGGCGAGCTTCGGGCGGCCAGTGCGGTGGATGTCGAGTCGTGGTCCGAGAAAAAGCGGGTTCAGGCAGCTTCAGAAGGCACAGCGGCTGTTGGCACGAACCGGGCGGCGGGAGCGGCGTACGACTTGGTGGCCCGCGCGGCTCCCTCCCTTCGGCTTGCCGGAGAGTGGCCCGACGCGGCCCAAGCGAACGGGCTCGGTTCCGATGAACCCGCCCAGGACGGAACGACGCCGCCGATGTCTGGTGCGGCATCCTCTCTGCTCACGGACGAGGAACTGGACATGCTGCTCGGCGACGATCCGGGCTTGAGCGAGTCGGATCGCGGAGCGAGTGGGCAGTAAGGGCGCGAGCGCCATGACGGCGCGGAGAGATGATGGAGGCCAGTCCGGAGCAATCTCGCAGGGTGATCTTGGTCGGGCGCACCGGCCTGGATGCGAAGCTGCGCGCTGATCCTGATCTTGAGCTGCTTCGCGTTCGCAACGCGATGGAGGCAATCGCCGAGCTGGGCGACCCGATCGATGAGCACTCGCCCGCCAAGGCGGTCGTGGTCTTCGGCGAGGGCGCGACCCCGGGCGTCGCGGCGCGGGGCGATGAATCGATGCCGGATGCGGTCGCTGGCCTTCGATTGGTCGATCCCACTGTGTCGGTTCTTGCGATGACGCCGCTGCCCGCATCGGTGCTTTCGTCGCTCGATGGCGTGCTTGATCCGGCGGCGGACGGCGAGGACATCGCAGATCAGATCCGTGCGAGCGTGCCGAACGCGGGTGTGCGGGCGACCGCGCAGCCGAGCCAGCAGGCGCCGCAACACGCCCCGCAAGCCGCCCACCAACCCGCCCCCCAATCGGCATCCTCGCCGCCGGCCGCGGCGACGGGTCCGGCTTCGCACAGCGCTGCCGCAGCGCCTTCGGCGGAGCGTCGCGTTGTCGAAACGACCGATCCGGCGATCGCGCTGGCGACCGGGCAGGACCCGGTTCAGACGCAGCTCGAGTCGCTGCGTCTGACGCTCAAGGACACGACGCTGCGGCTCGAGAACGGGCACATGCCCAACGGGGCGGCGGTGGTGTGGCAGGGCCGCGTGCTGGCGACGCTCTTGAGCGACAAGGTCACGGTCGATCAACTGGCAAAGCATGGCGAATCGCTGGCGCCATGGCTGGCGATCCGCGAGCAGTACCGGCGGCTGCGACTGGCCGCGTATTCGGATCCGCTGACAGGGGCGTGGAACCGGCGGTACTTCGACCAGTTCCTGTCCGGCGCGATGAACGAGGCGCGGGAGCATCGGCACAATGTGACGATCCTCGTGTTCGACATCGACAACTTCAAGTCTTACAACGATCGCTTCGGGCACGAGGCGGGCGATGACATCCTGATCGAGACGGTGCGGCTGCTGCGGAGCGTGATCCGGCCGACGGACCGTGTCTGTCGCATTGGCGGCGACGAGTTCGCGGTGATCTTCCATGAGCCGCAGGGCCCGCGCGATCCGGCGAGCCGGCACCCGACGTCAATCCACGCGATCGCGGCGCGGTTCCAGTCCCAGGTGCGGAGTGCGCGGTTCGCGAAGCTCGGCAACGACGCGCCGGGAAACCTCTCGATCTCCGGCGGCCTGGCGACCTATCCGTGGGACGGCACGACGCCCGCGGAGCTGCTGCGTCGGGCCGACGAGCTGGC
>JBILLU010000327.1:0-2674 GCA_044375915.1 Phycisphaerales bacterium
CGGTCGGCGCGGCGTCGGACGGCGCGACGGAGCGGGATCGCCGCGCCTCGCGCCCGTGTCACTCGTCGCATCGTGTCCTGTGGTGCTCGACCTGTTCACGCCGCCTCGCAGTCTCGTTGATCGAACCACCGTCCCCCGCCCGCGCCGTTCGTGGCTCGCACATAATGCACGAGCGGGGGCAAACGTAACGTGTCCGCGACAACCTGTCAAATCACCTGCAGGCGATCGCCTCGTCACAGAACCCCGACACCTGTGTAACAACATGAACAGACGCCGAGCGCGGCCTCGCGGCGCGTCGGAGAGACTCTTCCGTGATTCGAAGAAATCTGGCGGCGCTTTCCGTCACACCGCTCGCGTGAGTTCCCGCGTGCGACCGTTCTTCCGGATGACGCCCCCAGGCGTGCTGTTCCTCGCCTCGCGCCTCGGAGCCCCGGTCGCTATATCTCGTGCATCGCGCCCGCGCGCTTACAGTCCCTTGTGTTCCGCCGTGTTGCGCAGGTCGCCTTCCGTCAAGTCACCACGCCAGCGGCGAGCATCGTCTTCGCTCTCATCCTCGCCGCGTCGGTCTGGCGCGTCCCCAGCGCCGATGTTTCCACCGCGTCGATCTGGGGTGCCAGCCTCCCCGGCTGGAAGGTTGGCACCGCACGCCGACTCGGAACTATTTCGCTCTACGTGATCAAGCAGGGCGACCACATGCGGGTCGAGGACCTCGACGCCAGCACCGACGCCCTCCTCGCCGCGCTCCGGCGAGACCCCGACGAGATCATCAGTGTCCGCATCTCTTACCAGCGCGTCGCCCGCGGGTGGCTCGACGTCGTTCGCTTCGATGACCTCTACGAGCTCGATTTCCGGCCCGTCGGTCGGCGCGATCCAACCGAGTCCGAGATCGCCGCCGCACGCGTCGCCGTGCTCGGCTGGCTCGATTCGCACGATCAGGGGAACAAACCCCGTGTCGCCGCGGCGCTTCGCGATCCGGTCAGTGCCGGACGCGAGTGGAATCCCCTCGGCCTGGCAAACACCGCGGTCATGGCCGTCTCCGCCGGGTTGCTCGTGATCTCGTTCGCCTGGGTGCCGCGAGTTGTACGGGAGCGGCGGGCGCGGCTCCGCGCCGCGGCCATCGTCGCCGGGCTATGTCCGGGCTGCCGCTACTCCATGGGGACACTCACCCGGTGCCCCGAGTGCGGCGAGATCGTTCGTTCGGCATGAGCCAACGCCGCGTCCGCCCGATCGCCCCAACGATGCCGCGATGTCCGTGCTCGAACAGGCTCGACAACTTCTCGCCCGCGGCCAATGGGCCGCCGCTCGCCCCTTGCTCGAGCGGTCGGTTCGCGCATCGCCCAAGGACCCGGACGCCGCATTCCTGCTCGCCCGCACGCTGCAGATGCTGCACGACCGCGAGCCCGCCGCCTATCACGCCCGGCGCTGCGTCGAGCTCCGGCCAACGGATGCCAACATCCGCATCGCCGCCGCAGAGCTGCTTCAGGCCGTCGGCAAGCCCAGCGACGCGGAGCGTCTCTTCCGCGATGGAATCACGAAGTTTCCCGCGGTCGCATCCATGCACAGCGGCCTGATCAACGCGCTTCGTGGGCAGGGGCGCGTCGGCGAGGCGGGCGATGCCGCCCTCGCGGCCACCGCAGCATTCGAGCGCGATGCGCTGCTCGCCGTCATCGGTGCCGGTGCGTTGGGCGAGAGTTTGCGGACCCGCGAAGCCGCGGCGCTCGTCCGACGCGCCCTGTCGCTCGCCCCCAGAGATCACCGCATCCTCCGTGCCGCCGCCACGATGCTGCTCTACAGCGACGACGCTACCGACGCCGAGCTCGCGGCCGTGCACGTCGCGCTTGGTCAGGCCTTTGCCGCCGCGTACCCCGCCCAGCCGCTCGTGCCCACGCCGCGTGACCCGACCAAGCCGCTCCGGATCGGGTTGGTCTCTCCCGATCTGCGCGACCACGCCGTTGCCAGGTTCCTGCAGTCGTGGATCGGCAAGCACGATCACGCCCGCGTGACGATCATCGGCATTCCCACGCTCGGCCCGGCCGACGAGACCACCGCACGAATCAAAGACCGATGCGATGGCTGGCTGGATATCGCCACGCTCGCCGACGATGCCGCTGTCGCTGCGATCCGCTCCGCACACCTCGATGTCGCCATCGACCTCGGCGGCTGGCACGTCACCGCGCGCCCGAGCCTCTTCGCTCGCCGCCTCGCCCCGCGCCAACTCAATTGGATCGGGTACGCGCACGCACTCGGTCTGCCGACGGTCGACGCCCGTCTTGCCGATGCCGTCACCGACCCGGGGTCCGCACGACCCAGCGGTTTCAGCCCGCTCGGTGGAGTTTCCATCGCCGCGGCACGCGTTGAGCCGACGCTTGCGCTCGACGCATGCTTCCTCTGCTTCGCCCCCGATCCGCGCACGCCGGAGATCGCGACCGGCGCCACCGCCGAAGACGCCGCAACGATCCGCTTCGCAAGCTTCAACTCGCAGCAGAAGATCACGCCAACGACGCTCGATTTGTGGTGTCGCGTGCTGACGGAAGTTCCGCAGTCTCGGCTTGTTCTCAAGGCTCGCGCGCTTGCGGACCCGGTTACACGTCGCGTGCTCGAGGCGCAGGTGCAGGCGCGTGGCATTGATCCCACGCGACTCGAGGTCCTTGCCCATGTCAGCGGCTATCGAGAG
>JBILLU010000234.1:0-4934 GCA_044375915.1 Phycisphaerales bacterium
CGCGGGAACTACGTCAGCATCCGGCGGCTCAAGCTCGCCAGCGAGCGGCAGGACAAGATGATGGCCGATCCGGCGGCGCGGCGGTCGCTGCACGTGATCGAGGACTGGGCCCGCGAGACCCTCGACGGCACGCTCAGCACGCTGCCGGCGCTCGAGCGCATGGGCGTGTGGGACAAGGTGCAATCCGACAGCGGCAACTGCATGGGCCGCAAGTGCTCGAATTACGACCGCTGCTTCTATCAAACCGCCCGCGCGAAGATGGAAGGGGCGAACCTGCTCATCACCAACCACGCGCTGTTCTTCGCGGATCTGGCGATGCGGGTGCAGGACATCGGTTTCTTGCCGCGGTACGACCATGTGATCCTGGATGAGGCGCACTGTGTGGAGGATGTGGCGAGCGAGCACTTCGGGCGCAATCTCGCCGAGGGTCGGGTGATGCACCTGTTGACGACGCTCTGCCATCCGCGCACCGGCAAGGGCTACCTGCCGCAGTTGGCGCTGATCGCCGGCGATCCGGCGGCGGTGGAGCGGGCGATGCAACTGGCGATCATGGCCCAGAACGAGACGCGTGCGTTCTTCGAGGCCGTGCTTCGGGCTACGAAGAGTTCCGACAGCGGTTCGGGCTTCGCGGGCGCCTTTGGAAACGCCGGCGGCCGCTTGCGCGTGCCCGGCGCGGTGGACAACACGATCACGCCGATCTTCAAGGACCTGGCGCTGCGGCTCACGACCCTCCGCGACCTCGTGAAGAACGAGCCCGACAAGTTTGAGTTGAACGCGTACGCCCAGCGGGCCCAGATGATCGCCGAGGACGCGCACGTGCTGGTGGAGCAGTCGTTGCCCGGCTGCGCGTACTGGGTCGAAACCAGCGGCGACGACGGCGCGGGGTTTCAGAAGGTGACGCTGGCGTGCGCGCCGGTGGAGGTTGCGGCGCTTCTGAAAGAGAACCTGTTCAGCAAGGACCACAGCGTGGTGCTCACGAGCGCGACGCTGGCAACCAAGACGGCCGCGCCTTCACGAACCCCACGCGCAAGCGTGGGGCCACAGCCGCGCGCGAAGTCGATCGCCGCGAGCGAGTCCGGTGATGGACCGCGCTTCGTTCCCGATGGGCAGGAAGACCGGCCGGAGGCCGGTCCCACTGGAGTTGAGGACCGGCTGGAAGCCGGTCCCACGGTTGCAGTCGGCAAGGACTCCGACGCCTTCTCACACGCTCGCGATCGCCTCGGTGCCGACGGCGCCGACACGCTGCAGGTCGGCAGCCCGTTTGATTACGCGAACCAGGTCGAGATGATCGTCGATCTCAGCCCGCCGAGCGAGCAGGCGTTTGATCCGTTCGATGCGGGCGACACCGAAGCGCCGCTGGCGCGGCGCGACTGGCGGGCGGGCAAGGCCAAGAGCCCCGTCGATGATCCGCGGCACATTGCCGAGCGGGTGGTGCATCACGTCCGCGAGACCGACGGCGGGGCGTTCGTGCTCTTCACCAGTCTCTCGACGCTGCGGCAGGTCGCACGCCTCGTGCGCGAGCCACTGTCGCGCCTCGGTCATCCGGTGCTCGCGCAGACCGTCGATGGCTCGCGCACCGCGATCCTCGAGCAGTTCCGCCAGAACGAGCGCAGCGTGCTGCTTGGTGCGGCGAGTTTCTGGCAGGGCGTGGACGTCCGCGGCCGCGGGCTGCGGAATGTGATCATCACCAAGCTGCCGTTCGATCCGCCGGATCGGCCACTGACGCAGGCACGCCACGAGCTCATCGCCTCCCGCGGCGGCGACTCGTTCCGACAGGACACCATGCCCCGTGCCATCATCCGCTTCAAGCAAGGATTCGGACGGCTGGTGCGCAGCGCGAGCGACAAAGGGCGCGTGGTCGTGCTCGATCCACGCCTCGTGCGTTCGGGTTATGGAAGGAAGTTCCTTGACGCCCTTCCGCCCGGCGTGCGGCTTCAGACGCTGGATTAGCCCTTTTTGTCGCATTCTCCAGGCCCCGGTGGGCAACGACACTTTTTTGTAGCCGCGTCGGCGCCCTGTGTCGCACTGCCAGACAAGGTGGTGTTCCTGTTCACAACGGGCTCCGGGATGCAAATCCCGGCGGCCCACGGAGAAAGTGCCATGCGTCGCTCGAACTTTGTTGCTCGTTCCGTTCGTTCGCTCCTGATCGCGGCCGCGATCACCGCCGGTGGTGTGTCGGCGTCTGGTGCCATCGTCGGCACGGGATTTACCTATCAGGGCCGTCTGCTCGACGCGGGCGCACCCGCCAACGGGACCTATGACATTCAGGTCCTGCTCTTTGACGCCGCCGCCGCGGGCGCGCAGGTTGGCGCGACGCAGACGCTCAATGACGTTGTCGTCAGCAACGGCATCTTCACCGCGACGGTGGACTTTGGCGCTCAGATGAACGGCGAGGGCCGCTGGATCGAGCTCCGCGTGCGTCCCGGCGCATCGGTCGGTGCGTACACCATCATCTCGCCCCGCACCGCGATCGAGGCGACTCCCTACGCACAGGCTCTGCGTCTCCCGCTCACCGAGAGCGTGAACAGCGGCAGCACGCTGATCAACATCACCAACGAGAGCACTGCCGGCAGCGTGATGCGACTGACCAGCGCCGGTCCCAGCGGTAACTTCCCGATCGCGTTCTTCCAGCCGGTCTTCACGGCCGACACCAACGACGGCAACGGCATCTTCGCGCTCACCAGCCGCGATGGCGCGTACGCGCTGTACGCGGTGAGCAGCGGTTCGGGCAGTCGCGCCCTGGTCGGCATCAACAGCGGCAGCAACGGCCGAGTCTCGACCATGAACATCACCGACGCGACCAACACTTCCAACGCCCTGGAAGTCACCACCGTCGGCCTGGGCAACGCCGGTCGCTTCGTGAACTCCAACGAAGCCTCCGACGTCCCCACCGTTTTCGCCACCAGCGACGGCACGGGCGACAGCATCCCCTCCGGCACCCAGCTCAACGGCATCGCCATTCGCGGCGAGGGCAACGGGCTCCGCGGCATCGGTGTCTCGGGCAAGGGCTCGATGGCTGGCGTCTTCGGCTCGGCATCGACCGGCGGCGCGGGCATCTATGGCCGCACCACCGGTGGCTTCACCCAGAACGGCATCACCGCCGGCGTCCGTGGTGACGGCAACGGCTCGGGCACGACCGCTGTCGCCGGCTTCAACAACCTCGGCACCGCGATCTACGGGCAGAGCAGCGGCACGAACAACGCCGGCTTCTTCTCGGGAAATGTCACCATCACCGGTGACCTCCAGGTCAACGGCTCCAAGAACTTCAAGATCGATCACCCGCTCGATCCGGCCAACAAGTACCTGATCCACGCCGCCATCGAGAGCAGCGAGATGAAGAACATGTACGACGGCGTCGCGGTCATCGGCGCCGACGGCACCGCCACCGTCTCGCTGCCCAACTACTTCGGCGCGCTCAACGTTGAGTATCGCTACCAGCTGACCTGCATCGGCGGCCACGCCCCGGTCTTCGTCGCCGAGGAGATCAGCAAGAACCAGTTCAAGATCGGCGGCGGCAAGCCCGGCATGAAGGTCTCGTGGCAGGTCACTGGCGTCCGCAACGACGCGGCCGCTATCTCCCGGCCCCTGCAGGTCGAACTCGAGAAGGTCGGCCACGAGATCGGCAAGTACATCAACCCCGAGGCCTTTGGCCAGCCGGTGACCAAGTCGATCGACCCGATGGCGGGCACCAAGGTTCCGGCGACCAACTGATCGGGAAAGCCAAGGCCGCAGCGGGGGCGGACCGCCCAGCAAGGCGAGCGACTCCCTCGCCGACTCCATTCAGATGCCCCCACTTCGACCCCCGGCGCGACACCCGCCGGGGGTTTTTCATTGCCAGGCAGCGAACGATTGGCTTGTGCATCGAGGGGGGGGTGGGGGGACTCGCGTGAGCGTTCACTCCCCGCGATCAAGGCCCGAAGGCTCGACATGACCAGGGGTGAAGCCGCCGTCCACGGCCTCGCGTCCCAGGCCGATGCCGCGGAACGAGACATAGGCCAGGAGCAGCGCGAGGATCGTCGGCCCGAACACCGCGACGCGGCGCGTCGGGCCTTCCAACCGCTCGCCGCTCCAGACAGCCAGCGACGCGGCCAGGATTGTCCAGATCAGCACGAAAGGCTCGTGGTAGCGCTGCCACAGCTGCGGATTGAAGCTGTTGGCGACGGTGAAACCGACCATCGCCGCCAGCATGATCCAGCGGCTGCGCGGGTTCATCGCCCGCAGCCAGCCCATGAGCACGACGGCGCCCATCATGGACAGGAACGCCACGAGAACCGAGATGTGATCTGCGATCTGCGGCGTCTTGCGGACGATGTGCCACAATCCCGTCGCACGCCCGGCCGTCCGGTCCGGCGTTGTCTCGGGCAACACCGCAAGGACCAGTCCGACGATCGCCGCCAGAAATGCGATCCACGCCTGCTCGTTGACAAGCTTGCGCAGCGATTCCCACCAGAATGCGACGTAGAACCAGCCGAAGATGCCAACCAGCGCCAAGACAAACGGCGGCGTCGCCCACTGGATCGCCAACCCGTGCATGTCGTTGAACGACGGCGGGGTCAATCCGCCCCACTTGCTGTGGAAGCCCCAGACAACCGCAAACGCGGGCATGGTGACCAAGAGCGCGACGATAAATCGGCCGATGCGGGGCACAATCAACCCGCCGATGTCCTGCCGCTGGAACAAGGGCGTCTCGCCCCGGGCGGGACCGGGCCCGAGCCATGCCGCCACCCACACAAGCCCGGCGGCCCAGAGATGATTCTGACGGCAGAGCACAAGCGCGACAAGCGCGACGCCCGCGAGTATCCAGCCGAGCCAGCTCTGGCCCCGCCGAAGCGCGAGCAGCAGCATCGCCGTCACGCCCAGCCACGCCGCGTTGTCCGGCAGCAGCCAAACGCCCGATGACAGAACGTACATCGAAGCCATCAGCGGCAGGCAGA
>JBILLU010000049.1:0-19314 GCA_044375915.1 Phycisphaerales bacterium
ATCGTCGGGGCGTTCATCGACGACGTCGGTGCCAACAGCAACCAGGGCTCTGCCTGCGTCTTTACGCGCTCGGGCACCACCTGGACGCAGCAGGCCCAGCTCACCGCCACCGGCGGCGCGGCGTTCGACAACTTCGGCTACTCCGTGGCCATCTCCGGCGACACCGCCATCGTCGGGGCGTACAACGACAACGTGGGCGCCAACACGGACCAAGGCTCGGCGTACGTCTTCACCCGCACCGGCACCACCTGGACTCAGCAGGCCCAGCTTACCGCTACCGACGGCGCGGCGGACGACCTTTTCGGCGTCTCCGTCGCGCTCTCCGGCGACACGGCCATCGTCGGGGCGTTCATCGACGACGTGGGCGCCAACAGCAACCAGGGCTCTGCCTGCGTCTTTACGCGCTCGGGCACCACCTGGACGCAGCAGGCCCAGCTCATCGCCGCCGGCGGCGCGGCCAGCGACCAGTTCGGCAGTGCCGTCGCGCTTTCCGGCGACACCGCCGTCGTCGGGGCGCAATCCGACGACGTGGGCGCCAATTTTGACCAGGGCTCGGCGTGGTTCTTCGATGTCGCCGCAAACGACTTCTCTGCCGCCCACAACGATGTGACCGACGTCACCTACCCGACCCTCGCCGCGGCCATGCTCCCCGCCCAATCCGGCCAGCAGATCACCGCCACCGAAGCCGCGTGGCGCGGGATGGGTTCGATCAACACCCTCGGGCGCTCGCTGGGGCTCTTCAGCGCTGGCAATCTCCGCACAGCGTCAACATCCGTCCTTGATCTTGGTGGATCCTCCGTCGTTGCCGCCCCGCCGGGCGACGGCCTCGACATCTTCGGCCAGCTCCGCGTCGCCGCGGGCGCCTCCGCCGATGTGACGGGCGATCACTTCCGCCTGGGCTCGCGGGGCATCCTGACGGCCCGCACCAACTCCTCGCTCACCATCAACGCGCCCACCGCCGATCTCGATGGTCAGACGCGGCTCGAGCAGGGCGCCTCGCTCACCTTCGCCGGCTCGGTCGAGACCATCGGCCCCGTCACCGCCAATCTCAACTCCTCCCTCACCACCGGTGGCGTCTTCACCAACATCGACATCTTCTCGCTCACCGGTGGAACCATCAACGCGCCGCTTTTCTTGAATCGCGCGACCGCCAACATCTTCGGCTCCTCCGCCATCTTCGGCTCGTTCACCAATAACAACGGGGCCACCACCACCATCCGCTCGGGCACGCTCTTTGTCTTCGGCTCCTTCACCAACAACGGCACCATCGTCGGCACCGTCTGCTCGGGCTGCCTGCAGGACGGGGGTGGGGCCGCGGCTTCTCCCGGTCTTGATGTCGGAGGCGATCTGTCTCTCGGCGTCGACGCCAATCTCAACCTGCCGTTCACGGGTGCCATCGTCCGCGTCGGCGGCAACTACGACGCCTCGATCAACAACAACGCCCGCTACGACATGGCCATTGCTTCTCTTCAGCTCGAAGGCAGCGGAACCGAGCAGACCCTCGAAGCCATGTCTAACGACATCGGCGCCAGCGCCACGGGTCTGGACCGCACACTCCCCGGCCACTACCCCCTCGGCACGCTCGAGATCGGTCCTGCTCCCTCCACCGTCCGCCTCGTCGACACCCGCGACAACGACGGCCTGGGTCAGTCCAGTTGCGAAGCAATCTACGTCGGCACGCTTAGGATCAACAGCGGCTCACGACTCATCAACACCGGCTGCGCCAAGATCTACTACACCACCCTCGTCAACAGCGGCACCATCGACGTGCCCGCCAACGTGATCCCGCTGGCGGCCCCCTGCCCCGCCGACCTCAACGGCGACGGCTTCGTGGACGACGCCGACTTCCAGATCTTCGTCGTCGCCTACGACATCCTCGACTGCACCGACCCCGCCATGGCCGCGGGCTGCCCGTCGGATCTCAACGCCGACGCGATCGTGGACGATGCCGACTTCCAGGTCTTTGTCGTGGCATACAACGCGGTGCTGTGCCCCTGAGAGCAGGGACCGCGTTACGGAGCGGCGGTTGCTGGCGTCAGCGTCCACGCACGCATCGTTCCGATGGTGCCGGTGCGTGACACGGGCGCGAGGGCGATGGCGTCGGCACCGTTGGTGTCGATGGTCTCGCCGCCGCGGGTGCCGGGGAGGATGGTGGTGGTCCACTCGTTGTTGCGGCGGACCCAGAGCACCCAGCGCGAGGGCATCTGCGGCAGGTCCCAGGGCTGCCAGGCCAGGGCGGTCTTCTGGGTGTCGCTTGCACAGGTCACGTTCCAGGGTGACTTGGCGAAGTTGGGGTCACTCGACCATGTGGTTTCGGGGATGAGTGCGGGCTTGTCGTAGCTGGCCATGAGGGCCTTGTTGATCCCGCCGCGGTTCTCGAGCATGACCTTGAGCGAGAAGTGGATCTGTCCGGGCGTGGAGATGCCGGGGTTGTGGGCGCGTTCGCGGGTGACGGTGATCTGCTTCATGATCTCGTCGGGGATCCAGTTCTTGGTGGGGTCGGCGCTCTGCTGGTTGATGCGGCTGGTGTAGAGGCTGGGCCAGAGGTGGCGTTCTTTCTGGTTCTCGCTGGCCCACCAGACCAGCAGGCGGACGAAGTTCTGGTCCTTGGAATCGACGCTCCAGTACAGCTGCGGCGAGATGTAGTCGAGCCAGCCGTTGTGGAGCCAAAGCTTCGCGTCGGCGTGCAGGCGCGCGACGGCGTCCATGCCCTTGATGCCCTCGGGGAAGCCGGGGCGCCAGATGCCGAAGGGCGCGATGCCGACCAGGACGTGCGGCTTGGCTTTCTTGATGTCGTTGTAGAAGCGCTCGACGAAGCGGTTGATGTTGCCCTGGCGCCACTGGTCTTTCGGCGGCGGGCGCACGGCCTCGCCGGGTCCGGCGTTGGCGGTGAGCTGGGCGACGTACTTCTGATAGCTCTCGTCGTCGGGGAAGGCTTGGCCTTCCTTGGGGTAGGGGTAGAAGTAGTCGTCGATGGCGACGCCGTCGATGTTGTAGCGGGTGACGATGTCCATCACCACGCGCATGGTGTGTTCGACGGCCTCGGGTTCACCGGGGTCGAGCCACTCGTAGAAGTCATAGGACTTGACGATGGAGGGGTTGGTGTTGGAGATGTGGTTGGAGGCGTTGGGGGAGGTGGCCTTGAAGTGGCGGGCGCGGTAGGGGTTGATCCAGACGTGGACGTCGATGCCCTTGGCGTGGCACTCGTCGATCCAGATTGCGAGCGGGTCGTAGGCGGGATCAGCGGGCGCCTTGCCGCTGGCGCCGGTCAGGTACTCGCTCCAAGGCTCAAGCGTGGAGGGGTAGAAGGCGTCGCAGCTCGGGCGGACCTGGAGCAGGACGGCGTTGAAGTTCATCTTGGCCAGGCCGTCGACATTGCGGACGATCTCGGCCTTCTGCTGCTCGATCGAAAGGTCCTTGGTGCTGGGCCAGTCGATGTTCTGGACGCTGGCGACCCAGACGGCACGGAACTCCCGCGCCGGTTCGGGCGGGTGGAGCGTGGCGGGATCGGCGGGGGCCCAGCCGGCGGAAGCGACGGTGGTGACGAACGACAGCAGTGACGCGCTCAGGAATCGCATGATGGATTCTTGTATCGAGCGGACACGTTTGTTCGGTGGAAATGCTGAATCAGACAGCATCGTCCGGAGTGGCGTGTGGTTTGGTCCAGCGACCGTCGGGCAAACGGTGGGACTTGAACGGCACGGTCGTAATCAACGCGCGGATCGCGGGGTTGGTTTTGGGCATGTGCGAGCGGTCGCGGGCGCTCATCCACATCCACGTCGGGATGTCCGGGTCGGCGCCGGCGGCGAGGAGTTTGGAGGCGATGTCGAAACGATCGCGCTCGACGGCGTAGTCGAGTGCGGTGCTTCCGGCGTAGTCATCGTTTCGGGCGTTCACGTCGGCGCCGGCGGCGAGCAGAATGTTCACGATCTCAACGGCCCCGACCATGGCTGCGAGAGCGAGCGGGACGGCCGTGAACGCGTCGCCGGCGACGTTGATGAAGTCTTTCCCGTCGGCTTCGAGGAGGAGGCGCACCATTGACGGACAGTTGTGGACCGCCGCGTCGTGCAGGGCGGTATCCCGCATGTCTTCGCGGAAGCAGTAGTCGAGCTGGGGCCATTCGGCCCGCATGGTGTGGCCGATCGATAGCAGATGGTTCATCGAGGCAAGAGCGTCGAACTCGACCGAGAGTTTCAGGGGCCAGCAACGCTCACCCGTCAGCGATGCCCCGGCTCGCAAAGCGGCGTCGATTTCGCCGGGGTCGCTCCGGACGATGGCGTCCTCGAGGCGTTGCTGGACCGGGCTCGTGCTCACCGGTGCAGAATACCCGGCTTGATCCGCCGAAACGGAGACGCGGGTACTCCCCATACTCTTGTGTATGACATCATTTCCCGCACCTGCCGATGGTCGTGACTTTGACTGGGGTCCGCAGCGCACGAGCATCCTCGCGATTCTCGCGTTGGTGTTCGCGTTACCTTGCTTCATTCCCGGCGTCGGCTTCATCGCGTCGCTGTTGGCGGTCTTCGCGCTGGTGGGTATTGCCAGCAGCAAGGGGCGCGTCGGCGGCACGGGGCTGGCGATCGCGGCGTTGGTGCTGGGGTTGATCAGCACCGCGTTCTGGGGAGCGATCGGCTACGGGGCGTGGCAGATTTCGAACCAATTCAGTTCCTTCGCGACGGCGCCGGCGGCGAACCTCTTGGCGGCGGTCGAGAAGGGTGACAACGCGGCGGCCCGGGCGGGCGTGGTGGATTACACCGCCGTGCTGCTGACCGACGAGCAGTTGGCGAGCGTGAAGACGCAGCTGAACGACAAGCTCGGCGCGTACCAGAGTGCACCCAAGGGCCTGATCGAGTTGTTCAGTTCGTACGGCGAGATCGCGCACCTGATGAAGCAGCCGCCGCCGAACGCCGAGCCGGAGATCCCGATCCCGCTGCGGTTTGAGAAGGGTGCGGCCCTGGTGATGATCGCGATCGATCCGGACAAGCAGCCCAAGGACGGGAAGGACCTGTCCAAGATGCTGCCGATCCGCAATCTGAAGATCGTGACATCGGACGGGACCGAGATCTTCCTGGTCGATCCGAAACTGCTGCCCAAGTCGAGCTGGAAGGGCAACATCCAGATCGACACCGGCGGGAACATGAACGAGAAGGGCGTGCCGCTGAAGATCAAGACTGGCGACACCCCGGCCGATCCCGAGCCGACCACGCCCGAGCCGGCAAAGTCCGCCCCGGCGGAACCCACCCCGGCCGAGCCCAAGAAGCCCGGCGGAAACTGAGCCTCGGCACGGTTGCGGAGAACTTGGCATACTGCGGCGGTGGCAGAGGTGATTTCATCCCGTTCCGGGGCGGGCAACGGCGATTGCGCGCGCGTTGCGGAATGGCTGCGGGCTGGCAAGCTCGTGATCCTGCCAACCGAGACGGTGTACGGCGTGGCGGCGAGCGCGCGGTCGAGTGCCGCGATGGCCGCGCTGCGGGCGCTGCAGTCCAACCCGGGCAACACCTGGCACACGCACGATCCACAGCGCGTGATCGAGGCGGTGGGAATCCGGCACGAGGCCCATCGCAGGCTCCTGGAGAAACTCACGCCCGGCGGCGTGCGGTTCATAATCGAAACCGATCGGACGAGCGTCGATGGCGAGCCGGAGGGCACGTTCGTGCTTGAAGGCAGCTTGTGCGTACGGGTTGCGGATCATGCGTTTACGAATCAGGTGCTGGCAGAGGTGCCGGGCCCGGTGGCAATCGGGCGCGTGCCGAGCGAGATCAGTTCCAGCGGCCGAATTCTGGATGGCAAGGGGTTGGCGGCGGCGCTCGACCGTGCGGGCATCGTGGCCGCGGTAGATGACGGTCCGACGCGGCTGGGCCAGACTTCGACGCCGATCCGGTTGACGCGGGCGGGCGGGTATCGGGTTCTGGGCGAAGGAGCGGTGGACGAGCGAACAATCGATGCGGCGATGAAACGTGTTGTGCTCTTTGTCTGCAGCGGGAATACCTGCCGAAGTCCGATGGCGGAGGCGATCGCGCGCGACCTGTTCGACAAGCGTCCGTTGAGCAATATGCCGCTGGTGGCGATGTCGGCGGGCACCTCGGCGTTCGACGGGGACGGGTCGACGCCCGAGGGCGATCAGGCGCTGCGACACCTGGGTGTCCTGCCGCGCCCGCATCGATCGAGGCTGCTGACGCGGGAGATGATCCGCGAGGCGGACGCGATCTTCGCGATGACGCGCGGGCATCGCGCTTCGATCGTTCAGATGATGCCCGAGGCTGCGGAGAAGGTCCAGTTGCTTCAGCCGTCGGGAAGGGACATCGCCGATCCGATCGGTTCCGGGCTGGATACGTATATCTCGACCGCCGAGGCGATCCGCGCCGGTATCCTTCTGCGGTTCAGGGAGCGGGGCTGGATCGAGGAACTTCCCGGAGTCTCACGATGAAGATCGCACTGGGCGCCGACCACCGAGGCGTTGCCGCCATCAAGCTTCTGGCCGAGAAACTCGGGCGCGAGGGCCACACCGTCGAGATCGTGGGTGACTCGAGTGGCCAGCCGTGCGATTACCCGGAACCGGCGTTCCGCGTCGCCTCGAAGGTCGCCTCGGGCGCGAGCGAGCTCGGCGTGCTGATCTGCGGCACGGGCGTGGGGATGTCGATCGCGGCCAACAAGGTCAAGGGCGTTCGTGCGGCGAACGTGCACGATGAACTGACGGCCCAATTGAGCCGCAGCCACAACGACGCCAACGTGATGTGCCTGTCGGCGGACTTGTTGGGCCAGCGGCTGATCGAGAAGATCGTCGAAGAAGCGATCGCGACACCGTTCAGCGGCGGGCGGCATGCGCGTCGTCTGGAAAAGATCGGCGCGATCGAGCAGGGCAAGGACCCTGCGAGCGTGAAGGACTGAGGGATCGTCGCCCAACAACGGCTCCGCGCCTCCTCCCCCCGCGCGCGGGGAGAGGACGACTCGACGCAACGCGTCGAGTCAGGTGAGGGGACTGCGGGCACTTCGACGCAAAGACATCCGAACGCGAATCGCCCCTCCCCGGTCTCGCAAAGCCTCGACCACCCCTGCCCGCTTCGCGGGGCGGGGAGGCGCACCAACGTGCTGGCAGGCGAGAGCGTCGTGCCCAAAGAAAAACGCCCGGGCGTTGGCCCGGGCGTGGGGTGAGACAGGTTGCAGCGTCAGCGGCGACGCGTGATCACGGGAAGAAGATCGCGACCTTCTTGATGATCGCCTCGATGCGGGCGTTGGCCTCGTTGAGGTGCGTCAGGGTGTAGGGATCGAGGCGGCTGGCGGCGGATTTGCTCTCGGTGATGCCCTTGATCTTCTCCTGGATCGCCCGCAGCTGCGCCAGCGAGAGGTTGGTGA
This sequence comes from Phycisphaerales bacterium, assembly GCA_044375915.1. Classification (GTDB taxonomy): domain Bacteria; phylum Planctomycetota; class Phycisphaerae; order Phycisphaerales; family UBA1924; genus JAFEBO01. Next base: position 7,354 of record JBILLU010000049.1, read on the forward strand.
TGGGCTTGCTGGCTTCGCCCAAGAGCACGCCGCTGTTGGTGAGGAACGAGAGGAACTCCAGGTGCTCGCGCTGCAGGTTGCGGCGGAGGCTGGAGATCATGGGCTGGCGTGCCGTGAACTGCTGGCCCGGAGCCTTGTCGATCTCGCTCCAGATGCCCTTGGTCACGGTGTCGAGCAACTCGGGGATGGTGAGCGTGTCGGTGGTGGCGGGGACGCGGAGTTCGTTGTCGTAGACGCGTCCGATCGTGGTGGGGTTCATGATCTGCACGAGTGCCGCGACCTGCAGCGCCGCGATGCGGTCGTGCACCGGGAACGACGGATCCTGCATCAGCTCGCTCATGCCGCCCTGATCACCCCAGCGGTCGGTGGTGAACTTGGTGAGCATCTCGGGCGTGACGCCCCAGGCGCTGTCCTGGAAGATGTTGTCGACGATCCACTTCACCGCCTCGCGCTGCTTCTCGCCGGACGTGGGGATGATGGGGTCGCGGCCCTTGGGATCGCCCTTCTTGCTGTAGGACAGGTCGGCGCCGCCGATCTGCTTGGCCATGATGTTGGCGGCGCGACTCTGCATGATCAGCGTCATGCCGTAGCCGCGGCGGGCCCGGGCCCAGCTGTCGCCGTCCTTCACGAAGCGGTCGAGCAGGCGGGAGCGGTGGTACCGCGCCAGGTCCATGAGGTTGTTGGCGTAGTCGGCGGGGTTGGACGTGAAGTCGTACTGACGCACGAGCGGGTCGGGGCCGCTGAGGTCCCAGTCCGTTGCGTACGCGAGCTCGGGCTCGTTGACGCGCTCGAGCACCTTCTTCGGGTCGTCGAGCGTGTAGCCGAACTCGATCGCCCAGTAGTCATACGGGCCGTTGTCCACCTGGGCGTAATCACCCAGATCCTGCGGCTTGTCGGGCCCGAGCAGCGAGCCGTCGGCCTTCGTCGCCGGAGCGGGCTTCTTGTCGTCGGCCTTCTTCTCGTCGGCCTTGCCCTCGTCCTTCTTGCTGTCCTTCGGGTCGTCCTTCTTCTGCTGCTTGAGGTACTCCTCAAGCCTCTTGGCGTCGGGGACGTTGATGTTGACGGGGACGTAGTCCATCACCGAGCCGCTGAAGGACTTCTTGCCCTTGACGTCGGCGCTGTTCACCTGCGCGAGGGTGTAGATGCTCGAACCCTTGAAGTTGTGGCGCAGGCCCAGGGTGTGGCCGACTTCGTGGGCGACGAGATCGATCAGCAGCGGGCCGATGAACCACTCGGGGATGCCGTCGAGGACGGAGACGGAATCGCCGCGGGTGTTCTCGATCTCGCCGGTGCCGCCGTCGAGCTGAAGCCCGATGACGTCCATGTGCATGCGGAGCATGGCGAGGTCCAGACCCTTGCCGTTGGCGAGGGTGCACATGCGGGCGGCGAGGTTGAGACGTTCCTCGAGCTTTGACATGCCCGCGGGGGCGGTGTCTCGCGCGAGGTCCGACGCGGTGGGCATGGCGATGCCGCCGAAGCCGGTGACGCCCAGGCGTCCGTCGGCCTTCATCTGCTCCTTGGTCGCGGCGTCCTGTCGGATCCGCTCGATGACGCCGGGGCGCTTGGCCGGGTCGGCGAAGCGGACGCGGGGGTCGAACTGCGGGCGCTCGGCGAGCCAGGCGATGGTGTCGCTGGTCATGCCTTGCATGGAGATCTCGGGCAGTTCGTCGGTGTAGTCGGCCGCGAAGCCGCGGATCCAGCCGTCGGTGAGGATGATGTCGGCGTCGAGGATCTGCCCCGTCAGCGGGTGCACGCGGCTGGGTCCGATGGCGGTGCCGATGTCGTTGGCGATCCAGCGGACGAAGTTGTACCGCACGTCCTCCGGGTCCTTGTCCATGTGGGCACCGGTGGCGGCGTCCTGGTAGTAGACCTGGATGGCGTCGGCGATGCCGACCTTCTCGAAGGCCTTGTTCCAGCGGAGCAGGCCGTCACGCACGTAGCGGCGGTAGCGCACCGGGGTGGTGTGCTCGATGTAGAAGACGATGGGTTCCTTGGGCGGGCTGAGCTTGAGCTTGGGGTCGGCCTTCTCGAGGTGCCAGCGGTTGATGTAGCGGACCCACTTCTGGTCGCTGCTCATCTTGCCCAGATCGCGATACACCGTGGTGAAGTAGCCGATGCGCTGGTCGGCGACGCGGGGGGTGTAGCCGGTGTTGTCGGGGATGCGGCTGAAGGAGAAGTGGATCTCCTGCAGCTTGCCGCCGGCGGTGGGCATCTCATAGGAGATCTCGACGTTCTCGGGGAAGGCCTTGGCGCTCTTGAGTGCCGCCAGGCGCGGGTTGGCCTGCGTCAGCCCGGCGCCGAGGAACCCGCCGATCCCGCCGCCGGCGCTCAGCATGTCGCGGGCGCGGGTGGTGAGCAGTTCCTTCATGTCGATGACCGGGCGGCCGGAGGGGCCCATCGCCAGGATCGGCACATCGAGGATCACGCGGTCGGTGAAGATCTGCTTCACGCCCGCCTTGCTCTCGGCGTCGCCGGTCGAGCGGTTGTCGGTGTCGGGCGCGATGAGCAGGAGGCGGTTGTCGAGCCGGCGCCAGAAGGTGTACAGGTCGCCGGATTGCAGACCCGCGAACGTCTCGCCGGTGGCGATGGTCATCGCGATGAACTGACGCTGGGTGTCGAAGCCTGCGGGCAACTCGGCGAGCAGTCCGCCGTCGCGATCGCGGCGGTAGAGCGTGTAGTAGCTGCCCTTGCCGTCGGCGGTGGAGACGACCTTGTCGAAGCCCTTGGAGACTTCGTCAAAGGACTTGAGGCCCGACTCATCGGCGGGCCTGGGGGCGCGCGGGGCGCCCTCGGGGGCCGCGGCGGGGGCGGCGGTAGGGGCGGGCTGGGCCAGGACGGTGACGCTGAGGCCGGCCGCGAGCATCAGGGCGGCGGCGTGAGAAAGCGGGTTTGCGTGGGGGTGCTGCATAAGGACTCCTTCGTGGAAACGGTCGGGATAGTTGTATCCGACGCCGGCCCGCGGCGTTGCGAGTATTCCGCGGCGGCGAACCCCGTTGGTGGACAGCCAAGCCAACCTGCCGGCGTGTGTTCCCCCAGCCGAGCGGTCGCCGATTCCGCGAGGTCGCACGCGCGGGGGTCGTTGAAGTGTTCACGGCTGGGCACCGAGGTCGTCCGGACGCCGTTGGGGCGCGGCGACTTTGGTCCGATCGACAACCGCGCACGCCAAGGGCCGAGGCGATGGACCTGATCGGCGCTCGAAAGGTCGGGATCTAGATACCCGACACCTCTGTGCGGAATCATAGATCTGTCGGCGTCGCGCTCCGCCGGCACGGAGGTGCATCATGCGTTTGCGCTCCATTGATCGTCGCGCCGGCACCGCGGCCGCCTTGTTGGCCGCATCGTCCTTCGGGGCGTTCGCCGACGTGTTTTCCATGCCCACAGGTTTCCAGAGCATCGAGTTTGTGGTGGTCCGCAATCTCGGCAACCCCGGCGAACTCTCCGGGCCTTCGGCCGGCCAGCTGCAACCCGGTGAAGACCGGGTTTGCGGCCGGGTCGACAGCGTCTACTCCATCGCCAAGCACGAGGTCACGGTCGCGCACTACTGCGAGTTCCTGAACGCGGTGGCGTCGACCGATCCCTACGCGCTCTACATCCCCGCGATGGGCGACATGATCCGCCGCTCCACCCATCCGACCACCGGGCGATACTCCTACGAGGTGCTGGGCGACTGGGCCAACCGGCCGGTGCTGATGATCTCGTGGTCGAACGCGGTGCGGTTCTGCAACTGGTTGACGAACGGCCAGGCGTCCGATCCGGCGTCCACTGAGGACGGCTCGTACGCGCTCGCGGGCGCGACCTCCAACGCGGTGCTCATGCTGGTGACGCGGCGTCCGGAGGCGATGTACGTCCTTCCGACCGAGGACGAGTGGTACAAGGCCGCGTACCACAAGAACGACGGGCCGACCAATCACTATTGGGAGTACGCGACCCAGTCCGAGGCCATGCCCTCCAACACGATCGTTTCGCCCGATCCGGGTAACTCCGCGACGTTCTGGGACAACGGCTACACCGGGGGCGTCTACAAGCCGACTGTGGTCGGGGCACACAGCAACTCGCCCAGCGCGTACGGCACGTTCGACCAATCCGGCAACGTCTACGAGTTCACGGAGACCCCCAACAACACCAACGCCGGGCGGATCGCCCGCGGCGGGTCGTTCGCCGGAATAGTCAGTTCCATGCGTGCGACCTATCGCGTGATCTATCCGTACCCAACCTATCGATGGGGCGAGGGCGGCATGCGGGTCGCGGTCGCCGGAGCCGCAACGTGCGCGGGCGATCTCAACACCGACGCTCGCGTCGACGATGCCGACTTTGTCATCTTCGCCTATCAGTACAACGTCCTTGACTGTGCCGACCCGGCTATGCCCGCGGGTTGCCGGGCGGACCTGAACACCGACGGCGTGGTTGATGATGCGGACTTCGTGATCTTCGTCAGGGCGTACGACGATCTGCTGTGTTCCTGACGGGGTGGGGGGTGAGACCGGCCGACGCGGGCGTGCTTCCTAAACTGGCATCGAATGAGCACGCCTTCTGACCCCAAGACCGATTCCAAGAACGCCACTACGCCCGCCGCCGCAAGCACCTCTGCGGCGCCGGGCGTCTCCCTCGAGCAGCAGCGCCGCCTTAACCGCGACGAGGCCGCCAAGCTGGGCGTCAACCCCTACGGCACGCGCACCGACGGCCTGATGCCGCTGTCGCAGGCCCGCGCCCTCTACGACGACGCCGCCAACACCGACTTCAACACCAACGGCAAGAACCCCGGCTACGTCGATCCCCGCCCCCGCGCCTCGGTCGCCGGGCGCGTCATGCTCCTCCGCGACGGCGGCAAGCTGATCTGGATGACCATCCGCGATCACACCGACGCGTTGCAGATCGCCGTGAGCCAGCGCGATTGCGCCGAACTGGGCTTCAAGGTTGCCAAGCTCACCGACCTGGCTGATGTGATCGTGGTGTCAGGCCGCGTGATGAAGACCAAGACCGGCGAGGTGACGATCTGGGCCGACGACGTCAAGCCCGCGGCCAAGAGCCTGGTCCCGCCGCCCGAGAAGCACGCGGGCCTCACCGATGTCGAGATTCGCTACCGCCAGCGCTACACCGACCTGTGGGCCAACCCCGAGACCATGGGCGTCTTCCAGCAGCGCAGCGCGATCGTGGGGCGGATTCGCAAGTTCATGGAAAGCCGCGGCTATCTCGAGGTCGAGACCCCGATGCTCCAGTCGCTGGCGGGCGGAGCCGCGGCACGCCCGTTCGTCACCAAGATGAACGCCCTCGATATCAACCTCTTCATGCGGATCGCGCCCGAGCTCTACCTCAAGCGCCTCCTCGTCGGCGGCATGCCCAAGGTCTTCGAGGTCAACCGCAACTTCCGCAACGAAGGCCTCGACAAGCAGCACAACCCCGAGTTCACCATGCTCGAGGCGTATCACGCCTTCGGCGATGTTGAGACGGTGATGGAACTCACCGAGAGCGCCATCCGCGACGCCGCGAAGATGGTGTTCGAGATGGAGCCTCTCGCGTCAGCGAGAGGTCACGCCGGTGCCCACTCCGACATCATCCTCCCCTTCGGCGACCTCCAGATCAACTACAGCAAGCCCTTCGTCCGCGTCACCTACGGCGAACTCTTCGAGAAGGGCCTCGGCTACTCGATGCACGACACCGAGCGGGCCAAGAAGGACCTGGCCGCACGCAACCCGCAGAAGGCTAAGGAAATCGCCGCCGCCGACCCGTGGTTCGTGGTCAACGAGCTCTTCGAGCTCAAGGGCGAGCACCTGCTCGACCCGTCGCGCCCGACGTTCATTACTGATTACCCGAGCGCCATCTCGCCGCTGACGCGTCCCAAGCCCAGCAACCCCGCGCTCGCGGATCGCGCCGACCTGTTCATCGCCGGCATGGAGATCGCGCCGCACTACACCGAGCTCAACGACCCCGACGTGCAGGAAGCCAAGTTCAAGGAGCAGCTCACCGGCATCGACGCCGACAAGAGCGCGGAAGAGAACACCTTCCGCACCATGGACCACGACTTTCTGCGCGCGCTCAAGGTCGGCATGCCCCCGGCCGGCGGCATGGGCCTGGGCGTCGACCGGCTGGTGATGATCCTGACGAATCAGCGCACCATCCGCGACGTGATGCTGTTCCCGCTGATGAGGCCCGAAGGCCAGTAGGACCGGCTTCTAGCCGGTCGAGCCAGATTGCAGGGTGCCGTGGGTCGGCGGCTCTGAGCCGACCCACGATGACGCGTCGATCAACGCCCTTGCGTGGGTCGTTGCCGAGCCAACGACCCACGGCACCCGACCCGCGCTCGCTTCGTCGACCGGCCGGAGGCCGGTCCCACTGGTGCATTGATGATCACCGCTTCACCACAAAGCCCGCCGGGATGTTCGGCAGATTCTTCGTGCTCGCCACGCCGCTCGCGCCCATCAGTTGGATCTGCGCCTCGCCGGTCGTCTTGGTCCACAGCCGATCGGTGTAGGAATCGCTGTTGTAGTCGGCGGCGGCAACAAGGTTCCAGCCCGCGCCCGGGGTCGTGATCGCGACCGGAGCCGCGAGAGTGCTGCCAACGACGCGGCGTGCGTACAACGCACCCGTCGCTTTCGTGCGGTAGACGATGTCCTGCGAGCCGTTGCTGTCGATGTCGGAGATCAGCACCAGGTCCTCGGTGGTGGGGACGTTGGGGAGCGGGCTGAAGCGCGGCGTGCCCGCGGGGGTCAGGAGCCAGATGCCCTGCTCGCCGTTGGAGGTGTCGCGCCAGATCATGTCGGGGGTGAAGTCGCCGTTCATGTCGGCGACGCCTGCGACGACCAGACTCGTCCGCGGGGCGCCGCGCATCTCGCGGGGCGCGTGGTAGTTCCCGCGGATGAACATGCTCATGTGCACCCGCCCGGTCGAGGCTTGGGACCAGAGGTAGTCGGCCTCGCCGTCGCGGTTGAAGTCGCCGGTGCCGACGACGTCCCAATCGGTTCCGGTGTAGATGATGTCGCGGCTGGTGGGGTTCAGGTTCGAGTCGAGGATCCACGCGCGGGTCAGGCCGGTAGTGGGGTTGCGGATCGTGATATCGGCGCGGCCGTCGACGTTGACGTCGAAGCGCAGGCCGTTGCCGGCTTGGCTGGGTCCCCACACCGCCATGCCATAGGCGGGCACGCCGCCGCTGAACTCAAAGTCGCCGAGGAGGATGAACTGATCGCCGAAGGTGGTGGAGTTCCAGACGTACGACACGCCGTTGGTGGTGGAGATCCCGCCATCCATGGCGACCCAGTTGGTGCCGTTGAAGAACATGGCGCCGACGAAGCCGTCGGTGTTGTGGAAGTACCCGCCGGCGACGATGCCGGCGCTGGTGGCCGAGAGCGTGAAGATGGTGGAGATGTTCTTGTTGAAGGTCGGGGAGAGCGGCGTCCAGGACGTGCCATCGAACTGCGCGACGCGGGCGGACCCGCCGGGTCCGGCGAGGTTGAACCAGCCGCCGGCGATGAGTTTGCCGTTGTAGACCGCGAGGGTTTCGACGGTGCTGCCCAATCCGGCACCTGCGGACTGCCACGTGGCCCCGTTCCAGAACGCGACGCGGCTGGGGTCGCCGGCGGGCATCTGCGGCGAGCCGAACGACCCGGCCGCATAGAGCGTGCCATTGCACACCGCCAGTGCGCCGACAAAGCCAGCTCGGAAACCGGAGCCGATCGGGGCGAAGCGTGTTCCGTCGAAGCGGGCGATGCGATTGGCACTGACGCCATTGATGCTCGTGAAGACGCCGCCGATGATCAGTTCACCGTTGAAGGCGAGCAACGTCCTGATGATGCCGCTCGCATTGCCGTGATGGGCCCAGGAGTTTCCGTCGAAGCTGACCAGCTTGGATCCGCTGGCGACATAGAGGCGATTGCCATAGACGGCCATCGCGTCGGCGTTGGCGGCGACCATTGGCAGTTGCCGCCACGACGAGCCGTTCCAGGCGCGGAAGCCGTACATCGGTTGGAAGACGACCAGCTCGCCACGGAACTCGATCGCGTTGGAGTCGTTGCCCCGAACCCGCGGCAGGCCCGTGAACCAGTCGTACCAGCGGAAGACCTGGCCGGCGGCCGGTGCCGCGGGCAACGCGGCGGCGAGCGCCAGAAGCGCGGCCCCGAGCAGGCGATGCATCGGACGACAAAGCAGTGACTTGAGAATCATCGGACGCGCTCCGTTCGAACTCGTCCCCACGAGCCAAAGGGAATGCTCTCGTCAGCGTTCAGGATACCACACGCCGCGGAGCCAGATACGGCGTGGTTCATCGGCCGGGATGCATGGAAGGTTGGAAAACCAGCAGATAGGCGGTGTTGCCGGGGTTTGCTCGGGATCGCCGGTTGATGGCCGACCGGCACGCCCCGTTTCGGGGCGGCCGCGGCGCAGGTCGCTACCGTTCCGCGCATGCCCCGCCGCCCACCACCCGACGACGACGGCCCGATCGCCTCCGACCTCGAGAAGTTCGGTGACGTCACGCAGACCTGCGAATCCTGCGGCACGACGCTGCACGATGATGTGGAGATCTGTTGGAAGTGCGGGCACGCGCTGGGCGCTCATCCCGTGAAACAGGTGCCGATGTGGGTTCTCATCACCGCCGGTCTCCTGCTCGCGGTTTTTGTTCTCGGAATGCTGATCAGGCTTGTGTGAAAACGAAACCGCCCGCGATGACTCGCGGGCGGCTTGTGGCTCTACGGCAATCGATTTCGCGGAGCACCGACCCGCTGCGGGCAGTGCGCGCCGCTCACGGGCAGAAGAGCTTCTCGTAGGAAGTCACAAAGACCAGGAAATCAGCGTCGTCGACCACGCCGTCGCCGGTGAAGTCGGCCTGGCATGAGAGCGGCATGCTCGGGTCGGAACAGTCAAGGACGTCGTAGGAAATGGCGAAGGTCACGAAGTCCGCATCGTCAACCTGCGCATCTGCGTTGAGATCTCCGAAGCAGACCGCAACCGGACGAAGGTCGTCGGGGGCGCCCTCCAGGACGATCGTGTTGTTGTAGCGACGGAGCTGGTAGCCGGTGACGGTGAAGTTGCCGTCGCCGTTGTTGATCGGGAAGTTGTGAAAGTTGGCAAAGCTGAGGCGGAACCGACCTGCGTCGAGCGGCTGCACATCGACCTCCAGGAACCCGTAGTGCTTGCCGCCGCGGACCAGCTTGTTGCCAATCCACAGCTCGGGCTCGTTCTGGTCGGCGCTCCAGATGTTGTAGGGATTCATGGTAAAGCTCGAGCCCTGGGGATTGATCGGGTTGTTCCGCCACGCGGTGATGGCGGCGTTGGTCAGCCCGGGCGCATCTTCGACGCCCCGAAGCCCGTCGCCCGCCGCGCCGACGTCCCACAGGTGCACGCCGTAGCCGTCGTTATCGAGATCGAAGTAGCTCAGTTCGGCAACCTCGCTGTGTCCGTTGAAGACACCCGCGACACGGAACTGCTCCATCAGCGGGGCGTAGATCCGCATCGCCTCGCCCGACTGGGTGCTGGTCACGCTGCTGCCGTGCACGCCGCGGCTGAAGGGCGTGTGGTGCCACTGCACGAAGATGATCCGGCCCTCGGCACGCGCCGCGGCCAGCGTGTCCACCGCCCAGTTCCACTGGGTCGTGCCGACGTTGAAGTCCGGGATGTCGCCGGGCGCGTAAGGCGTGCTGAACCACGCCCGGTTGGTGTCCCGGTTGGAAGGGAAGTTCACGGACAATCCCTGACCCTGCGGCGGCGCCACGCGGCTGTTGGCTTCCTCGGTCGCTTTGACCGAGCAGAGCGTGATCACTGTCACCGGGCCGTAGTCGGTCCGGTAGTACAGATCCTGGAAAGCGCTGCTGCCGTTGGACGGCCAGTCGAAGTACGCGCTCCACTGTTGGCGCGCGTAGCTGATCAGAAGATTGGTCAACGGCCCGCCGGTGCCTGGCTCGCCGCTGCCGACGCCGTTGAAGATGCAGTTGTTGCCGATCGCGGCGACCAGCGGGCGGGCGCTGAGCAGATCGTCGTACGCGCCCGCGTTGTGACGCCAGAACTCATCCCACCGACGCTGCTGCTCGTTCCCCGTGCCCTCGATCAGATCGCCCGGCATGATGATCATGTCCGGATCCCGCTTCTCGATCTGCTTGATGTTTTCCTGATAGCCGACTGTCTCGCTCAAGAGATAGGCGTCCCTTCCGCGGCCAGTGCCCGCGGGGCGGCCGGTGCTGTCGAGTGCTTGCGGCGTGGTGCGAGCCCACTCCCGGAACCGCGTGCGCCCGCTCACCAGGGTCTCGCTGTCGGAAAGCACCGTAAAGCGCAGGCGGCGCGACGTGTCCGTCCCCGGGGCCGTGCGGAACGTGTTGCTGTACGTGCTCGCGCCCTGCGTCACCGTGTATGAGTACTCGGTGTCGGGCAGGAGACCCGTCAGTGTCACGCTGTGCTTGAAGTTCCGGGCCGGCACTCCCGGGGAACTGAAGATCGCGGTCGTGCTGAAAGGAAACGCCCCGCCCGCCGACAACTCGGCCGGGACTTGATAGTCCAGCACCGGAACCAACTGCGGCGCGGACGTCAACACGATCGCCGACGCAAGTCCCGGTCCGGTGACCGAGATCGTTCCCGCGACATTGCTGGTCGTGAACCAATTGAACGTCATGCCTTCCTGCGTCGCCATCTGCTGATAGGGCAGCACGCGGAACTCGCCCACGACGGCCAGCGCCGGCAAGCCGCCACACGCCAGGAGAATCGACGGAATCACAAACAGTGCGTTCTTCTTCATACCCGCTCCTTTGTTGCATTGCTGCGCGCGATCGATGCCTCGGATCGCAGCGGGGTATTAGATCCGGCCGCGGCTCAAGCCTCGTTGCCATCGCGCGAAGCTTGCACGAAGATCGCGTGGCAGTTGCCGAGGGTTTACTTGGGGTTGCGTCGCAGTCGCCCGAGGATCGCGATTCATCGAGTCCGCCGACGTCGGCAGACCGTGCCGCTCGCGACGCCATCCATTCAGAGCCGCGGGCTTCAGCCCGCGCGGGAGCGACGCGCGGACATTCCACAACCTCCGAGTACACCACGCCCTCACCGCGCGGGCTGAAGCCCGCGGCTCGGAGAAAGCTCGACCGACTGGAAGCCGGAGCTACTTGTACATCTCAACCAGCGACCGCGCCACCGCTTCCCACGTGAACTTCTCTTCAATCAGCCGCCGCCCCGCTTCGCCCATGGCACGGCCCTTCGCCGCGTCGCTCATCACCTTCAGCAAGCCGTCGGCCACGCCGTCGACCGTTCGCTGCACGACAAACCCCGCGCCCGCGTCCTGGGCCTCGGGGAAGTGGCACTCCTCGCTGATCACCACCGGCGAGCGTGCCGCCATCGCCTCGGCGATCGCCACACTGAACGCCTCGTGCCCGCTGGGCAGGCAGAAGCACGACGAATCGACCATCGCCGCGTACTTGTCCTTGCTGAAGATCGGCCCGGTCAGGTGCACGCGATCCGCGATCCCCAGCCTCGCCACCTGCTCCTCGATCGGCTTCTGCATGCCGAAGTCGGGCCCGGTGATGACGAGCCGCGCGTTGGGCACGCGGGCGAGCACCTTCTGAAACGCGTCCACGAGAATCGGCAAGCCCTTGATCGGATGCAGGCGCGACAGGAACAGGATGTACGGGTCGCTCCCGAGCTGCGGGTGCTTGGCCCGAAACTCACCGGGCGCAGGCAGCGGATCGATCTCCGACAAGAACACGCCGTTGGGTACGATGCCGATCGGCTTGGTCCAGCCGAAGACCCGCATCTCTTCCTCTTCGAATCGCGAGAGCGCGTGCACGCGATCGAAGCGATGGATGGCGCGGCCGTACGCGAGGTTCATCGCGATCGACTTCTTGAACGCTTTTTCGCTCAGCGCCCATCGCGTGAGAATGCCGTGGGGCGAGAGCACCGTCGGCTTCTTCTGCCGCCGTGCTTCGTTCACCGCGTGGATCAGGATCGGGTCCCAGATGTTGTGGACGTGCACGACATCATGCGCGGCGATGAGCGATCGCA
>JBILLU010000235.1:0-4923 GCA_044375915.1 Phycisphaerales bacterium
GCGGAACATCTCACCAGTGGACATGTGAAAGAAGCCGGGGATCTCCGCAAGGATCTTGCCCTGCGTCCCTTTGCCGGCGCCCGGTGCGCCAAAGAGGAGGATGGTTTGGTAGCGGTCGTCGGCCATGTCGATTCCCAACTCCGCGGCCTGTGCAGCCACCTCGGCGGCGCTCGATCGCGGATCGAAGTGTAATCGGACAATTCGTGCCGCGTCTTGCTCGGAGCATGTACGGATGCCCGGTAACTATCCGGATATCGCCCCGAGTCCGCGATGCTTGCGCCTTGGAGCACCCGGATTAGACCTGATTCAGGAACCGCAAGTCGTTCTCGAACAGCAGGCGAATATCGGGGATTCCGTAGCGGCCCATGGCGATGCGTTCGATGCCGAAGCCGAACGCAAAGCCCGTCCACTCTTCGGGGTCGATGCCGCAGAGCTGGAGCACGGCGGGGTCGACCATGCCGCAGCCGCCCAGCTCGATCCAGCGGGCGGGCTGGTCTTCACGGAGACGGATCTTCATGTCGAGTTCGGCGCTGGGCTCGGTGAACGGGAAGAAGCTGGGCCGAAGGCGGATCTCGGCGTCGTCGCCGAAGTAGGCGCGGGCGAACTGCAGCAGCGTGGTCTTGAGATCGATCATCGACACGCCGCGGTCGAGGTAGAGCCCCTCGATCTGATGGAACATGAACGAGTGCGTGGCGTCCACAGTGTCGGGGCGGTAGACGCGTCCGGGCGACACGATCTTGATCGGCTTGGTGAGCTTGCCGCCGCCGGCCTTGACCGCGGCTTCCATCACGCGGATCTGCACGGTGCTGGTCTGCGAGCGGATCATCCGCGGGCGCTCGGTCTTGCGCGGGTCGTCGACGTAGAAGTTGTCGATCGGGTCGCGAGCCGGGTGCCCGGCGGGGATGTTGAGCTTGATGAAGTTGTGCTCGTCATCCTCGAGCTCGGGGCCCTCGGCGACCTCGAAGCCCATGCGACCGAAGACCTCGGCCAGCTCGTCGATGACCCGGGTGATGATGTGCGGCTTGCCCAGGCCCTGGCTGGTGACGAGCCCGGGCTCGGTGACGTCGAGCCGCTCGGCGTGAGCCGCGGCACCGGAGGCGATGACGGCTTTCTTCTCTTCGAACGCGGCCTCGAGCGCGGCTTTCACCTGATTCATGCGAGCGCCGACCGCGGGCTTCTGATCCTTCGGAACGTCCTTGAACCCGCCCATCGCGGCCTTCAGCTTGCCGCTGCCGGCGAGATAGGCGAGACGCCAAGACTCGAGGGCGTCGGGTGTAGACACCGCGGCGAGCTCGGCGAGGCCGGTGGACTGCAGTTGATCGAGGTGATCGAGCATGGGCGTGATGGTATCGGGATGATGCGGACGATCGCCGGAAAAGACACGACCCGCGTTCCCGCGGGCCGTGGCGATCGATTCATTGTCTCTCGAACTCTCTCTGACTCGGCTTCAGCGGGGCTTCCCACTCCGCCCCCACCAACCAACCCCCACCGACTCCCCCACCAACAACTCAGGCCTTGGCTTCCGACTTGCGGACCTTGGCGGCAAACGCTGTGCGCTTGTCGGCGGTGCGACGGCGGGTGCTGGGCTTGCCGCCGATCTCGGGGCCTTCCTCGTTGCCGACGAACTGCAGCACGCAGAGCTCCGCGGCGTCACCGATGCGGTGGCGGCCGAGCTTCACGATGCGGGTGTAGCCGCCAGGGCGATCGGCGAACTTGGGGGCGACGTTGTCGAAGATGTGCTTTACGAGCTTGGGAGCCTTGCGCAGTTCGCCGTAGCGGTTGCGCTCGACCTCTTCGCTCTTGGGGAGCGGGAAGAAGCCCTCGCGGAACTCGCGGAGCTGCGCGACGTGGTTCTTTTCTTCCTCGGTGGCCTTCTTGGGGAGGTACATCCACTCGAAGGCCTGACGGTCGCCGCCAAGCTTGGCGATGACGCGACGGCGCGAGGCGAGGTCGCCCTTCTTGGCGTCGGTGATGATCTTCTCGACCAGCGGCTGCACGGCCTTGGCCTTCGGGATCGTGGTGGTGATCTGGCCGTGCTCGAAGACAGCGGCGGCGAGATTGCGCAGCATCGCATCGCGGTGCGAGGACGTGCGGGTAAGGCGAGAACCGGCGCGACGGTGGCGCATGATGCAAACTCCAAGCAAGGACCAACTGACACTGCGGGGCGAAAGCCGCTCCGAGTGGGGTCGAAATACTAGGCTCGAACCCAGCCAGATGCCAGTTTCACGCCGATCTGAAGCCGTTCTCGGGGCCCGTTCGGGATCCCTCGTCGGACGTCGTCGCGGCCAAGGCCTTGAAAACAGACGCCGCCGGTCAAGGCGACGCCTGTGAAAAAGCAGTCAAACTCAGGCGGGCAGCTCGATCGGCTTCACCACAAAGCCCTCGGGCAGGGTCATGCCGAGGTCCAGGCCGATGTCCTGGAGCTTGCGCTTCACCTCGCGGAGGCTGGTGCGGCCGAACGAACGAAGCTTGAGCAGCGTCGCATCGGTCTGCGTGACCAACTGAGCGACGGTCTCGATGCGAGCCGACTCGAGGCAGTTGCTAGCGCGGACGGAAAGCTCGAGCTCGCTGACATTCATGTTCAGCTTGCGGATGAGTTCCTCGTCGACGCTGGCGGCCGCCGCAGCCTCGTCGCTGACGGTCTGGGCGCCGAGCTCGAAGTACTGGACGAACGGATTGAGGTGCTTACGGAGGATCTTGGCGGCCTCGACCATCGCCATCTCGGGCGTGACCGTGCCGTTGGTCCAGATCTCAAGCGTGAGCTTGTCGTAGTCGGTGCGCTGGCCGACGCGGGCGTCCTCGACCTTGTAGCGAACGCGCTGCACGGGGCTGTAGATCGCGTCGATCGGGATGATGCCGATTTCCTGATCGCCCTCTTCGGCGGCGATCTGCTCGGCGGCGGGGACATAGCCGCGGCCGCGGGCAACCTTCAACTCCATCTCGAAGTCCACCTTGTCGGTGAGCGTCGCGAGGACCAGTTCCTTGTTGACGATCGTGACGGCGGTGTCGGCCTCGATCATGTCGGCCGTGATCTCGCCGGGGCCACGGGCGGCCAGACGCATCGTCTTGGGCTCATCACCTTCGAGCTTCACAACCAGGTTCTTGACGTTCAGGACGATGTCGGTGACATCCTCCATCACGCCCGGAAGGCTGCTGAATTCGTGCGGGGCGCCCTTGATCTTGATCGAGGTGACGGCAGCGCCCTCGAGGCTGCTGAGCAGCACGCGGCGGAGCGAGTTGCCGATCGTTGTGCCGAAGCCACGCTCGAACGGTTCGATGACAAAGCGGCCGTACACGCTGCTGTTGAAGCGTGCATCGGCGCCAACGCGAGTGGGAAGCTCAAGACCACGCCAGCGGAATCGCATGTGCAAACCTCCAAACTTCGGATCGCTCTGGTGGAGCGATCGGTCTCGGCAGTCTCGGACCAAACCGACAGCTTCGCGGGGGAAGCGGCCTGATCGGACCTGGGTTTCAGTCGCGGGATTACCCGGGCTTTGCGAGGAACGTTGGGCCTGCCGGAGCGCCCGAACGCCTCTTCTGTGCCGGGTGGGCACGCGACACGTTGGAAAATCACGCCGACGCGGCAAAGCGGCGGCGTGGAGAATGCAAACTTAGACGCGGCGACGCTTCGCAGGGCGGCAGCCGTTGTGCGGAACCGGCGTGTGATCCTCGATCGCGGTCACGCGGAGACCGGTGGAGACCAGGCCATTGACAGCCGACTCGCGGCCGGCGCCCGAACCCTTGATGCGGATCTCGACCTCGGACATGCCGAGCTTGCGGACCTTCTGGCCGCAGTTCTCACCGGCGCGGGTCGCGGCGAACGGGGTGCTCTTGCGGGCGCCCTTGAAGCCGATGGTGCCGGCCGAATCCCAGGCGACGGTCTCGCCGTTCATGTCGGTGATGGTCACCAACGTGTTGTTCTGGGTCGCCTTGACGTGGGCGATGCCACGCACGACGTTCTTGCGAATCTTGCCCTTCTTCGACATCGAAAACTCCTTCGGATCGACAGGTCCCGAGGGGCCCTACCCGAATGTGTGAATGAACCGGGACGCTTCCATCGAGCCGAGACCCGATGACGCACGCCCGCAGACAGATTACTTGGCCTTGACGCCCTTCTTGCCGGCGACGGTCTTCTTCTTGCCCTTGCGGGTGCGAGCGTTGGACTGGGTGCGCTGGCCGCGGACCGGGAGGCCCTTGCGGTGACGATCGCCGCGGTAGCAGCGGATGTCCTTCAGACGCTGGATGTTCTGCTGCACCTGACGACGCAGTGCGCCCTCGACGAGGTAATTCGCGTCGATGATGGCGTTGATCTGGGCGAGCTTGGTCTCATCGACCTCGCGGGCCCGCATATCGCCGTCCACGCCGGCCTCGGCGAGGATGTCCTTGGCGAACTTCGGCCCGATCCCGTGGATGTACTGGAGGGCGAAGAGCATCTTCTTGTTGTCGGGCACATCAACGCCGGCAATACGGGGCATCGCAATTCCTCTCGCGGCTCGATCTGTTTATCAGATGCGGAGCCAAATCGTTGGAGCAGATCGCTTCGGGACCGTGGTTCAGATCAACAGGATCAGCCCTGCACCTGCTTGTGCTTGGGCTCCGCCTTGCAGATCACGCGCACCTTGCCCTTGCGCCGGACGACCTGGCACTGATTGCAGATGCGACGAACGCTCGCTTTGACCTTCATAGAACACCTTCTGAAAACCCGCCCGCCGTTGGGGCGAGCTGGGCCTAAATGCTAGGCATGCAGCCCGGGGAAGTCACGCCCGAACCGATGCCGGATGGCGGATTTGGGATGTCGGATGAGTCGAACGCACCTCTGGCCGCTCGCCCCTTCCAGCTCCCACCCGCCCCACCACTACCAGCCCAGCATCCGATACCGGTATAGCCGCAGGACGTGCCGCACGTACCGGGCCTGCTCTTTCA
>JBILLU010000236.1:0-4900 GCA_044375915.1 Phycisphaerales bacterium
CCGATCGCGATCGATCGATTCGGGACGAGCACGCGCTGGCGCGGGCGGTGGGCGTGCAGGTCGGCGCGATGCTGCGGGCCAACGTGTGCAACCGCGATCACAAGCCGTCGAACCTGATCGTGACCTTTGACGAAGGTGTGCCGATCGTGACGCTGATCGACACCGTGGCGATCCGCCGCCGCGGGAACCCCGGCGAGATGGCCCGGATGCTGGCGACACTGTTGATCGAACCCATCGGCGTGGGCGTCGCGCCGAGAAGCGCGATTGCCTTCCGCGTGCTCCGTGACGCGTGTGCGGCGTGGCTTGAGCACACGCTCGCGCGGCCGCTGGGAACCGCCAAGGGTGACAAGAAGGCCCTGCGGGCGATGGTCCGCAGCATCGCGCGGCGGGTGGATCAGTACATCCGCACGCACGGCGATCCGACCCCGAAGGTCAATCCGCTGGCGTGAGCGGGGGCACAGGCGTTCTGCCGGTCACGGCGAGCGAAGACTGCGATTGCAGTCTTCGTGCGGCAGCCGCCGACAAAGTCTGCATGATGCGTGCGTGGCTGCTGCTGCTTGTCTTGGTCCTGATGGCGTTGCTCGCCAGCGGCTGTGCATCCGCGCCGCATGCGAGCGAAGGCGGCACGGGTTGGAGCCCGATCGCACGATCCGTCGAAGGCCGCACGATCGACGCGGTCACATTCGAGCCGAGCAGCGTCGGCGCGAGTCCTCGGCGCGTGCTGGTGATCGGGTCGATCCACGGCAACGAGCCGGAGGGATTGCCCGCGGTCCAGCCGCTGATCGCGGCGCTGCGGGCCGCCCGGTCCGAGGGATCGCTCCCGGCCAGCGTGCGTGTCATCCGCGACCTCAACCCCGACGGCACGGCGGCCGCATCGCGCACCAACGCCCGCGGCATCGACCTCAATCGCAACTTCGCGGCGTCGAACTTCGCGCCTTCGACGGATCGCGGAGCCGCGCCGCTCAGTGAGCCCGAGTCGCGCGCGCTCGCGGGCGAGCTCGAAGGGTTCCGGCCAGATCTCGTAATTGTCTTCCACTCGATCCGTAGCGGGCCGTTCGTGAACTTCGACGGCCCGGCGTCGCATCTTGCCGAGGCGTTTGTCGCGGCGGCACAGCGCTCGGATCCGCGCTGGCGCGTCGAGCCTTCGATGGGATATCCGACCCCGGGCTCGCTGGGCACTTTCGTCGGCATCGACAGGGGAGTGCCGATCCTGACCGTCGAGTTCCGGCGCGGGCACGACGCCGAAGCGGCGCGGCGTGCCGGCGTGGACGGGGTGATGGGCGTGATCCATGTGATGGCGAGCGACGGACGCCGAGGCGAACGACCCACGGCGCCCGTGCACGTCCAATGATCCTCGCATGTCCCAACCCGTCCAGCCCGCGCAGCAGAGCGCCGCGATCAACGCGGCGATGCAGGCCTTTGCCCACGGGCGGCTTGATCTTGCCGATCGCATCTGCCGCGAGTTGCACAAAGTCGGCTGGGAACACTGGCAGTCCTGGCTCATCGTGGCGCAGATCGCGGTGAAGGTGTCGCGGCGGGATGTCGCCGAGGACGCGCTCGCCCACAGCGCCGCGTTGCCCGGCGCCGAGACCAAACGCATCGACGCGGTGCGTTCGCTCATCGACTCCACGCCGCCGGGGCCGGACAAGCCATCGCCTTCAACAGATCGCGTGCTGGTGATCCGTTCGTGGTCGCAGGGGTTCTGGTCAGACGTTGATCACGTGCTGGGGCAGTTGCTGCTGGCGGAGATCACCGGGCGCACGCCACTGGTGCACTGGGGCGCGAACTCACGCTTCGGCGGGCCGCAACTGCCGCGGGGCAGGAACGCGGGCGAGTCGGACCCGGCCCACAACCTGTGGAACCACTTCTTCAAGCCGGTGTCGAGCCTGACGCTGACCGACGTGCTGCGCGATGCCAAGGGCAAGAAGTTCTTTCCCAGCAAGTGGAACGACGCGAACCTGACGGTGATGGACAACGGCGCGATGGCCGGGCCGCAGTCGCGGATCGCGGCGGTGTCGTTTCTCAATCGCCCGGAGGCGATCGCGGTCAGCGACTTCCACACGCCGGTGATGGCGCTGATGCACTGGCTGCCGCGGGAGCATCGGATGCACGGCCAGCCGCTGGACGTGATCATCCTCGATCTGATCGCCAAGTACCTGATCCCGTCGGACGCGATCGCGGCACGGCTGGAAGAGCTGGCGGCGGGCGTGCACACGCCGACGATCGCGGTGCACGTCCGAGGCAGCGACAAGCACGTGGAACTGCCCCAGCTGGATCAAGCCGCGACGGTCTACCACCAGCACATCCCGGCACTCATGCAGAAGTTCCCGGGCGCGCGCGTGCGGCTGTTCACCGATTGGCAGCCCGCCGTCGCGGAGTACAAGGCGAAGTACACCGACCGCCTCGACGTCGCCGACGCGACCCGCACGAGCAGCCGCACGGGGCTGCACTACCAGCCCGCGCTCATCGGCACCAAGATCGGCGAGGAAGTGCTGCTCGACACCCTGCTCGCGGCACGCTGCGATGCGTTCGTCGGCCTTGGCTACAGCAACGTCTCGGCGTTCATGAAGTACTTCGGGCGATTGGGTCCGAAGAAGTGGACGGACGAGACGGCCCTTTTGCTCGGGCCGCATTTGCACTATGTGTACAACGTCGGCTTGCTGATGCAGCGTTGAGTCGGCAAGGTGTCCGGGTGCCACTGCCGAGCGCTTCGCTCGGCAGTGCGAGGGTCCACCAACACACACCGTCACCCGCGTATCGTCCCTGTATCTCCGGGCGTCTTCACACGGCCCAGCGAAGCGCTGGGCCGTGGCACCCGAGCCGAGGCCGTTTGTTGAGTATCCGCGACCCCAAGTTCACTTTCCTCGGTACCGGCACCTCCAGCGGCGTGCCGGTGATCGGCTGCGACTGCGAGGTCTGCACCAGCACCGACCCGCGCGATAGCCGTCTACGCACCAGCGCGTGCCTGGAATGGCTCGACCCTGAAGGCAAGCCTCGCTGCGTGCTGATCGACACCAGCCCAGATCTGCGGCAGCAGGCACTCAAGCACAAGATCCGCCGCGTCGATGCGATCCTGTTCACCCACAACCACGTCGATCACACCTTCGGCCTCGACGAGGTGCGGCGCTACAACGCGATGCAGCAGCATGCGATCGATGTCTACGCCGAGCCGCGGGTGATCGAGTTCCTGAAGCGTGTCTACCAGCACATCTTCGACAGCGACAAGAACATCAACCAGTCGTTCGTGGCGACGCTGATCGCGTTCCCGATCGAGCCCGCCCACCCCATCGACCTCCACGGCCTGCGCTTCACGCCGCTGCGAGCGATGCACGGCCGCCTGCCGGTCGTGGGCTTCCGGATCGAGCCTGCTCCCGCTCACCCCTCACCCCTCACCGCTTCCCTGTTCCCTCTCATCTATCTCACCGACGTCTCGGCGATCCCCAACGAGACTTGGCCGCTGCTCGAAGGCTGCCGCACGCTCGTGCTCGACGCCCTGCGGCATCGGCACCACCCGACGCACCTGACCCTGAGCCAGGCCATCGGCATCGCCCAGAACGTGGCCGCGGAACGGACGTATTTCGTGCACATGACCCACGACCTGGGCCACGCCAAGACGCAGGCGGAGTTGCCGGAAGGGATGCAGTTGGCGTGGGATGGGTTGGTCTTGGGTCACGAAAACGGGGCATCCGGCGTCGTCCGTTCGGGGTGAATTCGGTAGAGCCTCGCGCCTAAACTTGCCTCCCTATGGGCAAGACTCGCGAGATCAAGAAGCGCATCAAGGCCGTCGGCAATATCCGTCGCATCACCAAGACGATGCAGATGATCGCCACGGCGAAGTTCTCCGCCGCCCAGCAGCGGGCCGTCGCCAGCCGCCCGTACACCGACGCTCTCTTCGAGCTCGTCGCCGGTCTGGCCAAGGCTCTTTCGGATCTCAAGCACCCGCTGCTCACCGCCGCCGAGAAGAAGGGTGCGGGTCGCCCCCTGACGCTGATCCTGACCTCCGACCGCGGGCTGTGCGGGCCGTACAACGGCGCCATTCTCCGCACCGCCATGGCCTTCGCCCGCGAGAACCCCGCGAACCGCGCCGGGTTCATCGAATTGGTCGGCAAGAAGGGCGCCGGCTTCCTCAAGTACAACAACGTGCCGGTCTCGCAGGCTCACGCCATCGGCGACAAGCCGACGTACGAGACCATCGAGACCCTGGCCCAGAACTACATGGATCGCTTTGCCTCGGGCGAGATCACCAGCGTCCATGTCGTCTACATGAAGTTCCTCTCCGCCGGCAAGCAGGTGCCGACGGTGATGCAGCTGCTGCCGTTCAAGGCCGATGCGCTCGAGAAGCACACCCCCGGCAAGATCGAGAAGCCCGCCGGCGAGTCGACGAGCCAGTACGAGTTCAGCCCCGACGCGGCTCAGCTCTTGGGCGAGCTGCTGCCCGCGGCGGTCAAGGCCGTGCTGTTCCAGTGCTTCAACGACGCGATCGTCAGCGAGCACGTGGCCCGCATGGTGGCGATGAAGGCGGCGACCGACAACGCCGGCAAGATGGGCAAGCGCCTCACCCGCACCTTCAACCGCGCCCGCCAGGCCCAGATCACGACCGAACTCACCGAGATCGTCGCCGGTGCCGCGGCACTGGGTTGAGCCGACCAACGCACACGACAGACAACGCATTGCCCCCATAGAGCCTCTCGCGTCAGCGAGAGGTTTTTCTTTTCCGGGGTGCTTGGGGAAAGGCGTTTCACCGCGGAGGACGCGGATACCGCGGAGAAACACCAAAGGCAATTTACCACGGAGAGCACGGAGATCACGGAGTTGATGCTTGGATGAGGCAATCGAATCACTGCATTGCCTTGAGCCCATCTCTCCTCTTTGTCTTGCTCCGTGTTCTCCGTGATCTCCG
>JBILLU010000237.1:0-4889 GCA_044375915.1 Phycisphaerales bacterium
CCGCCGCAGCCAAGAGCGAGAACTCCTTCGGCAAGCCCACCGTCTACGCCGATCCCGACAAGACCTTCGCCCCGTACTAGCCTCCGCAGCACCGCTGGCGGTTCGACTGGACATGGGCGGTTCCTAAGGGTCAATGGCAAAGCACGGCACACCCGTTATTTGCATCCGCCGGGGCCCGATCGGGTGGCAAACCTGACCCATCCCAACCCTCGCCCGAGTTGACGCGGCCGGTCTGGCGGGCTAACTTTCTTCCCCGGATCGGTCGATGCAAGTCGGTCGGTCCTGACAAGTCGTGCGGGCGTAGCTCAGTGGTAGAGCGTCTCGTTGCCAACGAGAAGGTCGAGGGTTCAAATCCCTTCGCCCGCTTTGGCGGAAGCCAGAAACGAAACAGGCCGTCCGGATCATCGGACGGCCTGTGGCGTTTTTGGAGAACTGCGGCGATTCCGAGATCGCTTACGGGCAGACCAGGGTCTCGTAGGCGGTCGCGAAGAGCACGAAGTCGGTGTCGTCCACGGAGCCGTCGTTGTTGAGATCCGCGGGGCATCCGACCGGCATGCTCGGGTCGGCACAGTCAAGCAGGTTGTAAGCGGCGGCGAAGATCACAAAGTCGGCGTCGTCGACGAAGCCGTCGCTGTTGAAATCGGCCGGGCACGGCGGGGCGGTGATGGTCAGGAAGTTGGTGGTGGACACGTTTCCGTCGACGTTGAAGACCCGCATGGTCTGGCCGCCGAGGGTGGCGTTGGGCGCGATGTTGAAGGACAGACCGGTCACCTGAGTTCCGAGCGCGTTGGGCACCGGAGTACCGGTGACGGTGACGCCGCTGCCGGTGGTGATGGAAACCTGAGAGGCGAAGAGGACGTTCTTGAGGTTGGTGCCGTTGATGGTGAAGGGAACGACGGTTCCGGTCTGACCGTTGACGGGTGCACCGGTGACGGTCATGGTGCCGTTGGTGACGGTGACCTGAATGGTGTCGATGGTGGTCTTGGCGTTGGAGTCGCGGACGCGGAGCGAGACGTTGTAGACGCCGTTGGAGACGTAGGTGAAGGTGGGCTGGGGCTGGGAGGCGGCGGGGCTGACGCCGGTTTCGAAGACGCCGTCACCGTCGAGGTCCCACTCGTAGCGGCTGATCGAGGTGCCGACTCGGATCTCGGTGGTCGCGGAGTGGACGTTGCCGATGAAACGCGCGATCGTGTTGGCACGAACGCGCTTGTTGAGACCGGCGTTGGCGTAGGGATTGGCGTAGACGTTGGTGCCGACCTGAACGTCGAGGTCGTAGAGCTGGACAATGGTGTTGGGGTCAGCGCCGTTGGTGAGGTTGGCGGCGTTGTTGTCAAAGACGCGGAGGACGTAGGTTCCTGCGGGCAGCGCGGTGAACAGGTTGTTCTCGGCGGCACCGGCGGCGGTGGCGTCGATGGTGGCGATGGTGACCGTGCCGTCGGCGTTGGTCAGGACGTACGCGAGGTTTCCCGCCGACGATGTGGCATAGGCCGTCGAGGTGCCGGCGCATCCCCCCCCCGAGGACTGCTGCCCGGTGGTGATGTTGCCGCCGCGGGGAGTCGCGACGATGCGCACGTTCTGTGCGCTGTCGAGAGTGAACTTGTAGAAATCGGCGCCAGACGGGTTCGTGCCGTTGTTCCAGAAGCCGTTGAGCGAAAGGTCGCGGTTGGTGAACGACTTCAGGGCAGGGGTGGTGAGATTGCCAAGGTCGAGCGCGGTCGCGAGCGACTGATTCCCGCTGTAGCGATCGCCGTAGTTGCGGGTCGCGCCGCGGCGGTCGTCACTGTTGTGGGAATCGAACGCGGTGCTGATCTGCGGCTCCATCAGCTTGGTGTTGGTGCAGGGGATCTGGTGGATGAAGCCCGTGCCGTGCCCGTGCTCGTGGGCGACAGTGTTGCGGAAGTATCGGAAATTGTTGGTGCTGTCGGGGAAGGTGCCACCCACCGAGAAGTACGAGGTATTGATGCACATGTCGCCGCCGACGATGCCCGCCAGGCTCGGCGAGCCGGGGAAGGCGTTGTACGCCAGCACCGGTGTGCCCGAGCCCAGTGCCACACCGCCGATGCGGATGTCGCCGACGGTGGAGCGCCGGGTGGAGACCTGGTCTTGAGCGATTCCGTTGTCGCTGTTCTCGGTGTAGGTGATGCCCGCGTACTTCTTCCACGCGGCAAGCCCCTGACGGATGTACTCCTTGCCGGTGTCCTCGTTACCGAAGGTGGTCGTCAGGCTGGCGATCAGGTTGTTGCTGCCGGTGGCAAAGCCGCTGGCGGCGAGGCCCCAGGTTGTCCCGTCTGGTGGGAAGCTGTAGGTCAAGTTGGCCCGCGCACCGTCGCCCGGAGCGGCGGTGGCGTTTCCGGCCGAGCTCCACTTGCGTTGATCGACGTTGAAGCGATCCGCGAACGGATCGTCGCTCGGGACCTGCGTGGGCGGCAACAACCGGAAGGTGTTCAGGGCCTCTTCCCACTGGGCTTGCGTCATGTCGGGCCGGTAGCAGGTCGGAGAACTGCTGAAGTGCTTGATGAGCGAGGCACGCAGCATCGCGGCGCGGGCACCCTGAGCTTTGTTCTGCACCGCCATTTCAAGCGTGTAGGGCAGCGGGCTCTGCGGTTGAGGTGACGCGACATAGGGGAACGCACCGAGCTGGGCGTTGGTTGCCGCCACACCGGCCGACATCGCGAGAGCGGCGGCGGTCAGATTCCACGTCTTCTGTGCACGATTCTGCATCGGAGTCCTCCAGCGGGGCGTCGGCGCGCGGCGTCGTTGCGGCGCATCGGCTTCGCTCCGTTAAACATACAGGCAACCCGCCCAGGATGCGAGCAAAATATCGTCCGAAAAGCCACGGACGTGACGGCAATCCGCCCCTCAATGCCGCTGTTCGGGAGGTCCGATACTCGTTACCGGCACACCATGGCCACATCACGGCCACATCAAGCGCACAACACGGGCACTTCCGGGGTACGTCACGGGCATAGCAGCGTGTCATACCCGATGACGAAGACACCGAAATCGGAGTCATTCACGAGTCCGTCGGCATCGAGGTCCGACGGGCAGGCCGCCGGCATGGTCGAATCCGCGCACTCAAGGATGTCGTACGCGACGACGAAGACCTGAAAGTCGGCGTCATCCACGAAACCGTCGAGATTCAGGTCGCCCGGGCACGCGGGGGTCACCACGGTCAGCAGTGCCGCGTTTGCCGAGCCGTCGGCGTTCGATACCGAAACGGTGCGAGAGCCGAGAGCGGCGTTGGACGCGATGACATACGAGAGTCCGGTGACCTGCGTTCCCAGCGCGTTGCGGACGGGCGTTCCCGTGACGCTGACGCCCGTCCCCGAGACCGAGACCATCAATGACGAGGACAGGTTTTTGAGATTCTTGCCCGTAAGCGAGAAAGGCACGACTCGGCCGCGAGAAGCGGACTGGGCTGGCCCCGTGATCTGGGTCGTGGCACCGAAAACCGTGACTGCGAGCGTATCGGTTCCGGCCTTTCCGTTGGAGTCGATCACCCGCAACGTCACGTTGTACACACCATTCGATGGATACGTGAAGCTCGGCTTGGGCGCGCTGGCGGCCGGCAGGACCCCGGTCTCGAAGACGTTGTCGCCGTCAAGGTCCCACTCGTAGCGGGAGATCGTGGTGGCCACGCGGGTCTCGGTCGGGGCCGAGTTGACGTCGCCCATGAAGTACGCCGGCGTGTTGGCGCGAACGCGCTTGGCAAGACCCGCGTTGGCGTACGGCTCGGTGAAGACACCAGCGTCAGTCAGCAATTCGAGGTCATACATCTGCACGATGGTGTTGGGGTTCGTACCGCCGGTCGGATTGGCGGCGTTGTTATCCCAGATCTGGACGACGTACGTGCCGGCACCGAGAGTCGAAGTCAGCGTCTCGGCGACTCCCACTCCCGCGGCGTTGACGGTCGTGATCGTGGCGCCGTTGGCGTCGAGCAGCTTGAAGGCGAGATTGCCCATGAGCCTGGAGTCGTAGATCGTGCTTATGCCCGTGCATTGGCTGGCCTGTTGGCCGGTTTCGTACGACTCGCCGGTGGGCTTGATGTTGATGGTGATCTGGCGGTTTTCGCTGAGCGTGAACTTGAAGTAATCGGTGCCGGTGGGGTTCGTGCCGTTGTCGAAATACCCGTTGGTCGAAAGATCCCGCAGCGCCACCGCACGGGCGGGGCTGGAGATTGTGCCGAGGTTCACGGCGTTGATGAGCGAGTGATTCCCGCTGTATCGATCGCCGTAGTTGCGGTTGACGCCGCGGCGATCGTCGAGCTGGACCATGTCGGTGATGACCGCCGCTTGCGGTTCCATGAGCTTGGTGCCGACGCAGGGGACCTGGTGGATGAACCCCAGGCCGTGGCCGTGCTCATGGGCGATGACGTTGCGGAAGTTGCGGTAGTCGAGGTCGGGGTTGGAGAAGCGGGCGCCCTCGTTGAAGTAGGCGGTGTTCATGCACATGTCACCGCCGCCGAAGGTGGAGGAGACACCGAGCGTGGTGGGAAACCCGTTGTACGCGAGGATGCCGTTGATGCCCCAGAAGAGCCCGCCGAAACGGATGTCGCCGACGGTGCTGCGGCGCGTGCTGCTGGTATCCATGGGGATACCGGCGTCGGCGACTTCGGTGTACGTGATTCCGCCGTAGCGTCGCCAGTTGGCGACGGCCTGGCGGATGTACTCCTTGCCGAGCTCGGCGTCGCCGAAAGCGAAGTCGAGACCGAACTCCAAGTCGCTGAAGCCCTGCGGCAGGATGGTGCCGGAGAGACCCCACGCCGTGTTGTCGGGCGCGAAGCTGTACGTGAGGTTGGCGCGCAGTCCGGTTCCGGAGAAGAAGCCGCCGCCGCTGGAGCCCACCGGGCCCCATTTGAAGACATCAAGGTTGAAGCGATCCTGGAACGG
>JBILLU010000238.1:0-4841 GCA_044375915.1 Phycisphaerales bacterium
TTGGCGACAGCGACTGTTGCATGATCATCGCCCCGGGTGCCGCGAGATCGAGTTCGATGTTCTGGTCACCCGTCCAAAGCGAGAGTGGCACGCGTAACAGAAGCTCGGAATCTCCGCTGCGGCGAAGGGCCGTCTGGGAAGTTGCCGTGCCGTGGCTGGTGATCTCGCCGGTTTGTTGGATGATCTCGGAAAAGTAGATGTCGTGGCTCGAACCGATAGCGAACGCGCCTTTGCGCAGGGCGAACTCGTTGCCGTGGACCGAACGCATCGGCGTCGTCAGGTTTGGGGTCTGCTCAACGTTCGCTGCGCCGGGTCGACCCCAGACTATTTTCGGCGCATCCGGCCCCGTCATCACCAGCATCGCCCACGCGCCCGACTCGCCCCCCTCGGCGGCACCGCCCACGATCGGGATCGACCACTGGTTCGGCGACTGCTGTATCGCGGCCGCCCGAATCCGCCCGATCTCGCGGACGGCGAGCGTCTGCAGATTGACACCCAGCACCCGCACAGTGGTCGTTCCATCGGGCGGAGTGTCGCTGCCGTACGTCGGCGGCGGTATCAAGCCGTTCATCACCACCAAGGCCTCGCGCTCGTCGCTGGTGAGTCCGACCAGACTCGCGAAGCCGTCGCTGTTCGACCCCAGCCGCGCTCGCTTGGGCGGCGAACCGTCGGTCGGCGCGATGACGAGGTCGTTGTTCCAGCCGTTCGCCGCGTGCTGCTCCGTCCAGAGCAGGCGATCGCCCCGCGTCGTTGGTCGCGATGACGACCAGTTCTTCTCGATCACGCTCAGCTCACGCCACGTCCGCGTGTCGAAGCACCGGATGCGGAGCATCTGCTCTTCGACGATCTCGATGCGAGCGAGCGGCCAGCCCGGCATCATGCGTCGCACGGCGTCCAGCGGCCACGCGGGCTTCCCGAGTGTTGCGTTCGTGAGGCCGGTGTTGATCCGCCACACGCACACGCCGCCAACGAGCAGCGTTGCGATCGTGACCGGCACCACGCGGCGACGGAACGTCGTTCCGGCAACCGCCGCGCCGGGGCCGATACCCGTGCCGCACTCCGGACACTGCGCGATCGTTGCCGCCGCTGCATCGTCTCCAGGCGTGTCTCGCGTCACGTCGTAATTGCACCGGCGGCAGTACCACCGCCCTGCAACCCGCGGCCGTCGCCACACCCGCCGCACCCACCACGCCGCGAGCAGCACGACCAGCACCAGCACACCCGCGCCGATGTCCGCCTGATGCTCCTTCCACCACTTCCAAGGCACCGCCCGCGTGGTCACCACCGACACAAACATGACACCCTCATCCGGGCTGAACTCCACTTGCGGCGACATCGCCATCCCCTTGCCGTCAACGGGGATCTGGATGATGAGATCGGGAGCGGCGGGCAAACGGAGCACATGCATAGCGTACCAAGTGATTCGCAACCCTCAACCGGTCTATCGAATCGACGAAGCCCGCACGAGCAGATCGAGGTTCCACATCCGAACTTCGCCGAGACCCCCGGCACCTTGCAAGTTGTTCCAAGAGGTGCTGTACAACCACCGCTCACGCGGCGAGGTATTGGGATTGCCGATGCCGAACCAACTTGGAGGACGAGCGTCGAGAATTCGAGCGGGGCCATGGTTCAGCAAGCGGAGACCCTCGCGTCGGGTCTCGAGGACGTCGGCCTGGGCAAATCGCGGCACGATCGGACGGACATCGCCGTCGCGACCAATCTCCATGCCATTGGCGCCGAGCATACTCGAGTCGCGACGCATCACGAATGCGTCGCGCTCAAGCGAGTACCGAAAGCCACGCGTTGAACCGCTGATCATGACCGGGGGATTTTCGATGCGTCGCGGCGGCATTCCTTTCCAGGTTAACGTGCCTTCATCCGGACCGGACATCACAAACATGGCCCACGCGCCGTCGCCGCCCTCGGCGGCGGCGGCGACTGTTGGAATTCCCCATTGCTTTGGTCCGATCGCGCTCGCGCGGACGGTCGCTGAACCGATCTCGCGGACCGCCTGTGTGTTCAAGTCAACTCCGAGCAACGTCACGCGGGTCGTTGCAGGTAACACGCGTATTCCGTCGGCGGAGTCACCCTTCGGAGCGGGTGCTCCGTGGACGACAACGACCGCTTCGCGTTCGTCACCGGTGAAGCCAACGAGTTCGGCAAGACGATGGTCCTCGTGACGAATCGGAATCCGGATGAGCCGAGACGAACCAAAGGTTGCGATTAGAAGTTCTGAGCGAAGCGGCTGGGTCCGATTCGATCGGATCCAGCACCACCGGTCGGACCGCGGCGTCGGACGGCCCGGAATGAAGTCGCTGCCAATCCGTCCGGTCTCTCGTCCGCTCGCCAGGTCAACCCGCCGCACTCGCTCGAATGAGCGGTGCACAATCAAGCGACGCGCCAGAGGCCATCCGGGCCATATCGCCTGCAGATGCGGATGCGGCCAGGGTTCGACTCCGGCCTTTGCCGGCACAACGCCCGACGCCAGCCGCCAGCACACGAGCGGGGCGGCTACGCCAACGAACATGCAAACCGGTGCCAGTCGCCGAAAACTCGAACGCCCCGGGATCGCATCGTTCTGACCGGTGCTGCGGCCGCACTCGGGACACACCGCGGCGATGCGATCATGATCGATTCGGGTTCCGGTTCCGAGGTCGTAATTACAAGTCCGGCAGTACCACCGACCGCGCACCCGAGGCCGCGAGCACACTCGCCATATCGAGACGACGGCGACGAACAGCAGTGCGATGAGCGCACCAAGCATGACGTCCGGCTCATGTCTCGACCACCACGGCCAGGCCGGAGCCTCAATCGCCGTTCCGGAGACGAACGCGATCGATTCCTCATCGTTAAACGTGACCCGGGGGAAGTAGATGCTTCCGGTCGCCTCAGCCGCGAACGGCACCACCACATCGGGCGCAATGGCAATGTCATCCCCGACCATCAGCACATCGGGAGTCTACTCGCACCTTTTCGATGACGCACTGCCGCCGTTCACGGACACACCAGCGCCTCATACCCACCCGCGAAGATCACAAAGTCTGCATCATCCGTGAACCCGTCGTTGTTGAAGTCGCCGATCGGCGACGTGAACTCGTCGTACGACCCGGAAAAGATCACGAAGTCGCTGTCGTCGGTCTGGCCGTCGAGGTTCAGGTCCGTCGGGCAGGGCGTTCCCGCGATCGTGAACGCGGCGTCGTTGATGTCGGTGCCGCTGTTGCCGTCGAGGTCGCGGACGGTGATCCGCAGGCGGCCCTTCGTGGTCGGGATGCTGGGCACCGTCCAGTTCCGCGTGCCGGTGTCGCTGATGGCTGTCGCCACCGCGAGCGGGAAGAGCGCGCCGTCGTTGGCGCTGAAGTGGATGTCCAGCATGCCGATGTTCTTGTCGTCGTCGGTGAGCCACTCGATCGGGATGGTCTGCCCCGGCGTGATCACCGTGGGCGTGCGGAGGCTGGAGATGTGGGCCGTGGGCTTCTGGCCGTTGACGCCGGGGGCGCCCGGGGCGGCGGGCACGTGCATCACGATGCAGTGCATCACGCCCGCGGCGGTCGCGAGGGCATCGCTGGGCACCTGCACGATGGTCTTGTCGCTCGTGCCGTTGTTATCGAAGTCAAACGCCTGCTGCACCGCGGCGAGGGCCTGGGCGTTGTGCCCGGCGCTGGTCATCGTGCTGTTCGCGTACGTCGGCAGCAGCACGAGGTTGTTGCAGACGACCATGTTGGCGTAGGTGTAGTGCACGCCGCTGAGCGAGCGGGCGGGAACACGGAAGACTGTGTAGCCCAGACCCTGCAACTGGGTCGCCGCGTTATCGCAGATCACGTCCTGCGTGCTGCCGGCGTTGCTGGGCCAGTCGCTGATGATCACCCGGTTGTCGCCGATGATCTGCATCCACATATCAATGTGCTGCGTCGCGTCGACGGCGGCGGGGAACGCGGGCATCAGCGTCGTGTTCACACCCTGGAAATCGGCCCACGTCGTGACGATGTCCGACGCGCTCAGGCCAGGGTTTTCGTTCTGGATCAGCACCGTCGCGTACGACCGGCCGACGGAATCGAGGTGGTAGTTGCCACCGCCGTGGGTCATACCCAGCTCGTACACCGGGTGCTTGCGGCTGCCCAGTCCCGACGCCCCGAACCAGCCGCTGAACGCGTTGTCGTTCACACGGGTGGGCCGGTTGTAGGTGTGGCGGACGATGCCGCGGACCAATCCCTGTCCGGGCGCCGTGCTGCCCACCGAGATGAACCGCGGGCCGTAGTCGCGGATCCAGATGCTGTCGGTGGTGCGGACGAAGAACTTCACGCGGCTCATGTTCGCGCCGGCGTTGCTGAGCGCGGTGGTCACCGTGGTCTGCTCGCTCGCGGTATCGACGACCATGTACGCATCGGCGTTGCCGGTGGTGGTGATGTGACGCGCCATGGTGGCGAGGATGTTGTTCTGCTGCGCGGTGCCGTCCCACGACATCAGGATCGCCTGCATCGGCGCGTACTCGCCGGGGCACGCGATGGGACCGGGCGGTCGGGCGCCGCCGACGCGGTCGGTGAATGGGTTGGTGAACGGGTTGGGTTGGAGCAGTTCCGGGTGCAGCGCGAGGTACGCCCGCTCGGCATCGGTCATGGCACGCGAGACGCCGGCACCCTCGGGGTAAACGAGCACGCCGCCCTCGAGCCGCGGGCCCGCGGCGACCTCGTCAGCCTGGCACAGACCAGCCGCGAGACCGACCGACGCCATCACCATCCACGCTGTGCGCATACGAACTTCTCCGTGCATCGAAGGCAGAATCACTTTACCACGGAGGCACAGAGACACAGAGAGGAAAGATGTGGAAAGGCAGAGAAGCCGCC
>JBILLU010000050.1:0-18916 GCA_044375915.1 Phycisphaerales bacterium
GCCGCCCAGTTCTGGGAGACGATCGAGCAGGAGATCCCCGACGTGAAGGCCAAGATCAGCCGCGGCGAGTTCGCGCCGCTCCGCGAGTGGCTGCGGACCAAGATCCACGTGCACGGCAAGCGCTACCGCGCGGCGGACCTGTGCAAGCGGATCACCGGCAAGCCGCTGAGCGCTGACCCGCTGCTGCGATACCTGGGCACCAAAACCAAGGCGGTCTACGGCGTATGACGTCCATCTCACTGCCAACGCTGCAGGCACACACACCCGGCGCGGCCGTCAAGGAACCCTCTGCCGTGGAAGCCATCTCCGTCTTCGACATCTTCAAGATCGGCGTCGGCCCATCAAGCAGCCACACGATGGGCCCGTGGCGGGCAACGCAGCGGTTCCTGAAGGCCGTGGACGAGCGCGTCGGGCTAGCGAACGTGCAGCGGGTGCAGGTGGACCTCTTCGGCTCGCTTGCGAAAACCGGCAAAGGCCACGGCACGGATCTGGCCGTGGTGCTCGCGCTGGCGGGCGAAGACCCGGTGACGTGCAAGGTCGAGGGATTGACCGAACGGTTTCACGCAATCGTGAAGAGCAAGCGGCTGGGACTGGCCGGTGCCCGCGAGATCGACTTCGACGCGGCGAGCGATCTGCGCTTCCATATGGATCGGGCGCTGCCGTTCCATCCCAACGGGGTGACGTTCACGGCGTTCCTGAAGCCCCACCATCAGTGGGACCGGCCTCCGGCCGATCTTCCCACCAGCGGCGCAAGAGACACGAAGGCAGACCGGCTGGAAGCCGGTCCTACTGAGATCACGGAAACCTACTACTCCGTCGGCGGCGGGTTCGTCGTCCAGGAGAACGAGTCACCCACCGGCCATCGCGCCGTCACGCTCCCGTTCCCGATCGAGCACGCGGCGGAGCTCCTCGCATACTGCGAAAAGCACCAGGCGACGATCCCGCAGATCGTCCTTCGCAACGAATTGGCGTGGCGGGCCGAGAGCGATATCCGGCTCGACCTCTTGAAGATCTGGCGCGAGATGCACGCCTGCATCTGGCGCGGCTGCAACGCCGACGGCATTCTGCCCGGCGGGCTGCACGTCGTCCGCCGTGCGGCGACGATGAGCCGCAAGATGCTCGAGGGCGACGCCCCCAGCGGCATCGACGCGTGGACCAGCGCGGTGAAGACCAGCGTGCGGGACTTTGAACACATCCTGAAGTGGGTGAGCGCGTTCGCGCTGGCGGTCAACGAAGAGAACGCCTGTTTCGGCCGCGTCGTCACCGCCCCCACCAACGGCGCGGCGGGCGTGATCCCCGCGGTGATGATGTACGCCCGCTGCTTCAAGGACATGAGCGACGACAAGACGATCGCGTTCATGCTGGCGTCGGGCGAGGTCGGCAGCTTGTTCAAGAAGGGCGCGACGATCTCGGCAGCGATGGGCGGGTGTCAGGCCGAGATCGGCGTGAGCAGCGCGATGGCCGCGGCGGGCCTCACCCAAGTCCTTGGCGGAACACCCGGTCAGGTGCTGATGGCCGCGGAGATCGCGATGGAGCACCACCTGGGCATGACCTGCGACCCGATCGGCGGGCTGGTGCAGATCCCGTGCATCGAGCGCAACATCATGGGCGCGATCAAGGCCATCACCGCGGCGAACGTCGCGATGGAGAGCAACCCGGCCACGGCGAAGGTGAGCCTCGATCAGGTCATCGCCACGATGTGGCAGACGGCCAAGGACATGAGCACGAAGTACAAAGAAACCGCCGAGGGCGGGCTCGCGGTCGCGGTGACGATCAGCGAGTGCTGAACATCCAAGACGCCTGCCGCAGCGAACCGTTGCCATGCATCAGCCCCGCTACTGCTGCGCCATCCTCGTCGACTCCCGCGGCAACCTCGTGCTCGAACGCCGCTCGCCTCACGACCCGATCGCCGGCGGCATGCTCGCCCGCTTCGGCGGCGGGCGCGAAGCCGACGAGACCCCCGAAGACACCATCCGCCGCGAGCTCCGCGAAGAGCTCGGCTTTGCACCACAACCATTCGGCCGCGACGCCGTCGCGTTCGTGCTCCACACGCCGATGGGCGAGGCGTGGTTCTACCAACTCGTCGGCCCCGAAGAGGGCGCGGCACAGGCCGTCGAACCCGGCTGCGGCGTCGAGTGGATCGCCGAACACCACCTGCTGACGCACCACACCCACGAACTCGCCGCCTGGCACCGCGTGATGTTCCGGGCCCGATCCGCGGGCGAACGCACCGCGATCGCGGAGTAGCGCCGCCGCCAAGGCCCCAACCCCCGTGCGCGCGTGATGGGGCCTTGCAACCCCAGCCGTCCGAGCACAGCGTCCAACCGCTCCCCCGCCGATCGCATCGCGCCCACCACGCCGAACTGCATCACCCCTAGCAGGGTCCGAAAGCCTTGAGAGGAATCGCATCGCGACCTCGCCATGCAAACATCCCCCCCACCCCTTGACGCCCGCCGCGGGGCGTCTACCCTTCCGCCTACCAGTTGAGGGCAGATAGCTCAATCGGTAGAGCACAGCATTGAAAATGCTGGGGTTGCCGGTTCAAGTCCGGCTCTGCCCATTCGCGAAGCCCGCCGGAAAGGCGGGTTTTTTCGTTGGGTGTTCGGTTGCGACGCATGTTCGGGGAGCGACGCCGCTCCGCATGCTATAAAGCCGCATGGCTTCTGCAACCTCGCCTGCCGCTCGTTCGCCTCTTTCGCGCCGCCGGAAGTTTTTGTACTACTGGCTGCCTGCGCTCGTGGTCGTGTACACGCTCTTTGGCTTCTTCGCTGTGCCGCTGATCATCCGCAAGGTGATCGTGCCGCAGGTGCAGAAGCGGCTGAACGCGACGATCACGCTCGATCGGGCGTACACCAACCCGTTCTCGTTCTGGCTCACGCTCGAGAAACTTGAGGTCAAGAACCTCGGCGGCGAGAAGGTCCTCGCGTTCGATCGCTTCGACGCGAACTTCCAGGCGCTCGACACCCTCTTCTCCCGCGGCTGGCACTTCGACGTGATCAACGTCGTTCACCCGTTCGTGCATGGCCGCATCGAGGCCGACGGCAGCAACACCTTCGCCAAACTCATCAAGCCGACGCCGCCGGACCCGAAGGCCAAGCCGGAGGAACCGCTGAAGAAGATTCCGCGGCTGGTGGTGCGCGATCTTGCGGTCGAAGGCGGCGGGGTCGAGTTCAAAGACCTTTCAACGCCCACGCCCTTTGAGCGCGAGATTCACGGCGCGACGTTCCACATCACCAACGTCGACACGCGACCGGACTATGTGAACCCGATGCGCGTGGAGTTCTCGACCGATGAGGGCGCTCGGATCACATGGACGGGTTCGTTGCAGGTCAACCCGCTGACGAGCAAGGGTGACATCGAAGCGGCCGGCATCGTCGCGTCGCGCTGGATGCCTTACGCGATGCGGTACACGGACATCGGGCTTGAGGGCGCCAAAGTGAGCGCAAAGGTTTCGTACGAGTTCGCGCCCACGGCGACGCCGCGGGTGGTCAAGGCGCTGGTCTCGACGGCGACGGTCGAGAACCCCAAGCTCATCGTGCCGTGGCAGGAGTTGATCAAGGGGCGTGCCGACGCCAGTGCGGAACGGGTGACCGTGACCGATCTCGCGATCGACGCAGACGCCCGCAGCATCGCGATCGCCAAGATCGGCGTGGAGGGCGGCTCGAGCCTGCTGGAACTGAGCAAGGGCCGCACGGTGCCGCAGCGGGTCGGTGACGCGCTGCTCAGCGAGGCCCGTGCCGATGCGCCCCCGGCCGCTCCCGAGCCCAAGGCACGCCAGGACCTCGCCGCCATTCCGTACCCGATCGTGCGGCTGCTCGCCGGCCTGGAACAGCTCATCACCGATGTGCAGAATCCCTGGTCGATCGCGCTGGAGTCCTTCGATGTCGCCGGTCACTCCCACACGTTCGCGGATCTCTCCGCGCCCGAGGCAGTGAACGTCTCGACCTCTGATATCACGCTCCACGCCGGCCCGACGAGCAGCGCCGAGCTCTTCAAGATGCCCTTCACGCTGAAGGCGACGGTCCTGAAGGACGGCAGCGCCGACGTTCAGGGGACCATCGAACCCATCGCTCGAAAGATCGTCGGCACGATCGACGCCAAGAACCTCAACGCGGCGGCGGCGGCGCCGTACATCCCCGCCTCGGCGCTGGCGCCGCTTCCCCCGGCGCGACTCGGCAACTCGCTGCTCACCCTCGCGGGCGAGTTCCGTGCTGAACTGCCCAAAGAGGGCGGAGCGAAGACGGGTTGGAAGGGCCGCACGGTGATCGCGCCGCTCGCGTTTGAATCAAGCGCGAAGAAGGAACTGCTGCTCGGAGCCAAGTCGCTGGACATTCAGAGCGATGCCACGCTGAACACCTCAGCCGCCGCCGATATCGACATCGCGTGGAAGGGCACGATCAAGGGCGACGGGTTCACCGCCGCCGCGCCGCTGCCGCAGACCGGTGACACCAAGGCCGCGGTCGGAACACTCGGCGTCGATGGCACGCTGTCACTCAAGCGTGCCAGCAGCGGCGGCGTCCAGATTGCGTACACGGGCTCGGCCGAGCTCGACGGCGTCAACGCGAGCGCCAGCGAAGCGTTCGGGCCGGTCGCGGCGGCCTTCGAGAAGGCCGCGTTCAACGGCGACGTTGCCGTCCAAGCGACGCCGTCCGCCGCCGCGGTACTCACGCTCCGAGGTGATGCCAACGCGAGCGGCGTGAACGCCTCCGCCGAGAATCTCGGCAAGGCCACCGCGGCTGTTGCGTCCGCCAAGGTCGCTTCGCTCGCGCTCGACACCGGCGCGCAGAAGTTCACCGCCTCCGCGGTCGAGGTTGACGGGCTGGACGTGAAGGCCTCACCGCCGATGCTGCCGCCCGAGGGCTTCTCCAAGCAGCCGCCCGGCGAAAAGCGTGCGTTCACGCTCGCGGGGTTGCTGCCGTTCGAGATCGCGATCGAGCGCTTCGGTCTGACCAACGGCCGCATCGATCTGACCGACGCCTCGACCACGCCCCCGACCGTCATCGCGGCGGAAGCGATCACCGTTTCGGCGGCGCCGTTCAATACCGCAGGGGGCACACCCTCGGAGGTCAACGTCGCGGCCAAGGTGAACAGCAGCGGCAAATTCGCCCTCTCGGGCACGCTCGATGCTTTCCAGCAGTCGCCTGGTGCGAACCTGAAAATCGAACTCTCGACCATCCCCGTTCCGCCGTACTCCGGGCCCACGGGCCGGTTCCTCGGTTACCAGATGGCCGACGGCCGCATGACCACGCGGATCCCGGTGCAGATCGCCGACAACAAGATGAAGGGCGAGATCGACTTCGCATTCGACCGCCTGAAACTCGGCGAACGGGTCAAGAGCCAGGACGCGATCGACGCGCCGCTGGAATTGGGCCTCGCGTTGCTCCGCGATTCCAACGATCAGATCAAGAGCAAGATCCCGTTCAGCGGGGATCTGACCGATCCGAAGTTCAGTCTCAGCGGCGTGATCTGGCAGGCATTCACCGGTCTCCTGGTCAAGGCCGCCACCGCGCCGTTCCAGATCCTCGGCGCGCTCTTCGGCGGCGGCGATCAGGACCTCTCGCAGATCGCGTTTGATCCGGGTTCCGCCGACCTCGCGCCCGATGCCGTCTCCGCCCTCGACGTACTCGCCAAGGGCATGACCGATCGCCCCGGGATCAAGCTGCGCGTCCGCGGGCAGTACGAGGAAAAGACCGACAGTGTGGCGCTCAAGCGTCAGATTCTCCGCGAGCGCTACGCGGAGAACGTCTTGGGCAAGGGCAAGCCGGCGAGCGCTCTGAGCGACGCGCAGGTGAAGGAACAGACCATGATCGCATTCGACGCCCTGCGGCTCGAGCAGGCGACGAAGAAGGGTGAGCAGCCGCCTCCGTCGGTGCGGCGAGTTGGATCCGATGTCGGCGCCCCGCCGCCGATGGAGGAGATGGAGAAGGCCCTCATCGAGGCAACCGAGCTTCCGGAAGAGCGGATCGCGGACCTGGTGAAGCGCCGCGCCGAAGCCGTCGCTCTGTTCCTGACGAAGGAAAAGCAGATCGATGCATCCCGAGTGCAGGCCGCCGAACCGGACGCGGAAAAGCGCAAGAGCGATAAGCCGCGGGCGGCGTTCGAGATGTTCTGAGCGAGACGGCCCCGGGGTGGGATCCATTTAAGTAATATGTTTCCGATTTGCGGGATGTCGACTGGACAGACCCGCCCGGGTATGCGACACTGCGATCGGCCGGTCGGACGCTGGGGAGCACGGGTGAGGGGTTCGCGGCCAACTCGTGGTTCGTCGTTCGAACGTTGCCTGGATCGCCCCAGGCATGAGGGCAAACTCGGATGGGTGATTTCCTTAGTGCGCTTGGCTATCTCGCGCTGGGTAGCCGCCTGAGACGTCTGAGCGACGATCTCATGGGTGACGCTGCGCGTTTCTACAAACTTCACGACGTCAGTTTCTCGCCAAAGTGGTTCGGGCTGTTCCGGCTGCTCATCGAGCAACCGAACCTGAGCATCGGCGAGGCCGCCAGTCAGCTCGGGCTCACCCATCCGGCGATCAGCCAGATGGCCAAGGAACTCGCCGAGGTTGGCCTCTTGACGTCCAAGACGGATGCCAAGGACGAGCGCCGCCGGACGATCGAGCTCACGAAGAAAGGTCGCGACCTGGCGGCGAAGATGGAGCCTGTTTGGGCGGCGATCGAGGAAGCCAGCCGCGAGTTGAGCGAAGACGCCGGCCTCGACATCATCGCCAAGCTCGAGAAGCTCGAGCAGGCCATGCGCGAGCGGCCCATGATCGATCGCATCCAGGCCCGCTACCTCTCCCGCGGCCTGCGGTTGGCGGACCTCGACGCCAAGACCCGCGACAAGTTCCGCACCCTCAACCTTGCGTGGCTGGAGAAGAACTTCACCCTCGAGCCCATCGACGAGAAGGTCCTGAAGAACCCGGAGCACGAGATCGTCGCCAAAGGCGGCAGCGTGATCATGGCCATCATGGACAACGAGGCCGTGGGCACCGTGGCTGTCAAGCCGCTGAACGACACACGCTGGGAGCTGATGAAACTCGCAGTCGATCCCAAGCACCGCGGCAAAGGCATTGGAGAGCGCCTGACCCGTGAGGCGATGACGCGGGCCCGCAAGCGCGGGGCAAAGACTCTCTATCTTGAGACCAGCCGCATTCTGGAGCCCGCGGTGCGCCTGTACAAGAAGCTCGGCTTCAAGGAGATCGAGCGCCCCGCCGAGACCGAGACGCAGCGCTGCGATCTGTGCATGGAGATCCAGCTCGGGAAGTGAGTCCGAGAGCTCCGGCGCTATCGCACCACCAGAATCTGCTCCAGCGGCTTGCGTTGAATATCGGGCACGACACAGCCCTCGGCGGGATAGCCGACGGGCAGGAGCAAGTACGGGCGTTCGTGCTCGGGCCTGCCGAGCACCTTGGACAGAAAGCCCATCGGGCTGGGGGTGTGCGTGAGCGTGACCAGCCCGGCGTGGTGGATCGCGGTGATGAGCATGCCGCATGCGATGCCGACGCTCTCGTTGACGTAGTACACCTGCCCCGGCTCTCCCCCTCCGGGCCGTTCGCTGGCGTCGTCCTTCATCAGCTTGAACACCACGATCAGCCACGGCGCGACGTCGAGGAACTCCTTGTCGGAATCGGTCCCGAGCGGGGCGAGATCCGCCAGCCACTGCGGCGTGGCCCGACGCTGGTAGAACTCCCGCTCCTCGGCCTCCGCTGCCAGACGTATCTCGTGCTTGAGCTTGCGGTCACGCACCGCGACGAACCGCCACGGCTGCTTGTTCGCCCCCGAGGGCGCGGTGCCCGCGGCGGCGACGCACCAGCGGATGGTCTCCTCGCTGACGGCTTGATCGCTGAAGAACCGCACGCTGCGGCGCAGCCGCTGACGCTCATAAATCGCGCGAGCTGCCGCTTCGGGCGCGAGCCCGGGGTCGAACCTGGTCAGCGGCACGCTCTTGGGTGGTGGAGCCATACACACAGCCTAGCGGAACGGTTTGCGTCTGAAGGTCTCGCCCGAGCACGATGCCCCAAACGCTTGCACGCATGACGTTCGGCGGGCGGGGTCTCAGTCGCACGTTTGGATGCCGCCCACGGATCCAGATCTCTGGTAGTCTGGCCACGACCGACGACGTTTCCGAATGCAAGGAGCCCGCCATGCCCGCCGCGTTTCAAACCAACGAGATCGCCCGCCTTGAGCAGGCCGTGGCCGACGCGAAGGCCGCGTTGACCAAGGCGATCCGAGCCGGGTCTCCCGAAACCGTGCGCGACTACACGCTCCGTCTGGCGGGCTCGGGCGCAAGCGTGCAACTTTCGGAGCTGTTCGGCACGTCACGCGATCTCATCGTGGTGCACAACATGGGCCGCTCGTGTGTGTACTGCACGCTATGGGCCGACGGCTTTGCGTCGATGTACAAGCATCTGGCCACCCGCGCCGCCTTCGTGCTGACCACGCCGGATGCGCCGGACGTCGCCGCGGCGTTTGCCTCGGCCCGTGAATGGACGTTCCCGGTCGTCTCGCATGCGGGCACGGCGTTCGCCCGAGACCTCGGCTTCGTCGCCCTGCACGAGAAAGGCCCGGACGTCGGCAAGGAAGGCTTCATGCCCGGCGTCAGCGCGCTGCGGCGCAACCCCGACGGCACGATCTCCCGCACCGGCGCGCGGCACTTCGGGCCCGGCGACGACTTCTGCGCCATCTTCCCGATGTTCGACCTGCTGCAAGGCGGCGTCGGCGACTGGCAGCCGAAGTACTACTACCAGTCATGAACCAGTGGGACCGGCTTCCAGCCGGTCTTCCTACGCCGAGATCACCCGCGTCGACGCACCCAGCGTGGAATCGACCTGGCTCTTGAAGTTCTCGAAGCCCTTCTTGCCCATGAGGCCGAAGGTCGCCTGCTTGCCGAGTTCCACGGCGGGCTGGTCGTAGGCATCGATGTTCAGGAGCAAGCCGGCGTAGCTGGTGGTGATCTCCCACAGCGCGATGAACTGGCCGACGTGGTAAGCGTCGATCTTGGGGAAGTGGATGGTGTAGTTGGGGCGACGGCTCTCAACAAGCGCGTACTCGGTCGCTCGCTTCTCGGCGTTCAGCAGGCCGCTCATGGTGGCGCCCTCGAGGTACTTGACTGCGTCGACGCCAAGGCCCGACGGAATAGTCATGTCGCCGTGGACGCCGCGGGAGTGGTCGGCGAACGACTCGACCTCGACGAGGCCGAGCACCTTGTCGTTGGGGCCTTCGCGGTAGAGCTGAACCTGGCTGTGCTGATCGGTGGTGCCGAGGGCCTTGATGGGAGTGAAGCCGGCGAAGACGGTCTGGCCCTGGAGATCGACGCGCTTGCCGAGCGACTCGGCCCAGAGCTGGCGGTACCAGTCGGCGAGCAGGTACAGCGCGTTGCTGTAGGGCATCATCACGTGGTTGATCTTGCCCTTGGTCTCGCCGAGTTCGACGAGCAGGTACGCGAGCATGGCGGCGGGATTCTGGGTGATGTCCTCGCGGGAGCAGGCTTTGTCCATGTCCGCCGCGCCGTCGAGGAGGGCGTCGATATCGATACCGGCCATCGCCGCAGAGAAGAGACCGACGGGGCTGAGGACGCTGAAGCGGCCGCCGACGCCGTCGGGCACGGGCAGTGTGGTGTAGCCCTCGCGGTCGCAGATCTGGCGCATCGTGCCCTTGGCGGGGTCGGTGACGGCAACGATGTTCTGGGCGTAGTTGGTTCCGATCGCCTTGCGCAGCTCGTCGCGGATGATCATGAACTGGGCGGCGGTCTCGGCGGTCTCGCCGGACTTGCTGATGACGTTGAAGAGGGTCTTCTGCACGCCGCCGTGAGTCTTGCAGAACTCGAGGATCGCGCCGAAGTAGGCGGGGTCGACGTTGTCAACGACGAAGACGCGGGGCCCGAAGCGCTTGGACGCATCGAGCAGGTTGTACGTCGGGGGGTTGAGCGAGCTTTGGAGGGCGATGTTGCCCAGGGCGCTGCCGCCGATGCCCAGGACGACGAGGTTCTCAAACTTCCCGCGGCAGCGTTCGACGGCGTTGCGGACGCCGGTGACGTGCTCGCGGCGCATGGGGTCAAAGGGCAATTCGCGCCAACGCTCCCAGCCCTTGCCGCGAGTGGAGGCAAGCTTCTTCGTGTGAGCCGCGATCGCCGCAGCCGCCTCGCCGCCGGGCGCGAGATGGTCGGGGTCGATCCCGTGTTCGCCGACTCGATCCGCCAGACAGTTCGCGTAAGAGAGCTTGAGCATGGGCAAGGCTATGCGGGCGACGGCGAGCCGGGGCGTCCTCGCCCCGGGGCGGCTGCGTTCCCCCGTGCAGCGCTGCGAGTCCTTTGTCTGCACCGCCGGGGCGAGGACGCCCCGGCTCGCTTTTGGTGCTGCCGACCGGTCCAGCCCCGTCCAAGTCGTGGACCGCCGAACGCCAATCGCCCGGGAGAAATCGCTTTCCCTACGCTTGCCCGTGACGGCCCCCTCCGCGATCACCATCGGGAACTTCGACGGCGTGCACGTCGGCCACGCCGCGTTGATTGCCCGCGCCCGCCGTCACGCCGGGGAGAGGGGCCGGGTGCTCGCGCTGGCGTTTGACCCGCACCCGCTCACCCGCATCGCCCCCGCCGCGGCCCCGGCGCGGCTGACCTCCTTCGAACACCGGGCGGCCCTGCTCCGCGAGCTTGGGGCCGATGAGGTGGTCCGGCTGCAACCCAGCGACGAGTTTCTGAGCACCTCGCCGCGGGAGTTCATCGAGCGGGTAGTCGCGACCTATCGCCCCGTGGCGATCGTCGAAGGGGCGGACTTTCACTTTGGCAAGGGCCGGGCGGGGAGCATCGCGACGCTGCGGGAACTGGGCGCGGCGCTCGGGTTCGCCGTGGACATCGTGGACGCTGTGGGCGTGGCGATCTCGGATCACACGATCGTCCGTGCGTCCAGCACGATGATCCGCTGGCTGATCGCACACGGCCGGGTGACCGACGCGTCCAACTTACTGGGCCGCAACTACGAACTTCTGGGCACGGTCGAGCGCGGCGACCAGCGTGGCCGCACGATCGGATTCCCGACGGCCAATTTGCATCAGCCCGGCGACCCCACCACCGCCCTGCTGCTGCCCGCCGACGGCGTGTACGCGTGCATCGCGCGATTGCCCGACGGACGGCGTTTGCCAGCGGCGGTCAATATCGGAAGCCGCCCGACATTTCAGGGCCTGGACCGCCGCGTCGAGGCGCACGTCATCGATGGACGGACGGGCGCGCCCGCGGCCGGTCTCGCCGAGTACGGCTGGCCGCTGGCGCTGGAGTTCGTTGCCTTCGTCCGCGACCAGGTCCGCTTCCCGGGCATCGAGGCCCTGCGGCAGCAACTGGAGCGGGACCGGCGTGCCTGCCTCGCGCTCGCCAGCGATCTGCTAGATTCGTCCGCCGCGACGCCCGCGGCCACAGGGGATTGCGCTCGATGAGTTCCGGCTCGACTTCGTCACCCTCGCCCGCGGCTTCTTCCAAGTCCGCGTGGATTGCCACGCCCAGCGCCGACGTGCCCAAGCAGATCGCCGCCATCGCAGCGTGGCTCGCGGACAAGAACAAGATCGCCGTCGTCACCCACGTGAAGCCCGACGGCGACGCGGTTGGGTCTTCGATCTCCCTGACGCGAGCCCTGAACCTTGCCCAGAAGAACATCGGGATCGCCGCACCGCCGCGGGCGCGGGCGTGGTACTTCGGGCCGCGGCCGTCGTGGATGAAGCGGGTCGTCGGCGAGACGCCGGCAACCAATATCGAGACGTTCGACGAGATCGAGCATGAGTCGTGCGACGCGGTCGTCATCGTGGACACCGGCTCGTGGACGCAGCTTGAGATGATCAAGCCCTGGCTGGAGCAGCAGCGCGGCAAGATCGCGATCATCGATCACCACGCCCAGGGCGATGCCGACATCACCGAGCGGCGCGTGGTGGACGTTGCCAGCGCCGCCGCGTGCCAGCCGGTCGCGGAGTTGTGCCGCGTTGTCTTGAACAAGCGCACGCTGCGCGAGCTGCCGGTCGAGGTCGCTGAGCCGCTGTACCTGGGGCTCGCGACCGACACGGGCTGGTTCAAGCACAGCAACGTGAAGCCGAACGTGATGGAGACCGCGGCGGCACTGCTGGCGACCGGTGTCGATCACGCTGCGCTCTATGTGAACATCGAACAGCGTGAGCGCTTGCCGCGGCTGAAGCTCCTCGCCCGTGCCCTGGCCTCGCTTGAGCTCCACGACCAGAACCGCGTCGCGGTGATGTCGCTCACGAAGAAGGATTTCGCCGAGACCGGCGCTCAGCCCGCGGACGCGGGCGGCTTTGCGGATCACTCGCAGACGCTGGAGTCCGTGCTCGTCACGGCGGTGCTGACCGAGGCCGACCCCAGCGAGTTCGGGATGCAGGCTGCGCCGGGCGCGATGCTGACCAAGATCAGCATGCGGAGCAAGGCCGTCAAAGGCTCGGCGGACGTCAACGCCGCGGGCAAGGAACTGGGCGGCGGTGGCCACGTGCGTGCAGCAGGGGCCAAGGTCTATGCAGATCTCGTCACGACGAAGGCCAAAGTCCTCGATGCGATCAGTCGGCACTGGGACAGGTAACGCACCCTCACGAAAGCCGCCACCATGAGGCCCATCAGGCCACGTCAACCCGGTGAGAAGCCAGGATCGCCCAAGCGGCTCGGCGGACGCCCTGCGAATCCGCCTCGCGCCGCTCGCGGAGACC
This sequence comes from Phycisphaerales bacterium, assembly GCA_044375915.1. GTDB lineage: Bacteria > Planctomycetota > Phycisphaerae > Phycisphaerales > UBA1924 > JAFEBO01. Next base: position 12,684 of record JBILLU010000050.1, read on the forward strand.
GTGGGCCGCACCGAGAAGGCGGCGATGCCCCGATGCCGATTCTCACCACGACGCTGTGGGAGTTTCCCAGCCAGCACTACGTCGGCGCCGACGGCTCACGCATGCAGGGCGACAAGCGCTACGTCGGTGCCAGCCCGTCGTGGGTCATCTGGCAATTGCTGCAGCGCTACACCAAACCCGGTGACACCGTGATCGACCCGATGGTCGGCAGCGGTACCACCATCGACGTCTGCCGCGATACTGGCCGGGTCTGCATCGGCTTCGATCTCGCGCCGTCGCGCGATGACATCCGTCAGGGCGATGCTCGCAAGATCAACCTGCCGAACGCGAGCGCGGATTTCGTGTTCGTCGATCCGCCGTATTCGACGCACGTCGATTACTCGGACGATCCCGCGTGCATCGGCAAGCTCGACGCCCTTGGAGACGATCACGGGCGTGCGTACTTCCAGTCGATGCGTCAGGTCATCCGCGAGATCGCCCGCTTGCTCAAGCCCGGTGCCCACATGGGGCTCTACGTCAGCGACTCATTCCGCAAAGGCAGCGGGTTGTCTCCGATTGGCTTCGAACTCTTTGCGATGATGCGGGAGGTCCTTGAGCCGATCGACATCATCGCCGTCGTCCGTCACAACCAGAAGCTCGAGCGAGGCAACTGGCACAAGGCTGCGGAAGATGGCAACTTCTTCCTGCGCGGGTTCAATTACCTGTTCATCATGCAAAGGCCGAGCCGCGGGTGATGGCTTCGCCAATCGCACGCGGGATCGAAACCTTTCGACCAGCCGCGTAGTCGTATGTCACGATCGTGCCGCGACCCACGGCGGCGACACCCTGGGTTTGACCGTGCGTCTTGCTCCTGATGCTGTGCACGAGCGTGAAGCGATCGTCCTCGATCGCGACCAGCTTGGTCCCGACCACGATCGTGTCCGGGAAGACCAGCGGCACGCGGAAGCGGGATTCCATGGCCTGGAGGATGAACCCCACGCCGTCGGCGGCCTTGAGCTGCGAACAACCGGCTTTGCGGAGGAAGTCGATCCGCGCGATCTCGAAGTAGCGGAAGTAGACGACGTTGTTGACGTGCCCGAGCGCGTCCATCTCGCCCCAGGCGATGGGGATCTCGATGGTCGTGCTCGGCGGGTCGGCGATGGTGGCGGGAAGTTCGACGGTCGGCATGCTCACACCGTGACCGGCTTCTTGCTCTCGTTCAGCAACCGCCGCAGCACGGTCTGCAGCACGCCGCCGTTGCGGTAGTACTCAGCCTCGACCGGAGTGTCGATGCGGCAGCGGGTGGTGAACTCGGTCTTCTTGCCGTCGGGCTTGGTCGCGGTCACCTTCACCTCGCAGCGGGGCTCGACCAGTCCATCAGCGCTGACGTTGAGGTGGATGTCGAACGCTTCGTCGCCGGTGAGGCCCAGGCTGGCCGCCGTCTCGCCTTCCTTGAAATTGAGCGGCAGCACGCCCATGCCGACGAGGTTGCTGCGGTGGATGCGCTCGAACGACTCGCTGATCACAGCGCGACAGCCGAGCAGCAGCGTGCCCTTGGCGGCCCAGTCGCGCGACGAGCCCATGCCGTAGTCCTTGCCCGCGAGCACGATCAGCGGCGTTCCCTCGGCCTTGTAGTTCATGGCGGCGTCGTAGATGAACGCGATGGAGTTCGCGCCCTTCTTGCTCATGTCCTTGGTCCAGCCGCCTTCCTTGATCTTGCCGGTGGCGGGGTCGATCGCGAGCTTGTTCTTGATGCGGACGTTGGCGTAGGTGCCGCGGGTCATGATGCGGTCGTTGCCGCGGCGGCTGCCGTAGGAGTTGAAGTCGGCCTTGCGAACGCCCAGGGTCTTGAGGTACGCACCGGCGGGGCTGTTCTCGGCGATGTCGCCCGCGGGGCTGATGTGATCGGTGGTCACGCTGTCGGCGACGTAGGCGAGGACCTTCGCGCCCTTGATCGCCGCGGGCGTGCCGGGCGTGGCGCTCATGCCCGCGAAGTAGGGCGGGTTCTGGATGTAGGTGGACGCGTCATTCCACTTGTACTGCTCGGACTTGCTGACGGGCACGTCGTTCCAGGTCGGGTTGCCGTTGAAGACGTTGCCGTATTCCTTGCGGAACTGCTCGGGGTTGAGGCACTGGGCCTTGACGGCCTGCACTTCCTGCAGCGTGGGCCAGATGTCCTTGAGGAAGACCGGCTTGCCGTCCTTGCTGGTGCCGAGCGGCTCGGTGGCGAGGTCGATCGCGACGCTGCCGGCGATGGCGTACGCCACGCACAGCGGCGGGCTGGCGAGGAAGTTGGCCTTCACGCTCTGGTGCACGCGGCCTTCGAAGTTGCGGTTGCCCGAGAGCACCGACGCAACGCAGAGGTCGCCCTCTTTGATCGCGGCTTCGACTTCCTCGGGCAGAGGGCCGGAGTTACCGATGCAGGTGGTGCAGCCGTAGCCGACGGTGTTGAAGCCGATGGCATCGAGGTCGGCGGAGAGGTTCGCACGATCGAGGTACGCCGTCACAACCTTGGAGCCCGGGGCGAGGCTGGTCTTCACCCACGGCTTGCGAGTCAGACCGAGGGCGCGGGCCTTGCGAGCGACGAGACCCGCGGCGATCAGCACATCGGGATTGCTGGTGTTGGTACACGAGGTGATCGCCGAGATGACGACCGCGCCGTGGGTGATCTTGCTCGGAGCCGTGCCGTCGGCGTGCTTCACGGTGCCCGACGCGCCGAAGATCTTGTCCGCGGTCATGCCGAAGGACGTGTTGCCCAACGGGGCGGCCATCGACTTGAAGAACTCAGCCTTGACGTTCTTGAGTTCGACGCGATCCTGCGGCCGTTTCGGGCCTGCCATCGAGGGCTGGATCGTGGACAGATCGAGTTCCAGCACGTCGGTGAATTCGGGCTCGGGCGTGCCGGGGGCCCAGAACATGCCCTGAGCCTTGCAGTAGGCCTCGACGAGTGCGACCGTCGCCTCATCGCGGCCGGTGAATCGCAGGTAGTCGAGCGTGGCCTGATCGACGGGGAAGAAGCCGATGGTCGCGCCGTACTCGGGGGCCATGTTGGCGATGGTGGCGCGATCGGGCACGCTCATGCTGGAGAGGCCCTCGCCGAAGAACTCGACGAACTTGTCGACGACGCCCTTCTTGCGGAGGATCTGGGTGACGGTGAGGACGAGGTCGGTCGCGGTGGTGCCTTCGGGGAGCTTGCCCTTGAGGCGGAAGCCGATGACATCGGGCGTGAGCATGTAGATCGGCTGGCCGAGCATGACGGCCTCGGCCTCGATGCCGCCGACGCCCCAGCCGACGACGCCCAGGCCGTTGATCATGGTCGTGTGCGAGTCGGTGCCGACGCAGGAGTCGGGGAACGCGACGGTCTCGCCATTCTCGTTCTTCTTGGTCCAGACGGCCTTGGCGAGGTACTCGAGATTGACCTGGTGCACGATGCCTGTGGCCGGAGGCACCACGCTGAAGTTGCTCAGGCTCTGCTGGCCCCACTTGAGGAACTCGTAGCGTTCGTTGTTGCGCTCGAACTCCTTGCCGGCGTTGATGGTGAGAGCCTGGGCCGAGCCGAAGGCGTCGACCTGGACCGAGTGGTCGATGACGAGGTCGCACTGCACGAGCGGGTTGATCTTCTTGGGGTCGCCGCCGAGGGCCTTCATCGCGTCACGCATGGCGGCGAGGTCCACCACGCACGGCACGCCGGTGAAGTCCTGCAGCACCACGCGGCCGGGCATGAAGGGGATCTCTTCCTTGACCGGGGCCTTGGCGTTCCAGTTGGCGAGGCCGCTGACATCGTCGGCGGTGACGACGAACCCGTCGAGGTTGCGGAGCATGGCCTCGAGCAGGACCTTGATCGACACGGGCAGCTTGCTGATGTGGCCGACGCCCTTCTTGGTGACGGCGTCGAGCGAGTAGTAGGTGTAGGTGCCGTGGGCGGTCTTGAGGGTGGATTTGCTGCTGAACGGGTCTGCGGGAGCGTGGGGGGCGGCCATGGTTGTCCCTTTAGTGAAGCCGTCGTCTTCGTGCCGAGCGGCGTGGGGAGGTTGCGGAGCGATCTCGAACGCATAACCCTAGCCATGCATCGGTATGAATCGAATCGATTGTGATACGACTCTAAATCACTTCTGTTTATGGCTCGGATGCCGCAGCTTGGCGGCGCTGGGCCAAGCCGTGCGGCCTTCGCGCGGACGAACGCCACGGCACTGCTTGACCACCGAGCCGGTCAAGCACTGTCACCCGGGGTTCTGCGGCTTGCACGACGCATCACTCGCGCGGCTTGGGGGCTTTCGGAGCGCCCGCTGCGTCGCCCAACCTCTCCATGGTCACCGTCTGGTGTTGGCGGATCTTGACGTTGCTCTGTCCGATCGCCAGCTCGGCGTTCAGTTCTTGCTTTGCGTTCATCGAAGCGGCGAAGCCGTCCGCCTGATCCCAGTTGGTGGTGCCTCCGTACTCGGCCTTGGAGATCGTCAGGCCACCGCCGCCGGGGCTTGGGTCCTCGCGTGGCTTAAGCCCTCCGCTGAACACGATCTTGCCAAGGTTGCCCTGCACGCTCGTGAGTTTGTAGTCGGTCCGCAGCGACGCGTTGCCCATCGGGAAGACATCGAGATTCGTCGCGCTCGACCACGATTCACCCGGCTTGGCGTGCGGCTTGCCGGGCGTGCCCACGATCGACTTGAACAGGTCGCGGATCGGCGCGTCCCCTCCCATTTGGGCCATCGCCGCCGGCGCCATCGGGTTCAGCGCCCGCACCAGTTTCTGGCCGCCGCGGACGTCGGTGATGTTTCCGTCGCGATCCAGCGTGAGCGTGAGGGCTTCGCCGACCAAGGGCCGCATCAGTTCCTCCAGCGAGGGTGGCTTCGCGAGCGCCTCCAACTGCTGCAACGGGTCGTTGGACTTGGGAGCGGTCTTGGCGGGTTTGGGCGCCGGCTTGCTGCTGTCGAACGTGTCGTCCACGCCCGGGCCGTCGACCTTGGACTTGATGCTCTCGAACACGACGTCGACTTCCGAGGCCTCCTCACCGACCTTGGTCGGCCGGAAGATCAGCACGAACTCCTGCCAGGTGTTCACTTCGCTCTCGGCAGCGGGCTTGGAGGTCTTGGGCGATTTCTTCGGCGTGGTCGGGGGCAAGTCTTCGTCGGTCTCGGCGAGCAGGTCCGGGCTGGTCTCGTGGCTTTCGAGTTTCAGCCGCACCCGCCGGTCCTGGCCGATGCGGAACTTGGGCCGCAGGTCAAACGAGCCCTGAGGCAGTTCCTCCTTGGTCGGTGCTGGCTCCGTTCCAACCGCGATCGCACCGCCCGCGCACAGGACCAACCCCGCCGCCAGCGCCACGCCGATCCTTTGCATGCCCTTCATCGCGAGACCTCCGTTTGAGTCGCTCCACGCCCACTCCCCGAGCCGCGCGAGACGCGTTGTCTGCGGCGTCGATACGCGGCGGCCGGTCGCTGGATGCGACCGCGTCCCGCCGGCCGCGAGCAACCTCGCTCTCACCGTCGGCCGCGGAGCCCTGCCGCATGCAGGAATCCTCGCGATCTGGTCTTCGCAAAAGCAACACAGCCCGGCGTCGCCGCCGGGCTGTGCAAGGTTTCTTCGTTGGACCGTCTGCTCAGGCCTTGGGGGCCGGGGCGGCCGCGTCGGCCTTCTCGCCGGGGACTTCGATGTGCTTCATGCCGCGGCGGCGGTCGCGGAGGCGACGGCTCTTGCCCACGCGGTCGCGGAGGTAGTAGAGCTTGCTGCGGCGGGCGTCGCCGTGGCGGACGACCTCGATCTTGGCGATCAGCGGGCTGTTGATCGGCCACACGCGCTCGATGCCCACCTCGTCGACGACGCGGCGGACGGTGATCATGTCGGTCATGCCGCTGCCAGCGCGGGCGATGAGCACGCCGGAGTAGACCTGGATGCGCTCCTTGTCACCCTCGACGATGCGGTTGTGCACGTTGATCGTGTCGCCGATCGACAGAGAAGGCAGATCCTTCTTCAGTGCCGGGGCGTTGATGCTGGCGAGAATCGACTGCTGGCTCTTGGCGCTCTGGGACATGGCTGACTCGCTATGAACTGGATTCGGAACGGTCCCGCCGAAACACCGAACGCCGAACACGGCCGCGGCTCTTCCGACAGGGTCAAGATGATAGGTCGGGTCCTCAGGCCGGTCTAGCGGTTCCAAGAGAGGCCCAGAGCGAGCACAGGAAGGGCGGCGGTTCCTCGCCAGTTCCGCCCGGCTGTCACGGGGCCGCCTGCAGCGTGGCCCGGATCCGACGCAGCTCCTCCAC
>JBILLU010000239.1:0-4809 GCA_044375915.1 Phycisphaerales bacterium
CTGAGGCCGAACTCGCGAGCCGTCAGAACCAGTTCGCGCATAACGCTGGCGTCAATCAGACCAAGGGCCATATCGCCGCCCTCCGAGGCCAGCACGAGATCGCGCTTGGGTTCTTCGAGGAGGCTCGTCTCGCCGCTCCGGATGACCCGGCGATTCAGTCCGACCTCATCGCTGCCCAGATCGCTTGCGAGAAGTACGCCGATGCCGAGCTCGCCATCGCCCGGCTGCTGAAGAACAAGGATTATGCCGAGCGTCGCGACCTGCAGCTGATGCGGGCTCGCTGCCTTGTGCAGGTCGACCGTGCGATGGAGGCACGCGATGTGCTCATCAAGCTCACAAACTCCGAGGGCGGCTCGGCGGACGTGGAATCGTGGATCGAGCTGGGCAAGGTTTCGTTCAAACTCAAGGACATCAATCGTGCCCGTACGGCCGCTGCCCGCCTGGTCGCGATCGCACCGGATCGCCCCGAGGGCTATCAGCTCCGCGCGATGGTGCTGCGTCGTCTGGGTGCGCTGGATCAGGCACACGAGAACGCCGTGCGAGCCGCGGCGATCGCTCCCAACGGCGAGAACTACGTCCTGCTCGGCCTGATCGAGCGTCAGATCGGTCGCACCGCCGAGGCCAAGGCCAGTTTCGCGAAGGCGATCGAGCTGGAACCGACCAACACGCTCGCCGTGAATCTGCTCCAACAGACCCAGAACGGTGCTGTCGCGACGGTGACCGAAACCGAGTAATCGTCGGATCGCAGGAAGCAATCCGAAAGATCGAGAAGCCGCCGGGAACGCCCGGCGGTTTTCATTCTGAGCGTCGCGCTGCCCCCTACTCTGTGGCGGTCCCCAGCGAGGCCTGCCCGTGTTTGTCGCGACGAACCACGCCGAACTCCGGTCTTTCCTCACGCAGCCGTGCGTGTTCGTGCCCACTATGGGCGCGCTTCATGACGGCCACGCCAGCCTCATCCGCCACGCCGCCGCTGTCCACCAGGGCCCGGTTGTCGTCAGCATCTTCGTGAACCCCACGCAGTTCAACGACCCGGCCGACTTCGCCCGCTACCCCAAGACTCTCGACGCCGATCTCGACCTCTGCCGCCGCAGCGGGGGGACCCACGTCTACGCGCCCACGCCGCAAGACGTCTACCCGACCGACGCGCCCATCCCCGTCCCGCCGCTGCCCCGCGTCGCCACCGCGCCTGGCCTCGAAGACAAGCTCCGCCCCGGCCACTTTGCCGGCGTCTGCCAGGTTGTCCGCCGTCTCTTCGATCTTGTGCAACCCGCCGCCGCTCTCTTCGGCGAGAAGGACTGGCAGCAACTCCAGGTCCTCTCGGCGATGACCCGCGAGACCGGCTTGCCCATCCGCATCATCCCCGGCCCGACCATCCGCGAGCCCGACGGCCTGGCCATGAGCAGCCGCAACCGCTTCCTCACCGCCGACGAGCGCCCCCGCGCCACCGCCATCTCCCGCGCCCTCCGCGAGGCCGCCGCCAAGCCCACACCCGCCGCCGCCGAAGCCCACATGCACACGGTGCTCCAGGCCGCCGGCCTCGAAACCCAGTACGCCGTCGTCCGCGACGCCCAGTACCTCGAAGCCCCGATCTCCGGCCGCCCCCGGCGCGCCCTCATCGCCGCCAAGCTCGGCAGCGTCCGCCTCATCGACAACGCCCCTTGGCCCGCTCTCTAGAGCCTCTCGCGTAAGCGAAAGGTCGCCCTAATCCACGCCAGCGACACGTCCGACTCCCACCGCATCACGCATGCCCCCAACGTGTCGGGCATACCTTCACGAATGCCCACCCGCTATCCATCCGCACTCGATTTCTACGAACTCTGCGTCACCGAGCCCACCCGCGTCATCCCTTTCCTCCTCGCCGCCCACGCCCACAACCCACGCACCCTCCGCGAAGACTTCAGCGGCAGCGCCGCCCTCGCTCGCGCCTGGGCCGCCTCGCATCCCGCCCGCCGCGCCATCGCCGTCGATCTCGACCCCGAGCCGCTCAAGCGTGCCAAGGCCAAACGCGTCCGTACCATCGAGGCCGACGCCGAGACCTGCACCGCGAAGGCCGACATCATCGCCGCCACCAACTTCCCCATCGGCTACCACCACACCCGCCGCGACCTGATCCGGTACCTGAAGGCCGCGCGACAGAGCCTCAACCGCCGCGGCATCCTCGTCTTCGATCTCTACGGCGGGCGCGACGCCTTCACACCCGGCAAGATCATCCAGTTGCTGCGTGCACCGAAACAACGCCCCTGGTCCGGCGAGCTCATCGAATACACCTTCGAGCAGCGCACCGCCGACCCACGCACCGGCCGCGTCGTCGACGCCCTGCACTTCAAGGCTTGGCCCGCCCGCACCAAGACGCCCGCGAACCCGCGGACCAAGCAACCCGCTCCAGCCATCGATCTCCCCGACGCGTTCACGTACGACTGGCGGCTCTGGTCGCTCCCCGAACTCCATGACGCCCTTGCTGAAGCCGGGTTCACCAACGTCGAAGTTCACAGCCGCCTCGGCGACGCCATCGACAACGAAGGCCGCGTGCACCTCAACCCGGTCCGCGAGCCCGATGACCTCGACGAGAACTGGGTGGTGTACGTGGTGGCGAGGAAGTAGTGGGGCAGTGGGGCAGTGGGGAAGTGGGGGAGTGGTGCAGAGGAGGAAGATGCCGTCCGTGATCGCCGCTCTTCTACCCTTGCCCATGTTGGCGACGCCGCATCCTTCACCACCCGCTCACGCGATCACGCTCCGCGACGTTGAACGCGCCGATCTCGACACGCTCTTCGATTGGCAGCGCGATCCCGAATCGTGCGCCCTGGCCTTTGTGAAGCCGCGCACCCGCGAAACCTTCGACGCCGCGTGGGCCAAGGTCTTTGGCGGCCGCGTTGATCCGCACTCCGGTATCCGCGCCAAGCTCATCCTCGCCGACGACACTCCCTGCGGCTCGATCGGCACCCATCGCACCGACGGCGAGCTCCAAGTCGGCTACCTCATCGCCCGCCCATTCTGGAACCGGGGCATCGCCACCCGCGCCCTCGCGCTCCTGCTCGAGCAATTCCGTTTCCGCCCACTCCACGCCCGCGCTGCCGCCCGCAACACCGCCTCGATCAAGGTCCTGCTCAAGAACGGCTTCCGCATCACCGGCACCAAGTGGGGCGACGAGACCGAACGCTACCTCGCGTGCGAAGAGATCATCTTCATCTTGCAGTGATCGGGTGATCGGATCCCCCGTTCCTCGCTCACCCCTCTCCCCTCATCCAAAAAGGCCGCGAGCCCCTTTCGGGGCTCGCGATCGTTCCGACGCGGCGATAAGCCGAGTTCTGTTCCGAGGCCGGTTTGCCGAAGCCCTTGCGAGCACCGACACCTGTCCCCGGAGGCGACCATTTCTCTGGGCCCAGCGTTGCCGCGGGGCTCAAGCGATCTACCCGCACCCGACATGCCCGGACCGGACACCCCCGGTCTTGCGACCAGAGCGGATGCTGCTTGACCTTGCACGCACTGGGGTTTGCCATGCCCCGACCCTCACGGGCCGAGCGGTGCGCTCTTACCGCACCTTTTCACCCTTACCTGATCCGCCCTTGCGGACGGCCATCGGCGGTTCATTCTCTGTGGCACTGTCCCGCGCTCGGGGAGGATGGCGGTTTTCCGCCGCCTGCCGAACGGGTGGGCGTTACCCACCAGCGTGTCCTGCCGTGCTCGGACTTTCCTCAGGGCCGGGACCATCCCAACCCCGCGGCCGCCTGCCGCGTCTCGCGAGATCGTATGTCTGCGAAGCGGTTCACTCGATGACCGGAATCTCAACCCACTCGCCGCCCTTGGCGATCGATTCATTACCCGCCTGCATGACGGCGACGTTCTCCACGATGTCGCGGAGCGAGACCGGGGCCTCGCCGCCCTCGAAGAACTTCACCATGCCTGCAACGAGCCGCCCGTAGACCGGTGCGAAGTCGACCACGAACTGCTGCACGCCCTTCTTGCCGTGGACGGTGGCACCGAAGGCCCACGCGCCATCGCGGTCGCAGCGGATGCGGACGATGCGCCCGTCGCGATACTCCATGTCGAGCAGGTGGTAGCCGCTGGTGGCGTCGCCCTTCTTGATCGCGCTGACCCGCTTCACGCCCGGGCCCTGGCCCGACCACTTGAAGATGGCGTCGACCATCTCGATGGAGTGGCAGCCGTAGTGCCAGAGGTCGGGCATCATGTCGAGCACCTCGCCGTTGCCGAAGGCGTCGATCGCCACGATATCGCCGAGCTTCTCCTTGTCGAGCTTGGGGATCTCGGTGACGAACCGAAGCGACGAAGCCGAATACGCACGGGCCTTGTACTGCCGGGTCATGCTCAAGAGGGCCTTGGCCTGATCAATCGAGCACGTCAGCGGCTTGTCGATGTACGTCGGCATGCCCTTGGCGATCGGCCCGATGGCCAGTTCAAGGTGGCGATGGCCGTTGATGTTGAGGACCATCACGCCGTCGACCTGAGAGAGCAACGCGTCGAGCGAATCGACCTGCTTCGCGCCCTCGGCGATCGTGTCCTCACGCCACTTGGCGACGTCCTTCTTCGACTGCTCGGCGCCGGCCGGGTGCTGCCACTCATGCTTGCCCGGATCCCAGAACGCAGTCACCTGGCACTTGGTCTTGCCTTCCTTGTGCAGGGCGTTGATGGCCTTCGTGAAGACCGGGGTGTGGGACGAGTCGATGCCGATGGCGCCGATACGCATGATGGAATCCTCGGGAGAAATGCTGGTGGTTGAGGCTTGGCGGAACGATAGGTGTCAGAACGAAGTCTGTACAAGCTGCACAACGCAGGTTTAAGACAATGGGGTGC
>JBILLU010000325.1:0-2732 GCA_044375915.1 Phycisphaerales bacterium
GTCGATCGCGCCTCTGTCGGCGTGCGCACGCTGGTGCAGGAACTGCACGCGATCTGGCGCGGCGAGCCAATGCCCGAGGCCCTTGCCGAGATCATCACCGACGCCCGCGATCACCTCGAAATCGCCGCATCCTCCGGCGTCGAGTTCGTGCCTGTCGACGATCCCTATCAGGTGCCCGCGATCGACGCCGCGCTCATCGAGCGGTGGATCCGGGACTACGCCATCGACGGCGAGCTCTGGCTCGCGCCCGCCTCGCTCGTCCTGCGTGCCTCGCTGCCGGTCTGCTTCCTGAAGGAGCCGTCGGGCCGCCCGCCCGCGGCGGCGCTCGTGGGAGCGATCACCGACGCCCTGCCGGGCTGCCTGTGGCGGCGCGTGCCGCGGATGAGGCAGGTCTACCAGACGCTCGACGGCTCCGGTGCGGTCAAAAGCTTCGTCGTTAAACCGATGAACGAACTGCCGGTAGGCAGGCCCCTTCTGCGTCAGGTCGTGTCGCGGGGCGGCCTGCTGGATTCGGTCAACGCTCCCGCGGCCGCGATGTAGGTTCAAGCCCGAGCCCTCCGCTCGAATGTGGCACCGTGGCTCCCGTCGCGGCGTGTCGAAATCTCGCGATTCCGCTCGATCCGAGGCTTCCTCGCGGGCTCGGCAGGCTCGGCGTTTCGTGCGACATCGCCGACGCTCTCACCTAGAATGGCCCCCTTCCCCCGGCGTGCCCCTGGGCACGCCGCGAGGGCCAAATTCCACCGCGGCAAGCCGCCGCGAAACACGCACGTCCTGCACTCGGAGACTCTCATGCGTCGCGCGAAAATCTCGATCATCGGCGCCGGCAATATCGGCGGAACCTGTGCGCACTGGGCCGCGGCCAAGGAGCTGGGCGACATCGTCCTGCTCGACATCCAGATCAAGGACAAGCCCGAGCTGCACATGCCCAAGGGCAAGGCGCTCGACCTCTCCTGCTGCGGTCCGATCGAGAACTTTGACAGCAAGATCACCGGCACCTTCGACTACGCCGATATCGCCGACAGCGACGTGGTGGTCATCACCGCCGGCCTGCCCCGCAAGCCCGGCATGAGCCGCGACGACCTCGTGCAGGTCAACGCCGGCATCGTCAAGAACGTCAGCGAGAACGTCAAGAAGTACGCCCCCAACTCGATCATCATCGTCGTCAGCAACCCGCTCGACGCGATGGTGTACGTCGCGTGGAAGACCACCGGCTTCCCGGCCCACCGCGTGCTCGGTCAGGCCGGCGCTCTCGACGTCGCCCGCTACAAGACCTTCCTCGCCATGGAGCTTGGCGTCAGCGTCGAGGACATCCAGGGCCTGCTCCTGGGCGGCCACGGCGACGACATGGTCCCGCTCCCCCGCCTCACCAGCGTCAACGGCATCCCCGTCAGCGACCTCCTGCCCGAAGCCAAGATCCAGGCCTGCGTCGACCGCGCCAAGGTCGGCGGCGGCGAGATCGTCAAGCTCATGGGCACCAGCGCCTTCTACGCCCCCGCCAGCGGAACCATCGAGATGGTCGAGTCCATCGTCCGCGACAAGAAGCGGGTCATCCCCTGCGCCGCCTGGTGCGAGGACCAGTTCAACGTCAAGGCACAGAACGGCGGCAAGGGCCTCTTCGTGGGCGTCCCCTGCGTCCTGGGCAGCAAGGGCGTCGAGAAGGTGCTCACCTTCAAGATGAACGACACCGAGCAGAAGTTCATGAACGAGTCGATCAGCCACGTCAAGGACCTGATCGCCGCGACCGTGAAGCTCTTCCCCGAACTGGCCTGAGTGCATCCCCGCGGGGGGCGACCATTTGCCAATGTCCGAGAACTTTTGTTCAAGGGCTGACGGATTTCGGCCGAACTCTGGCCCGTCGCGGCGCGCTCCAACGCATCGCAAGGAAACTTCATCCATGAACACCGACCGCTCCACTGCTTCTCGTCTCGCCTGGTTGCTCTCCGCCGCTGTCGTGGGCGGGTGCACCCCCTTCGCCCTGGCCTCGGACGACCCCAAGCCCGCGGGCCAGCCAGCAAGCCCGGAGGTCTTCCCCAAGCCGGTGGAGGAGCCCGAGGTCAAGCGTGGCCCGCTTGCGCCGATCACGTGGTCCGATCCGGAGATCGAGCGTCTGTCGAAGATGCTCATCGGCACCTGGAAAACGACGGTGACGTCCAAGGCCGGCACGCCCGAGGAGGAGAAGGTCGACGTCGCCCTGTGCGTCACCCGGGTGCGCTGCGAGGATGTTCCCGATCTGCTCTACGCCGAATCGTCCCGCATCGATTCGATGCAGGCTCCGTATCGCCAGGCGTTCTATCAGGTCTACAAGTTCAAGGACGGCTACCGCCTGCGCACGTACGAACTCGCATCGCAGATCGGCGGCGCGATGGTCGGCTGGTGGACCAACGCGGACGTCTTCCCTCCCGTTCGCCGAAAGGATCTGATCGCGACCATCGACATCGATCTGAAGGTCAGCGGCGACTCCTTCACGGGCAAGACGCCGTATCCGTTCCCGACCGGCCGCGGCGGGGCGGTGGAGATGACCAGCGAGGTCGAGGTCGGACCGAACTCGTTCAAGACCGGCGACCGCGGGTTTGATGAGAAGGGCAACCTGGTCTGGGGCGCGAAGGAAGGCGACGCGTGGACATACGCCCGCTTCGAGCCGCCGGTGAAGACCTGGACCGCCGACGGCAACGTTTTCGTCGTCGAGTTCCGCCGCGGCAACGATGAACTCGTCTGCCAGAACAACGACGCGA
>JBILLU010000240.1:0-4774 GCA_044375915.1 Phycisphaerales bacterium
CTTCGCAGAGTTCGGCGGGGCGTGCCGCGGGCGACGTGGCGAGGGTGGGGGCTGTGGTCATCCGATCCATGCCTGGATCGTTGCCTCGGCGTCGGTTGCGGAGCGAGAGGCCTCGAACTCGACTCGAACCAGACCGGTGCGGCTTCGGACGGTCACGCCGTCGGGATCGACGCCCACGGCGATGGGATCAAAGACTTCGCGGCGGGCGATCTGACGCACGATCGAGATCAGGCGCGTGCGGTCGGTGTTGAGGTGCTTGCACAGACGCGGCTCGATCGAGGCGAGCGGGTTGGGCACGATGAGATCATCCGCCGCCACGGGGCCATCGGTCCACTTGGCGTCGAGGATGTTGAGCATGACGAAGCGGGAGTCTTCGGGCTTGACGTGGTGGATGAGCAAGCGGTCGGTCGCGCTGCCGTGGGACGAGAGGTTGGGGTCGAGCCACTCGAGTTCGGCAAGCAGTTGGAGCGAGGGCACGCCCTCGTCGGGGATGTGCAGGACAATTGACTCGGCGTCCTCCACACCAACGGGAAGCGTGAGCACCGGCTTGCCACCGGCGCTGTCGAGAACGAATCGACGGGGATAGACAGCCTCGTCAGCGACGAGGACTCCGTTGTGGTGGCGGCGGAGAAAGCGGAGGGGGGAGATCAAGAGACCGAGAGTGTGGCATGTCATGCCGAGACGTGCAAGAGGTGGGGGTGCGGGTGTGTGAAGTGCGGTGGTGTGAACTGCGGGGATGATCAGGAACCGGCAACGGTTGCGCATCCCGTGGTATTCTCCGTCCTCCGGCACGATCACCCATCCACACGGTCACCCATCACGTCTCGTGAGCCGGAGGAAGCCGGCGTGCTGCGAAACAGCCTCAGGCGAGCCAAAAAGAAACACGGGGCTGCGTTAACAGCCCCGGGTCGGTCGCGTTGATTGAGACTTTCGTGATCCGTGTCGAAGGGAGCGACGAATGTCGCCCCTGAGTTTGCGCCGGACGCGACAGCGTCACGGCAACTGCGGAAGGGAAGCATGCTCGCAGCTTGTTGTCAGGACCGCTGCGAGCCTCCCGTCATCCTTCCGCCCGGGAGTATGTGGTCCCGAAGCGGGTTAGCGCTTCTTGGATTTCTTCTTGGTCTTCTTCTTGGCTTTCTTCTTTGCCATGAGAGAGATCTCCTCAAGCGTTTGTTGGTGCACCGTGACTCGCGCGAGCACGCGACACACTCGCGCGCGATGCACGTTCTGTTATCGGAAGTGTGACAACATTCTCTTGAGAGTGCAAGTCAAAATTTTCAAGAGCGCGAAGTTATCCACAATGCCGAGCCCGGAGTCGCGCTCGATCGCGCGCATCTCGCGCGCCCCACGACCGTGCTCAACGCTGCGCGTTGCGCCATGATGGCGACTCGAAGAGCGAGTCGAGCGTTGTCGTGTTCACCTTGTTGTAGAGCGTGAGAGTCTCGCGATCGCTCGCACCCATTGGAACGCGGGCCCGCACCTCGCCGTTGCTGGCGTTGTACCAGAACTCACCGAGATCGGGTCCCACCTTGTCGTCCACCGCACGCACGATCGGGTCGCGCAGGTGCACCTGGTCGCCGTTGGCCATCTCGATCCACGGGCGACCGCCGTTCACCCAGCGGTTCCGCGGCGGGTTGTCGCCGAACCAGAGTGGGTCGACGGTCTTGGGCCATCCCTGATCGTTCTTGTCGGTCTCCACCATGGCGGCGCGGCGGTCGATCTCGCGCTTGAGCCGCACCAGTTCACCCTGGAGCGCCGAGGCGTTTCTGCTGGTCTGGTAGACGCGGTAACGCCACCCGCCGACGACGAGGATGCCGACGACGAGCGTGATGAAGGCAATGAAGTTGACGAGACGGCTCATGGTCCCTCTCCGGCGGCGCGTTATGCCGCCCGCGCGATCACGCTCGCGCTCTCGTTGTTGTCGGACGCCGTGGTTTGCCCCGTGAGCCGGATCGAGCGGCGGCTCGACATCGGGAAGCGGGGGTGCCGAGGCGGGTGTGTGTACCGGATGTGCGGGGTGTCAGCGCAACGCCCGCGATGCCCCAGGGTCCGAGAATCGGCTAGCATCTAGGTATGAACCGCATCCCCTCGCTGATGATCGCTTCGTCGCTCCTGCTCACGCTCTCGCTGCCCGCGTGTAAGTCCAAGCCGGCGGAGGAGACTCCAGCCGCGACGACCGCTCCGGCGCAGCCCGCAGAGGCCACGCCCGCTGAAGCGAAGCCCGCCGACGCCCAGCCCGGCGCCGCGAAGCAGGAGCCGCCGAAGCAGGAAGCTCCAAAGCAGGAGCCCAAAGCGCAGGAACCAGCGAAGCAGGAGCCAGCGAAGAAGGAAGACGCGAAGCCGTCCGAGCCCGCGAAGCCGGACGTGAAAAAGGAAGAGCCCAAAAAGGACGAAGCCAAGAAGGACGAGGTCAAAAAGGAAGAGCCGAAGCCCGCAGTGACCTTCCTGAACTGCGACAAGGCCGAGGCCCTGAGCACCAAGAAGCTGGACAGCGGCGTGATCGTCGAAGAGCTCAAGATCGGCGAGGGCGCCGAGATCAAGCCCGGCGCCACCGTCACGATCAACTACCACGGCACGCTCAAGGACGGCGGCACGATGTTCGACACAACCCGCGGCAAGCAGCCGGCCACCTTCCCCCTCAACCGCCTCATCAAGGGCTGGCAGCAGGGCGTCCCGGGCATGAAGCCGGGCGGCATCCGTCGCCTCACCATCCCCTACGCCCAGGCGTACGGCGAGAGCGGCCGCCCGCCGGTCATCCCCGCCAAGGCTGACCTGGTGTTCATCATCGAGGCGATCGGTGTCGTGGAAGCCACCAAGTAAGTCGTCTCAGGAAGCCGTCTCGGTAACCCGTCTCAGGATGTCGTCGCAGCGGCTTTGCGGGCGCACCAGTCGCGCCACTGGTCGCTGATCGCGCTCGACCAGCGGTTGGCGTAACTCTTGGCATCGCACAACGGAGACCCGAGCAGGTCTTGGTGCAGGCGTTCGCGCAGCGGCGCCAGTGCCGCCGGATCGGACGCGAGCCGCACCGCGATGTCCACGTACTCATCGCCGGTCTTGGCGAGCAGTTCGGTGTGACCGACGGCGTGGAGCAGCGACACGCACACGCGGGCCGCATGGGGCTTGCCTTCGAGGGCGACGACCGGCACGCCCATGTAGAGCGATTCGCACGTCGTGGTGGTGCCGTTGTACGGGAAGGTGTCGAGCGCGATATCGACGCGGTCGTACATGCCCAGGTGATCGATCGATTGCTTCTGCAGGCCGACGAGTTCGAAGCGATCGGGGGTGATGCCGACGCGTTCGAGCCGGGCCGAGACATCCTTCTTCGCGGAGACGCCGTCGAGCGCGGCGGTCTTGACCAAGAGGCGTGCGTTGGGCACGCGCTGCATGATGCGGCCCCAGAGTTCGAAGGCGGCGTCGCTGAACTTGGTGATCTTGTTGAAGCTGCCGAAGGTGATGAAGCCGTTCGTGGCGACCGGCGACGGGCCCGGGCGGCGCTTGTGCAGCGGGGTGTAGCACAGGAAGCAGGGGTCGAGGCGGATCAGTTTCTCGGTGGCGAACTGGTCGGCGTCGCCGACGGGGTCGGTGAAGGAATCGACGAAGCGGGCGTCGATCGTCGACATACCCGTGGTGTGCGGATATCCGATGGCGCTGATCTGGATGGGGGCGATGCGCGGCGCGAGGGCGAAGAGCGGGGAGTTTGACGTCAGGCCGCAGATCTCGACGACGACGTCGATGTTCTCTTTCTTGATCCAGTCGGCGATGATGTCGGGCTTGCTGGTGCGGATGGATCGCCAGGACGCGCACAGCGGCTGGAGTTCCTTGGTGACGTGATCGTCAGTCGGGAAGAGGTAGAACCCGGCGAGGTGGATCTTCGCGCGGTCGTGGTGGCGCAGGATGGCGTCGGCGAAGCGGGCGACGGGGTGCTCGCGGAAGTCGGGCGAGATGATCGCGACGCGGATCTGTCGATCGGGGTCGGGGTTGTTGGTGAACGAGAGCGGATCGACGACCGGCTTGCCGTTCTCAAGGGACCGGCCGAAGGCGCGGTGCAGTTCGAAGCACTCGCGTCGGTCGGCGTTGGGGAGGTAGTTGAGGGCACTGGCGAGCAGGCCGGTGGCCATGCCGTCGCCGGGGACATGCTTGAGCAGGAGCCGCAGCGTCTGCTCGGACTCGGGCGCTCGGCCGAGGTTGAGCAGCACGGCCCCGAGATACGAGACGAGGTTGGGCGCGACGCCGACCTCGTTGTTGAACTTCTTCAGGAGATACTCGGCCCGCTCGTAGTCGGTGATCGCGACGTACGCGGTGGCGAGCGAGAGCACGACGTTGGGCTCTCGGGCGAAGCGGGGCAGGAGTTGCTCGCCCTTCTTGACCGCGTCCTGCTTGCGACCGGAGAGGGTCATCATGTGGATCAGGTTGCCCGCGGCGACGCGGTCGGTTGGGTTGAGCGCGAGGCACCGCTCCACGTGGTAGATCGCTTGGTCGTAGCGACCGGTCTCGGCGAAGCACTTGCCCAGCCCGTTGTGCACCGAGGCGTCGTTGGGGTTCACCCGCAAGAGCGTGCGGAGCATCTCCTCGCCCTTGGCGTAGCGCCCGGCGTTGAGGTGCATCACGGCTTCTTGGAACTTGGTCAGAGGCTGGTTCAAGAGGTACAACGGTACGTCGTTCGGTGCTGGGTGTGGTACGCTCGCGGCATGCTGCAGATGACGCTCTCGGTGCTCATGGTCTTCGCCGCCGTCGTGTTGTGTGGCTGTGCCAGCGATGCCGGCGGGCAGCGGGA
>JBILLU010000241.1:0-4755 GCA_044375915.1 Phycisphaerales bacterium
ACACACGTCGAGGCAAACTCCTCACCGCTCCCACGCCTCGCGCTTCCGGGCGTCTCGAACCTGCACCTCGCACCCGCGGGGTGGGGCCGCGTCGAGGCGGGTGACGGCGTGGGCGGGCAGCCTGCGGGCCACGCACGCGATCTCGCGGTGCAGCACCTCGCGATAATGGCGCAGCCGCGCCTCGGGGTCATCGAGCCCTTCGCCGAAGGTCCGGTTCGGGTCGTTGTAGATCAGGTCGACGGGGATCTCTCGCACCCGCAAGCCCGCGGCGGCGGCCCGAGCCCAGAGTTGCATGGGGAACGCGTAGCCGCCCTCGGTCAGCTGCAAGCTCACGGTCGGAGCGACCCGATGGGCCTTGAAGCCGCAGAACGAGTCGGTGAGCCGCGTGCCCAGGCGATCGGCGAAGCGTTCGTTGATCTCGGCGGTGAGGAGCCGATTAATGCGGCGGCGATCCGAAGGGGCGAGAGCGAGCGCCTCGGCGGCGGGTTCGCGAAGGTAGCGGCTGCCGCTGATGATCGCTGCGCCGCGGGAAATGGGCTTGGCGTGCTCTTCTTCGATCGCCGCGAAGAACTCGGGCAGCCGCTCGGGTTCGTGCTGCTCGTCGCAGTCCATGGTGACGACCCAGTCGTAGCCTTCCCCCTGGGCGAAACGGAAGGCGTCGATAAGGGAATGCCCGTAGCCGCGGTTGACGCAGTGGCGGATGACATCGACGGGAAGCTTTTCGAGAACACCGGACGTGCCATCGGTCGAGCCATCATCGACGACCAAGACGTTGCCTGCATGTTCAAGGACGCGGCGCACGACCCGTTGCACGTGGGCAACTTCGTTGAAGACCGGGATGGCGACCAGGGTTCGCAAAGCGGATCTCCGGACTGAAGGCAACGACGGTTCTGAAGCGGGAGTGTGACCTGGATCCGAACCGGGACAATCCCGACGCCGCGTGCGACGGGGCTGAAGACGGTCGAGCTTGGATGATTCGTCGGGAACGGGGATACAGAGGCAGGAATGCCTCGAGAAGGTCGGCCGGCCCGAGAATCATGGGGCCTGGGTGGTCTCGGACAGCGCAGAAGGCCGGCGGCCCCCAAAAGAAAAACCGGCGACCCCGAGGGGTCGCCGGCGAGACGATTCGTTCGGACTGGCGGGGGCTTTCGCACCCGCCTCTCTGATCCTTTCGGATCAGGCAGTCGAGTGAGGATCACCCGACCGCGTCAAGCGTCCGCATGGTTCCGATGCTCAGAAGAGCAGCTGGAACTGAGCGCGGATGCTGACCTCGCCGGACTTGGGCGAGCCGAGAACGCCCGAGAGGGTGTCCGGGAGCGGGTTCGTGCCGCCCGGGACCGTGTTCTGGAAGTTGGTGTTCTGCAGGCCCTGGCTGCGGGTCAGGCCGACGAGGATGTCGCCCGAGATCTTGGCAGTCTGGGACTCCGGGAACAGGTAGTAGTTAAGACCGAAGTCGAGGAAGTGGAAGGTGCGGGGAACGAGGCCCTGCTGGCGGCTGCCATAGAAGCCGTCGTAGCGAGCGAAGAGCTCGATCTGTTGGGTGGCGAAGAAGCCGCCCTGGATCTGCCAGCCGTAGCTGTTGAAGGTCGCGCCGCCGCCGCGCTGCTTGGCGTGGTTGCCGATGAAGGCGCCGAAGATGTTCCAGCCGTTGCCCTTGATCTGGGTATCGATCGTCCAGAGCAGGAAGTTGGTCTGGTTCGTATTGGCAACAGCGTCAATGCCGTCACCGGTCGAACCACCCTGCTGCCAGTGGAGCGCACCACCGAGGAAGGCGGCGAACTGGCTGTTCTGCCAGCTGCTGAACTGGTTCCACTGGTTCCAGTCGCCGGCGAACTTGCCGTCGACGCGGAGGGTCAGGGCGTAGTCAGCCTCGGCGCCGTTGTTGAAGTCCGTGTTCGCGGTGCGCCAGCCATCGCTGAACGCGGCGAGAACGCGGAAGACGTCGGCGGAGTAGCCAACCTGGATGCCCTGGCTGCGCTGCTGGCGGAAGATGTTCGAGGTGGTCGAACGATCAACGCCCTGCTGGTACGCGTCGCCGATGAGGTCCTCGGTGAGGATCGGGAGCTTGAACTGGCCCCAGCGAACGTCCCAGTTGTTGTCGAAGGTGTACTTCACGAAGGCGTCGTCAAGGCGGAAGGCGCCGTCGGTGTTGGTGCCGGTGCCGTTGAAGTTGCCCTGGATGTAGTAGGTGATCTCGGGCGAGCCGGCGTTGCCGCTGAAGTTCAGCTGCGTGCGCGGAGCCGAGAAGCCGATGGTGGCCTTGTCCTTGCCGGTGACGCCGCCGCCGGTCGCCGGGGTGGGCGTCGTGTTGGCGGTGCTGCCGGTGCGGAAGTTGGCGGTGTAGCGGAACTGCATCAGGCCGCCGATCCGCATGCTGAAGTTGCCCGAACCATCGGTGATGGTCAGGCCGCTGCTCTTGCCGCCAGCGGCGAGGCTGGTGCGACCAGCCGCGTCAGCCTTGAGCTCGTTCGCGTACGCGCGGCTCGTGTCAGACTCCGCGGCGAACGCCACGCCCGAAAGGCTCAGCGCTGCGCCAGCGATCACAAACATCTTGCTCGTGTGACCCATCTTTAAAGACTCCTTAGTTACCCGGTACAGGCGTCTCAAACCCGTACCTGCTTCACTGTCCGAACGAAAGAGAGGCCCCAAGGCCAGTCTTCCGGACCACGCTTCTCTCGGCCGCGGACCATCCACAGCCGTCGATCCAGCCAGGCTCGCTCTTCCAGAGCTTCGCGTCGATCCTCGACGCACGCCCAACTCGATCTTCCTTGCATGCCCGAGAACCTTGCATCACCGAGCGGTGATCGAAGGGCTCCCGGACACCCACCCTTGTTCGCCCTCGTTTCCGAGGACGTTGGATCAGGGCGCACTTGGGCACTCTGACCGCAGGGGAGGGTGGAAGATTACCCCGCGGATATTAGCAAGTCCAAACTCGCTTTGCACTTTTTCGGTCGCACCCCACCCCTCTTCAACTGTTTTCGTGTCCGAAACCGGGGTTATCAACAATCTTGATGCCTTTCAAAGACCAAACACGGCAGCAATGACGCATTCTTCGCGCAGTCTCAACACGCGGGGGAGCACGCCGTGCCAAACGCCGGTTACCCTTCTGCGGTCCAGCTTTTGTCCTCCCGTCCGTTCGCATCCTGTTGGCTCACAAAGAGTTACACGAGAAAGACTCCGCATGGCCGACCGCCCGCACATCCTTGTGGTCGAAGACGAACGCGACCTCGCTGACCTGCTCATCTACAACCTCCAAAGGTCCGGCTATCTCGCCTCGTCTGTCAGCGGCGGACGGGCCGCCCTCGAGTCGGTCGCCAAGAACCTGCCCGACCTCATCCTGCTCGATGTGATGATCCCCGAGCTTCCCGGAACCGAGGTCGCCGCCCGGCTCCGATCTGATCCGGCGACGGCGTCGATCCCGCTGATCATGCTCACGGCCAAGAGCGAAGAGACCGATCAGATCGTCGGTCTGAAAGTCGGCGCTGACGATTACGTGACGAAGCCCTTCTCGATGAAGGTTCTTCTCGCCCGCGTCGAGGCGTTGCTCCGCCGCGCCGGCCGACTCGGCGGCGATCGCGGTATGCTCCGGCTCGGCGCCATCGAGGTCAACACCGATACGCATCAGGCCACACTCGACGGGCAGCTTCTCAAGCTCACACTCACCGAGTTCCGCATCTTGGCGGCGCTGCTGCAGGCCGGGGGGCGAGTGCTCAGCCGAAACGCGCTCATGTCCCGCGCTATGGGCCCGGGCGTCACCGTCACCGAACGCACCATCGACGTCCACGTCACCAGCATCCGCAAGAAGCTGCTCAACCTGTCGCACGTCGTCAAGACCGTCCGCGGCGTTGGTTACCGGGCCAGCCTCGAGCCCGACGAGAGCGACGTGGAAAGCAGCGACACCAGCGCGGCACGGTGAGTCCAACGCGTCAACCCCAAGCGCCGGGCTGAAACGGCCCGACCCGCAACGCTCAGACTTCGCAAGCCGTATCGGTACGGTCGTTCCGCAGGAGAGTGGGCAAGCAACCCACGAGGCTGTGCCCGAAGCGGGTAGCATCTCTACTTATGGAGCCGCAGACCAAAGGTTGGTCGGGAGTCACCGCCCTCGCGGCGGTCTGGACTCCCCCAGCGCTGGCGTTGGCCGCGTGGTGGAACGCCGCCTCTCCTGCCGTTGTCCTCGTGCTCCTCGCGTTTTCGCCGCTGGTAGCGACCGTTCTGCTGGTCCGCCGAACGCGGGGCATGCGGGCGAGCGAGCAACGCCTCAACCGGGTGCTCACCCGGCTGCGCACCACCTTGGGCGACGAAGCCACGACCGACGCGCTTGGTGAAGACAGCGAGGAGCGACTCGGACAAAACGTCGCGGAACTGGTCCGGCGTTCGAATCAAGCGTCGGCCCGCATCGGCGGGCTTTCGGGGACGGTCGATGAACTGCGGGCCGTCATCGATGCGGGCGACGATATCGATCTGGTCTTCGACGCGTCGGGCACCGTGATTCTCGCCAACCGCGGGGCCAACGAGTTCTTCGCCACAACGCCCAAGCCTCTGACGGGGCGTTCGATCGAGGACTTGTTCATCCAAACCGAGATACTGGACCTCTTCGCCGCCGCCGCTCAGGGCCGCACGCGTCGGAGCGAGGTCCGCATCACGCGACCGGAAGGTCGTCGCATCTTCCACGCGTTGGCGGCACCGATCGATCTGGCCCGCACCGAGACGCGGGAGCAGGGCCGGGAACGCCGCGTGTACCTGTCGCTTGAAGAT
>JBILLU010000051.1:0-18606 GCA_044375915.1 Phycisphaerales bacterium
TGGTTCTCGAGTTTCGCAACACCGGTGTCACCGCACCCCTTCAGTTTGCGGACTGCGCTACTCCCGCGGTCGCCGCGAGCGCGATCGGTTCCGCCGCATCAAAGACCGCGACATCAGGATTCGGCGTCGCTCTGCCTCTGATCGTTCGCCTCGGGGTCGAGCCTCCCAACACCCAGACCGTCACGCTCCCCAACGCCAATGCCACCGTCAGCGACGTGGCGGGCGGCGGCAACTCCATCCCGCTCGGCGTGTTCACCAATGGCCGCCACATGTCGCTCTTCGACGCCAGCCAGTTCGCCGCGGTCCCGCCCGGCAGCCTCATCACCGGCATGCAGCTGCGCCTGCGGAACGAGGAGTCGTCCGGCTGGCCGGGCGCTGATTCGACCAACGCCGACTACGAGATCTGGCTTTCGCAGTCGTCCCTGACCCCGGGCACCATGAGCAACACCTACGCCGCCAACCAGTTGAACCCCGTGCGGGTTCGTGACGGTGCCCTGTTCCTGCCCGCCAACGCATACCCCGCCGGAGCCGCCACCGGCACGACACCCGAGCCTTGGGGCCCGTTGATCGCGTTCGATCAGCCTTATGTCTACAACGGCGGCGTCCTGGCGATCGACATCCGGAGCGCTGGCGGCATCCTTCCGGTAAGGTTCGCCGATACGGTGGATGCCTCCGGCATCGCCAACGGAAAAACCGCGAGCCCACGCGATGCCGCTCTCGGTGGAGGCAGCTCGGCGTTCATCGTCCGCCTCTCCTTCGTCCCGCCGGTCGAATCCCCCTTCGGCGACGGCGTCACCAAGATCTTCGCCCTCAAGCAGTTCGCCGACACGCCGGCGGGCAACGCCTTTCAGGGCTTCACTCAGAGCGCCAACTTCACCACGCAGTACCTCTTCGGCCCTGAGCAGTTCCAGACCGTCGGCCCGGGTACCTGGATCACCGCCCTGAGCCTGCGAAACGCGATCGCCGCCGCGTGGCCCCCGGCGCTGGGCGTCTACCCGCAGTTTGATCTACGCCTCAGCAAGAGCCCGCTGACCCCGGGCACCATGTCGACGACCGTTGCGTCCAACACCGGCGCCGACGCAGTCACCGTCCGCGCCGGATCGCTCGATGTACCCGCCGGTTCCTTGGCCGCCAAGCCAGGCGGCACCACCGCGCCGTACACCTGGACCATCCCCTTCGCCGAAAACTACTCCTACCGCTCCGGCACGCTTGACATGCTGATCAACAACCAACCGTTCCCAGGCGGGGCCGGTCAGGTCGACGCCATCAGCGCGAGCAACGTCGCCCTGCAGCCGTTCGGCCGGGGCAAGTTTGCGTTGAGCTTGGCCGCGGCGACGGTCGCGGCCAGCGGAAACGTCCCCGTCGCCCGTTTCTCCGCCGACGCTCAGGTCATCGTCCCCAACGCCGCCAAAGACGGCGACGGCTTCCTGAACTTGATCGATACCCCCTATGCCAGCACACCCAAGACTCTGCAGCAGATCATCGCCGCGTCCGAGCTTTCCTTTATTCCCGTCGGCGGCCTGATCACATCGCTGAGCTTCATCAACGACGGCGCCGCGTGGCCCGGGGCTACCGGCGCGTTCGCCGATGACTACAGCGTCGAGATCAGCACCGCCGTCAACCGGCCCGACTCCATGAGCACGACGTTCGCCAACAACGTCGGCGGCGACGCCCTGATCGTCCGATCCGGACCCATCGCCTGGCAGCCCGGCTCGCTGCCCGTCCGCTCCTCGGGCCGATACGGCGGGACCATCACCTTCGACCAAGGCTTCGTCTACAACGGCGGCGACCTGTGCATCACCATCCGGCATTCCGGCGTGGTCGGGGGCAGCGCCTCCGTGATCACCGGCGGTAACTCGACCAACAACCGCGGCGTTTTCGACAACTCCAGCAAGGTCTCAGAGTCCGGGTCGTTCTTCCTCGTCACCAACGCCGGAACGATTATGCAGCTCGGCTACATCCCCAGCGCCGTCAGCCCGAAGAATGTGCTCGCCGCGGACGGTAACGGCGGTCGCTCCGCGTTCGCCGGCACCCGCGCGTATCAGATGATCTACGACGCCAATCAGGTCGGGGTGCCCGTTGGCGCCACGATCAATGGGGTGTCGTTCCGGCTTGATGACGGCTTCGCGAGTGCCTTCCCCGCCGCCGACCTGACCCTCGATCGCTTCGACATCACCATGAGCTCCGCGACGAATTCCGCCGCGACCATGAGCGATACATTCGCCAGCAACGAAGGCGCGGACGTCACCACAGTCCGCAGCGGACCCCTCACCATTCCGGCCGCGTCCTACCCGCCCAACGCCGATGGCGGGCGCCGCTTCGGACTCTTCATCCCGTTCACCCGCCCGTTCGTCTACAAGGGCGGACCCATCACCATGCTGCTCCGAAACGGCATCGCGAGCGGCGCAAGCACGAACTTCAACGTCGATGCTCACTCCGTCGGAGCGAACGGCAGGCGAGACACGACCAGCGCGGACGCCGTGTCGGGTGCGAACCTGGGGAACGCCCTCGTCGCGCGCTTCGCCTTCACCGACGACGCCTTTTGCCCGTGGGACCTCAACAACGACGGCGTCGTCAACGACGACGACTTCCAGGTCTTCGTTCTCGCGTACAACATCCTCGACTGCGCCGACGCCGCCATGCCCCTGGGTTGCCCCAGCGACTTCACCTTCGATCGCATCGTCAACGACGACGACTTCCTGCCCTTTGTCCAGGCGTACAACGACTTGCTCTGCCCGTGAGCAAAGCTCTCCGCGGCCCCCTCAATCGAATCTTCATCGCGGGGCCTTCCGGGCCCCGCGTTTCGTTTGTCGCGGGTTGTCGTTCGGTATGCGCAAGGAATCCGCGTCCGAGAATCGGCTCTGGGCGTGGCATTTCTGCGCCAGTTCATTGGTTGCAACGCCGTTATCGGGTAGTCTGATGCTGGCTCGGCGCGGGAACGTCGAGCGCGGTTCATTCGAGAGGAGATCGGTATGCGTGGGATCAGTCGTGTCGTCGGCGGTGTGTTCGCGCTGGCCTTGGCCGGCGCGCCGCTCGTCCTGGCGCAGTCCACCGAGATCTTGCCCCCGGCCAATGCCGCGGTGTATGGCGGGGTCGGCAACTTCGTTCCCATGGGAGCAAGTCTTGGCGGCGCCTACCAGGTGCTTTACGACACCAACCAGTTGGTCGGTCTGCAGGTCGGCGCGCGAATCACCTCGATCCGATTGCGCCAAGCCAACACCGCGAACGCCCCCTGGCCGCCCGCCGCCTCGGTGTGCGCCGACTACGAGATTCGGATCGGCACCTCAAGCCGCACCGCCGCGACGATGTCAACGACCTACGCCGACAACATCTCGGGCGCCGTACTGGTCCGCGACGGGGCCCTGAATCTTGCTGCCAATGCCTACCCCGGGGGTCCCGCCACAGGCAGCACTCCAGAGGATTGGGGCCCGGTGATCACCTTCACCACGCCCTACACCTACAGCGGTGGGCCGTTGGTTCTTGAGTTCCGAAGCAGTGGCTCCCCCACCATCGCCTCGTTCGCCGAAGCCGTGGGTCCATTCACGGGAGCGGCCGGCATGGTGAATACTCCGGTGTCAACAGACACCACCGGATTCGAGGCATCCCCCCTCGTCGTTCGCCTCGGGATCGAGCCCGCAGCGACCGAGGTCGTGACCGTCCCCAACGCCAACGACACCGTCGCAGGCACCACCGGCAACTTCATCCCCTTCGCGGCGGTCTCCGGCGGACGCCAGATGACGCTCTACGCCGCCGACCAGCTCGCCGACATCCCCGCCGGCAGCCTGATCATGGGTCTGCAGCTCCGCCAGCGCAACGTCGAGACCACCCCGTGGCCGGCCACCGCTTTCACCGCCAGCGACTACGAGATCTGGCTCTGCCGCTCCGCGCTCACCCCGGCGACCGTCAGCGCGACCTTCGCGGACAACATTCTCGATCCGGTCCGCGTCCGCGATGGGGCCCGCGATTTCACTCTGAACGAGTTCCCCGGAGGCGCGGCGACGGGCACCACCCCCGAAGCGTGGGGCCCACTGATCGCCTTCGACACGCCCTATGTGTACACCGGCGGCGTGCTGGGTCTGGAGTTCCGCACCACCGGCGGCGGCCCGTCGCCGAGCCAGTTCGCCGATGTCGTGAACAACGGCGCCACCGCCGCGGGATTGGCGTCCACTACCTCGCCCACCAACCCGACCGGCGGCCTCAACGGCGCGCTCATTGCGCGCTTCACCTATGTACCCCCGGTCGAATCCCCCTTTGGCAACGGCGTCACCAAGGTCTACGCGATCAACAACTACGCCGATACGCTGGGATCTTCGTCTCAATCCGCGTACTCGTTCAGCTCGGGCATCGCCAATCAGGCCGTGTTCGCGCCGTCTCCGTTCCAGACGATCGGCCCGGGAACGCTGCTGACCGCCCTGAGCATGCGGAATAGTGCCGACGTCGCGTGGCCTCCGATTCCGACGGCTTCGGACTACAGCATCGAACTCAGCCAGAGCCAGAACGGCCCGGCCACCCTTTCCACCACCATCGCCAACAACGCCGGCCCCGACAAGACGATTGTCCGGAGCGGTGTGCTCAACGTCCCGACCGGTGCGATGGCACCAGCACCCGTCGGCAAGACCGCGCCCTACACGTGGGAGATCCCCTTCTCCATGCCGTATCCCTATCGATCCGGCAGCCTCCTGAACGTCGTCCGCTCGTCGGGCTTCGTTACGACCGGTTCTGTCGATGCCGTCTCCGCTTTCGACCCCGCCAACGGTGTTGAGTCTCGCGGCTTCTTTAGCCTCACGGCGGCCGCCGGCACGACGCCGTTCGACGCCAACGTGCCGGTGATGCGCTATTCCGCCGATGCTCAGGTCATGGTGCCCAACTCGCTCAAGGACGGCGTCGGATTCAACGGCAGCTACAACGCCGTCGCTCCGACATCATCCAACGAAGCCGTCCTCCAGGTGTTGCTCGGTGCCTCCGAATTGAGCTACATCCCCGTCGGCGGCCTGATCACCTCGCTCAGTCTGGTGGCCAATTCGTCACAGGCCGCATGGCCCGGGGCAACCGGCGCGGCGGCCGACGATCTGAACGTCGAGATCAGCAGCGCCGCCAACCAGCCCGAGAGCATGAGCAGAACGTTCGCGGACAACGTCGGTGCCGATGCGAGCATTGTCCGGTCGGGACCCATCGCTTGGGAACCCGGTGCCTTGCCCGCTGGTTCCACCGGCCGGTTCGGCGCCACCATCACCTTCGACCGAGCCTTCGTGTACAAAGGAGGTCCGTTGTGCATCACGATCCGTCACGCACCCGTGATCAATGGCGGTCCGACCCTCCGGACCGCCGGACCGGCAACGGCCACCCGGGCGGCGTCCAGCGCCGGCAACAAAGCCGCAACCACCGGCTCGTTGTTCGGCGTCAGCGGTCCTGCCATCCAGCTCGGTTACATCCCCAGCGGCGTCAGCCCGAAGAATGTGCTCGCCGCGGACGGTAACGGCGGTCGCTTCGCGCTCGCGGGCACCCTCGCCTATCAGATGATCTACAACGCCGATCAGGTCGGGGTGCCCGTTGGCGCCACGATCAATGGTGTGTCGTTCCGGCTTGAGAACAACGTCGCGTCTGCCTTTCCTGCCGCCGACCTGACCCTCGATCGCTTCGACATCACCATGAGTTCCGCGACGAACTCGGCCGCGACCATGAGCAACACGTTCGCCGCCAACGAAGGCGCGGACGTCACCACGGTCCGCAGCGGACCCCTCACCATTCCGGCCGCGTCCTACCCGCCCAACGCTGATGGCGGGCGCCGCTTCGGACTCTTCATCCCGTTCACCCGCCCGTTCGTCTACAAGGGCGGACCCATCACGATGCTGCTCCGTAACGGCAACGCCAGCGGCGCAAGCACAAGCGTTGAGTTCGACGCCCACTCCGGCGGAGCAAACGGAAAGCGCGACCTATCCGACCCGAACGCCGTCTCGGGTGAGAACACCTTGAACGCCGTCGTCGCCCGCTTCGCCTTCACCGACGACGCCTTCTGCCCGTGGGACCTCAACAACGACGGCGTCGTCAACGACGACGACTTCCAGATCTTCGTTCTCGCGTACAACATCCTCGACTGCGCCGACGCCGCCATGCCCCTGGGCTGCCCCGGCGACTTCACCTTCGATCGCGTCGTGAACGACGACGACTTCCTGCCCTTCGTCCAGGCGTACAACGACTTGCTCTGCCCGTGAGCACGCGACACAACCATCCGCCCACCCGCCCGCGGCCCATCGGCCGCGGGTTTTTCTTGGACCTGCGGCCGTTCCGACGTGGCGCGTTTCCGCCCGCCTTCTCGCGTGGTTCTGGAGGCCCGATCGGTTTGCACCGCTCGCTGACGATCCGGTGACGGTCGGGCGCCTCAAGACAAGGAACCATCCATGCCCTCTCGAAACGCTCTGCAGCTCGCGCTGCTGGCGGGCGCGTGCGCCGCCATCCCGTCGATTGCCAACGCCCAGACCGCCGAAACGGGCGTCGCGCCCGACGCGGGCATCAACACCACCGACGGCAACAACTCCGGAACAACGCCGCTCGCATCGAGCGCCCGCACGTCGCAGATCATCATCAACCGGAGCGTGCTCGATCAGATCCCGGTCGGGAGCGTCATCACCTCGATCGCGTTCCGGTTGGACGCTTCAGTCGCGGCCGCCTGGCCGCCCGCGGCGACCGCGTTTTCTGACTACGAGATCCGCCTCGCCAAGGCGGCCCAGCTGGCCTCGAACATGAGCGCCACATTCAGCGACAACGTCGTCGCGGATACCGAAGTCAAGGTGCGCGACGGACTCTTCGGCCCGCTCGCCGGGGTCTTCACCGCCAACGCCGTCGCGCCCAGCGCCGAGGCCTTCGGACCCGCCATCACCTTCTCCACTCCCTTCTACTACACCGGCGGCGGCCTGGTCATCACCATCCGCCACAGCGGCCAGGCTGGCGGCGTCTCCGGCACGATCGATGGGCACACCGTCTCGGGCATCGCACACGCCTTCGCCAACGGCCAGGGCGCTCTCGCCGGCCTTGTCACCGACGCAGCGCCCGTCATCCGCATCGGCTTCGTCCGCGACACCGCACGCGCCGCACGCGGCGTCAACAAAATGTACGTCGGCGAAGAGTTCGCCACCGCCGATGCTCACAGCAGCACGGTCAACACGCCTCTTGACGAGAACCCGCGGACATTCGGAACCATCATCGCCCCCGGCGAGCTCGACACCTTCGGCCCCGGCACAACCCTGACCGGCTTCTCGCTGCGTAACGACGGCTCGATCACGACCCCAGCCAACAACGCCTGGCCCACCGCCGACAAGATCTTCGACAACTGGTTCCTCCAACTCTCCAGTTCGCAGCACCCCGTCGGCGGCATGATGAGCGATATCGCCAGCAACGTCGGCCCCGACGCCGTAGACGTCTACGACCGACCACTTGTGGTTCCCGCACTCGCCATGCTCCCCGACGTCGACGGCGGCATCCTCGGGACACCCGCGCCCTTCTCGTTCGTCGTGCCCTTCGAGCGCTCCTTCGAGTACCGGGGCGGACCGCTCTTCATGCTGATCCGAACCTCCGGCCACGGTCAGGTCGAGCAACTCACAACCGACCGCCACTCGTTCTCGTGGAGCCAGTCCGCCCGTTCCGACTCCGCCGCCGCCGTCACGCTCGACACGGCAACGACGCCCCCGATCGTCCGCTTCGACGCCGAGCCCGGCGTCATCGTCCCCAATGATCGCGCTACGAGCAACGGCAACTCGCTGACCTCGCAGATGCTCTCGGGCACGGAGGCCGTCTATCAGGTGGTGCTGAGCGAAAGCGACCTCAAGCACATCCCCGCAGGTTCGATCATTGATTCGTTCTCGCTGCGGCGCGCTCCCGGTCAGGGCTCATCCTGGCCCGCAGCGGATGTTGCGGCACTGGACTACGACGTGTGGGTGAGCACCGCGGCCCAAACCCCGAACACCATGAGTGCCACCTACGCCGTCAATGAGGGCGCAGACAAGGTCCAGGTGCGTGACGGCGCCCTGGGCGTGCGAGCGCTGTCCTACCCCAGCGCCGCCAGCGGCCCGCAGGCGTACGGACCGAAGATCCAGTTTCAGCGCGGCTTCGTCTACCAGGGCGGCGGGCTGTGCATCACCGTCCGGACAATGGGTCTCGCCGGAGCGGGTGCCGCCGACTTCACGGGCGATCTCGGATCTTCGGCCTCGCGAGCGGTCACAACTGCATGGGATCGCAATGCCGTCGCAGGAGCGTTCACCGCCGGCCCCGCCATCAAGCTCGGCTACATCGCCTCCGGCGTCGCCAGCGGCGGCGAAACCGGCGGCCGCCGCATCTTCGACGGCAGCCGCACCAATCAGATCATCTACTCCGCCGCGTCGCTCAACGACATCCCGCCCGGCGCCAAGATCACCGGCATGTCGTTCCGCAACCGCGTCACCCAGACCGCCGCGAGCTATCCCGCTTCCAACACCCTGCTGCCCCGCTTCGATGTCGCGCTCAGCACCGCCGTGAACACGCCCAACTCCATGAGCACCACCGCCGCGAACAACGAGGGCGCCGACCGCGTCGACGCTCGCACCGGCCCGCTCACGCTCCCCGCCGGCGTCTTCAAGGACAGCCCCATCCTGCCCACCAACGACGCCGACGAGTTCGACTTCTACATCGACTTCCCCCAAGCCTTCTTCTACCGCGGCGGCGACCTGTGCGTCACCATCCGCAGCGAGTCGCCCCTGAACGCCTTCTCCGCCTTCGACATCGCCGCGATGAACAGCAGCCCGCTCGCGACGATGCGCAAGGACGACAGCAACGCCGACGCCGCCGTGCTCGGAGCATTCACCGCTCCGCCCATCATCCGCTTCGCCTACACCCCGCCGTCGTCGTGCCTTGCCGATCTCAACAAGGACGGCTTCGTCAACGACGACGACTTCCAGATCTTCGCCCAGGCCTACAACACCCTCGATTGCAACAGCCTCGAGATGTCCCCCGGCTGCCCCGCCGACCTCAACTTCGACGGCGTGGTCGACGACCTCGACTTCCAGATCTTCGTCATCGCCTACGACGCGCTGCTCTGCCCGTAAGAGCTCCGCACCCAACCGGGGACGGTGCCTTCCAGGCTCCACGCTCCAAAGAACCCAAAGCCCCGACCACAGCCGCCCGCGCGGGCGGTTGCTTCTCTGGTCCCAAGTCGCTCCCGCATCGCGATTCTCGGACTTTGCTGACTCTTTGCATCCTCCTTCGCAGTATTCCCGCCGCAACGGCATCCCGCGCTGGTAGGCTCGGCCGATCGCCCGCGGCAGCCGCCGCCGGAGAGGAGAGAGGCCATGCTCATGTCGATTCTGCCCCCGCGTCGGTCCACGCTGCGCCACGTCGCCGCCCTCTGCGTCGGCGCCCTCGCCGCCATCGCTCACGCCCAGAGCACGGCGGTGATCCCGTCCGCCGCCGAGACCGCGGTGGGCGTGTTGAGTGTGGACTCGCGACCGTTGGGAAATGCTCCTTCGGCCACGTACCAGGTCATCTACGACGCGAGCCTGTTGTCCTCAATCCCGCGCGGGAGCGTCATCACCGGGCTGCAGCTCCGACTCAACCGAGTCGGCGCCGCAGCTTCGGCGTGGCCCTCCGCTCCGCTCACCATCGCTCGCTACGACATCACGATGGGCTCGTCCGATCGCACCCCCGCCACCAAGTCGGCCACGTTCGCCGACAACCTCCGCAATCCTGTCCTCGTTCGCTCCGGCCCGCTCAGCCTCGCGGCCGGTGCCTATCCCGGCGGGCCGCTCGGCACTCCAAAGCCCTTCGGGCCGCTGATCTCGTTCACCACCGGGTTCGTGTACTCCGGCGGTCCGCTGGTAGTCCTGTTCCGTGTCTCGAATGCCTTCAGTGATTTCGGTAGCTTTGCAGACGTCATCGACATTCCCGGCCAGGCGGGAGAAATCGCGACCGAGAGCTCGGCCGACGCGGCCATTGGCAACGAGCAGTACAACAACTCCGGCCTCGTCGTCCGCCTCACCTTCACCCCGCCGCCGGTCGACCTGGCCAAGGGTGTGACCAAGGTCACCGTCGGCGACCAGATGGTCGCGACTTCGGCAGACAACGGCATCACCACCTTGACGGATGCCTTCGGCGTCACGCAGACGAGCACGATGGGTACCGATCAGTTCGACACGATTGGTCCGGGTTCCGATTTCGTCGGTGTGTCGCACCGATTGGACAATATCGCCGAAGCGGACTGGCCCGCGGCTCCCGCTACCTACACCGACTTCAACATCCAGCTCTCGCGGTCCAACAACCCGCCGGGCATGATCTCGGACACGTTCGCGAACAACGTCGGCACCGACGCCGTCACGGTGCGGTCGGGCCCTCTTGAGATTCCCGTCGGTGCTTTTCGTCCGCGTGCCGAACAGCCCGTCGCAACGTTTTCGTGGGAGTTGCCGTTCTCGGCACCCTACTCCTACCGCGGCGGGCCCGTGTACTCCGTCGTGCGCCACACCGGTCGCGTGGGCGCAACGGCGGATTACTTCGAAGCCACCGCTCTCCCCGTCCTCGGTTGGGGATCCGCCTTCGAGTCCCGCATCGGCCTCGGCTTTGGCGCGACCGCAACCAGCCCCGCGCAACCCCAGGTCTTCATCACCGCCCGCTACAGCGTCGACGCCGGCACCTCCTCGCCGCTGAACCAGCTCGCCCCCGCGCCCGGTGGCTTTTCGGCCGACCTGGACAACCGCCTGCAGTGGGTCATCTCCGCCGACGAACTCCGCTACATCCCCGTCGGCAGCGTCATCGACTCGCTCTGGCTCCGCCAGCGGGCCGCCGAACTGGCCGCCGCCCCTGGAGTGGACTCGTCCGCGCTCGACTTCGAGATCGCGCTGAGCACCGCGACCGTCTCGCCCGGCTCCATGAGCAACACCTTCGCCGACAACATCGGCGCCGACCGCGTCGTCGTCCACGACGGCCCGCTCGCCATCGCCGCCAACACCCTCCCGCCCGGCACCAAGGGCACCTTCGGCAAACTCGCCCAGTTCCAGCGTCAGTTCGTCTACAAGGGCGGCCCGCTCTGCATCGACATCCGCCACTCCGGTCTCTCCACCTTCATCGGCACGCTCGACGCAGTCCAGAACACCACCAACACCAACCGCATCATCACCAGCACCAACCCCGACGCCGTCATCGGCGCGTTCTTCGGCGGCACCTACAGCGGCATCGCCGTCAAGCTCGGCTACACGCCTTCGGTGATCAGCCCCAACAACCTCGCCACCGGGATTTTGTTCGCCGACTGGTACGCCGCGCAGCAGTCAAGCTACTCCTACCAACTCATCATCCCGGCAAGCCAGCTGCGGAGCGTCGATGTCGGCTCCGCGATCACCGGCATGAGCTTCCGCCGCGCCACCTCGCAGGCGACGGATCCCTCGTCCTTCCCCGACGCCGCGATCACCGTCCCGCGCTTCGATGTTTCTCTCGCAGCCGCCGAGCGTTCGCCCCTGTCCATCAGCACCACGTTCGCCGACAACGCCGGCATGGACGAGGTGCTCGCTCGCTCCGGCCCGCTCACCCTCCCCGCCAACGCGTTCCCCGCGTCGGGCGTCGCCGGTCAGCCCAGCGACAACGCCTGGTACATCAACTTCGATCGCGGCTACGTCTACCAGGGCGGCGACCTCTGCGTCACGGTCCGGGGCGTGGGGCAGATCTCCGGCAGCGGGGTCTTCGAGGGAACGACCAGCGACCCGACGGCGACGGGTGCCGCCGTCTACAACTACGACAGCGCCGACGCCACTACGGGCTTCACGTACGGACCCATCGGCGTCCGCTTCGCCTTCACGCCCCGCGCGTTCTGCCCCGCCGACCTCAACAACGACGGCATCGTCGAAGATGCGGACTTCCAGATCTTCGTCGTGGCGTACGACATCCTCGACTGCGCCGACGGCTCCATGCCCGCCGGGTGCCCCAGCGATCTCAACTACGACGGCGTCGTCAACGACGACGACTTCCAGGCCTTCGTGCTCGCGTACAACGAGTTGCTCTGCCCGTAAACACCCGTTCGCATAAATAACAACCAACGCCGCGGCACGGGCCGCGGCGTTTTCATTGGGCCGATCTCGTTCCTACGGCATCTTGCAGCGATCGGTCGCGCACACCACCGGCTCATCGCCCAGCAGCCGACCGACGCGGCTGCTGATCGCGATCCGGTTTCGTGCAAACCACCGGTAGCCCGCGTTCGCCACAACCCGCACCAGTGGCCAACCGGTGATCGCGAAGAGAGCGCTCATGCACTTGGCGCCGATCCCGCCGCCGCGAGCGAGCGCGCCGTACGCGTGCCGAAACACCGACAGCCCGGTGAGCACGCGACCGTCAGGGGTCACGCCGTGGATCTGGCCCATCGCTTCGTCGTCGGTGATCCCGTATTCCGCGGCGACAAACCCCGGCGCCGCGATGTCCACGATCTTGAGCGCGCCCCGCCCGGCGTCCATCCGCTGCATCGCCGCCGCCTCACGCCGGCAGAGCGAGCACTGTCCGTCGATGAGGATGGTGAAGGCGTTGGTCACATTCTGCTCTTCGGTTGATACGCCGCGGGAGATTCGCCGGTTCAGGCCGCACACACGCCGTACCCCGGCCGCGGGCCGGATCGACCGGCAGAAGAGCCGCAAGGTCCCGGCACCAAGCACCTATAAGAAGATTGCCCGAAGTGCCCGACGCCACCAGCGTTCGCACACCGTACGCCCGCGGGCCGTGGCGGTGAGGAAGTCAAAGCCGCCCGAGTCGGCCCGCCGCACCGGGATCCGGGGCAAGTCGAATTGGCCGCGGTTCATCGCTTCCGTCAGCCAGCGGCTGTGCTCGTCGCGCATCTTCGCGCCGACGTCCTCGTGAGACCGAGACTGGAAGAACTCGAAACACATCGCTCGATGAGAATATGGAGCTTGTCAACATCACGCTTGGGGACCCTCGCCGAACAAGGCTGTCGATATCCTCATTCCCGATGCCCAGCACACCCTCCAAGCTCTCCCCCCTCTTCCGCGAATGGCCCCTGGCGCTCGTGGTCGTCACCCTCCTGGTACTCATCCTCGGCAAGGGCTTCATCGCGCCGCTGCTCGCCTCGTCCGTGGCGGCGGTGCTGATCCTGCTCGTCATCTGCGCCGTCATTCTCGCCGCCGCCGTCGCCACCGTGCGCCACGCCGACGTGCTCGCCCATCGCCTCGGCGAACCCTTCGGCACGCTGCTGCTCACCCTTGCCATCACCGGGCTTGAGGTCGCCATGGTCGGCTTCGTCATGTCCACCGGCGACGAGAAGCCCACGCTCGCACGCGACACCATGTTCGCCGTGGTCATGCTCGTCATCAACGGCTTCATGGGGCTCTCGCTCCTGCTCGGCGGGCTGCGTCACAACGAGCAGTCGTACAACCTCCAGAGCGCCAACGCGTTCCTGATTCTCATCATCCCACTCACCGTGCTGGGCCTCGTGCTGCCCAATTTCACCAAGAGCACCCCGGGCCCGACGCTCTCGACGTTCCAGATGGTCTTTCTGTCCGTCATGTCGCTCGCGATCTACGCGATCTTCATGTACGTCCAGAACCGACGTCACAAGGGCTTCTTCGTCTCCCCGGAGGAGCACGCCAGCGAGTCCGCCGCCCAGAAGCACGACCATCAGCACGCCGTCGCGACCGGGACGGAGCGATCGACGCTCTTCCACTCGCTCATGCTCGGGGCCTACGGCCTTCCCCTGGTCATGCTCGCCAAGCAGATGTCGCTCCCGCTCGAATCCATGGTCGAACGGCTGAATGCCCCGATCGCCCTCAGCGGGTTCATAATGGCAACGCTGGTGCTGACGCCCGAATCGATCGCCGCCGTCAAGGCTGCCCGCGAGAACCGGCTGCAGCGCTCGGTCAATGTGCTACTCGGTTCGGTGCTCGCGTCGATCGGTCTGACCATCCCGCTGGTCATCACGATCTCACTGATCACCGGCCGCGGCCTCACCCTTGGGCTCGAACCGGCCGAAATGATCCTGCTCGCCCTCACCCTCTTCACGGCCACGCTCACCTTCGCCCTGCCCCGCACGAACGTGCTGCTCGGCTGCGTGCACCTCTTGCTCTTCGGGGCATACTTCATGCTGATGTTCGATTGATGCGCGGTGGGGGCCCCGCGATCCTCCCGCGTCCCCACCCCCCGCGGCCGCGCGTCGGTCGCAGCACCGGCCGTCGCCCCGGCTTGCCCACCCCCGATGCTCTCTTCCCTTCGACCGTGCACCAGGACCGGAACAAACAGGGGCTCGGGTCTGGCAAAGGCTCGGTCTTGCCGGTGTACAACCATCTCGCGCATCGTCGTCCGAGATGGTGTACTGTCTCCGCTCCGGTGAGCCACTTGCGTCCACGTCGCTGTTCACACCCCCTTGCCCACTCCGCCGCGACAATCGTGTTGATCGCAGGCTTCTGCACGGGCACGGCGGCCCTGGCGCAGTCTGCCGACCCGCCGAAGTCCGAAGCCAAGCCCGAGCGACCCGTCGGCGCGCCGCCCAGCGACGGCACCCTCCCTCGCGAAGAGCCCCAGCCCCAGCCTGACGCCAAGACCGCGATCTTCGAGGGCCGCCCCATCCGCGAGGTGCGTCTCGTCAAGCCCGTCAAGCCCGCCCCCGACGCCCCCGAGGGCACGCCCACCACCTACGAGCCCGTCGCCCCCGAGACCGACCGTCTCGTCCGGAACCAGCTCCGCCTCCGCGAGGGTGCCGCGTACGAGTCCGATGTCGTCAGCGGCGACATCACCCGCCTCAACCGCATCGGCCTTTTCAAGCAGGTCGAGACCCGCGTCCAGTCCTTCGATGACGGCACCATCGCCCTGCTCTACGTCCTGCAGCTCCAGCCCATCGTGCAGGACGTCCAGTCCGTCGGCAACCGCCGCTTCAGCGATCAGCAGATCAACAAGGAAGTCGACATCCTCCGCGGCACACCGGTGGACCCCCTCGCCCTCGAGCGGGCGGCGCGGCGCATCGAGGCGATGTACCGTAAGAAGGGGTACTACCTCTGCCGCGTGACCACCGATCTCGAAGAGATCGAGCGCACCGGCATCGTGCTCTTCGCCATCCGCGAGGGCGAGCGGATGAAGGTGATGGACATCCGCTTCGAGGGCAACCGCTCCTTCGCCGGCGACGAGATCCGGAGCGTCGTCAAGACCAAGACCGCGTGGCTCTTCGAGCGCGGGCCCCTCGACGACGATGTGCTCGACGACGACGTCGCTGCCATCATCAAGCTCTACAAGGACCGCGGCCACCTCGACGTGCGCGTCGATCGCATCGTCCGCCCCGCGCCCAACGGGAAGGAAGCGATCATCTCCTTCGTCATCGACGAAGGGCCTGTCTACACCCTCCGCAACATCGAGACCGTCTACGCCGAGTTCAGCCGAACCTATCCCACCATCGAGAAAGCCCAGGCCGCCATGCAGCCGGGCGAGAAGATGATCGTCCTCGGTCCGGAATCGGCCACCGCCAAGTCCGGCGGCAACATCATGGTTTACCGCGAAGGCCAGATCAACAGCGAGCAGGCCAAGGGTCTGATGCTGATCAAGCCCGGCGACGTCTACAGCATCGAGAAACTCGAGAAGTCCAGCAAGATCCTCACCAACGCCTTGGGCATGATGGGCTACACCGAGGCCAAGGTCGAACGCCGCGAACGCCGCGATACCGAGCAGCCGGTCGTCGACATCGTCCTCTTCCTGTTTCAGGGCAAGGACTTCAAGACCGGCGAGGTCATCATCCAGGGCAACGACATCACCCAGCACAAGGTGGCGCGCCGTCACATCGAGGTCAAGCCCGACCGCCCGCTCGACACCGTCGCCATCGAGAACAGCAAGAACCGCCTCAAGAACCTCAACGTCTTCGACAATCAGCGCCTCCGTGTTACGCCTCAGCGTCCCGCCGAGGAGGATCCCGAACACCGCGACGTGCTGGTCGAGGTCGCCGAGACCAACACCGGTGAGTTCAACGTCGGTGCCGCGGTGAGCAGCGACGGCGGCGTGCTCGGCCGCATCGCCGTCACGCAGCGCAACTTTGACGTCGCCGACACGCCCGACACCTTCGGCGAACTCTTCAGCGGCCGCGCCTTCCGCGGCGCGGGTCAGACCTTCACGATGCAGGCTCTTCCGGGCGATCGCGTGCAGTCGTACGCCATCGGCCTGTCCGAGCCGTATCTCTTCGAGACCAACTACTCCGGCGCCGCCGCCTTCTCGTACAACAAGCGGGTCTACGACGAATACGACGAACAGCGCGTGGGCCCGCGCTTCTCCCTCGGCCGTCGCTTCGGCACCCGCTGGACGGCCACGATGCCGATCCGCTTCGAGCGCATCACGGTCTTCAACGTGCCGCCCGACTCGGCGGTGGACATCGTCAACAGCGCCGGCACCAACAACGCCGTCGGTGTCGGCCTGGAGATGACCCGCAACACGTTCGACAACCCGGTCTCGCCCACCAACGGCACCAAGCTCTCCCTCGGCGTCGAACAGGTCATGGGCAGCAAGTCCTACCAGATCCTCAAGGGCGAGCATCAGCTCTACATCCCCATCCGCGAGGACTACCTCGGCCGCAAGACCACCCTCTCCTTCCGCACCCGCGCTTATTACATCCCCGAGGACAAGGACGAAGTGCCCGTCTACGACCGCTTCTACCTCGGCGGCGGCGACCTCCGCGGCTTTGGATACCGCACCGTCTCCCCGCGCTCCGTTCGCGCCGACAACGGCCAGCCCAGCAACCAGCCCGTCGGCGGCACATGGCTCTTCTCGTTCACCCCCGAGGTCAAGATTCCTGTCCTCGACGATCTGCTCGCCGTCGTCTTCTTCATCGACAGCGGCACCGTGCTCTACTCGCCGGGTTTCAACGACTACCGCGTCTCCGTCGGCACAGGTCTGCGCGTCAGCATCCCCGCCCTCTCCGGCGCCCCGCTCGCCTTCGACTTCGGCTTCCCCGTCAAGAAGGAAGAGGGCGATCGCAAGCGCCTCTTCACCTTCGCGATCGACGTGCCGTTCTGAGGTGGGGACTCACCACAGAGGCACAGAGACGCAGAGAAGAAAAGAAGAGAGAGAGAGCTGAGTTCTTCAACTCAATGGGCTCGAAGAACTCGAAGGGGTTCAAGTCATCGGGCGCGTGTGAATCGGCTCACGATGTCAACGGCTCTCTCTTGGAGCTCCTCGAGCCAGGTGAGTTGCAGGTTTTGCCTCTCGGTGCCTCTGTGTCTCTGTGGTGAGCCGACTCAGTTCCCACGCCCCAGCTTGCGGCTCAGGAGGAACGTCATCTCCAGCGACTGCTGGTAGTTCAGCCGCGGATCGCACAGGCTGACGTAGTTGGTCGACAGATCGGCCTCGGTGACGCCCGCCGCGCCGCCGACGCACTCGGTCACGTCCTCGCCGGTCAGTTCAAAGTGCACGCCGCCCAGCACCGTGCCAAGTTTCTTGTGCACATCGCACGAGGCTTCCAATTCCGAGCAGATCGCGTCGAACGAGCGGGTCTTGATGCCCGTCGAGGTCGTGGTCTGGTTGCCGTGCATCGGGTCGCACATCCAGAGGACTTTCTTGCCGGCCTTCTGCACGCTCTCGACGATGCGGGGCAGATTGGCGGACACGTTCGCCGCGCCCATGCGGCAGATCAAGGCCAAACGCCCCGACTCGTTGCCCGGGTTCACCCGCTCGCACAGCGCCACCACCTCATCACCCTGCGCCTTGGGCCCGATCTTGATCCCGATCGGGTTGCGGATGCCGCGGAAGAACTCCACGTGCGCTCCGTCCAGAGCACGCGTCCGCT
The DNA here is from genome assembly GCA_044375915.1 of Phycisphaerales bacterium. GTDB lineage: Bacteria > Planctomycetota > Phycisphaerae > Phycisphaerales > UBA1924 > JAFEBO01. The sequence goes on from JBILLU010000051.1 coordinate 17,762, forward strand.
CGCCGATCCACGGGAAGTGCGTCGACAAGTTGTAGTGCCCCGCACGCCGCGGCACGGTCCGCGTCTGCGCCGACTCATAGTCCAGACTCAGCCCCTCGTGGCTCGTGAAGAACTCCACGCGGGTCAGGTCGTCCACCGCCTTCTCGCCCAAGGCCTCCATGAACCGCAGCCCGTCGGCCAGATTCGCAGTCATCCGCTGGTACTCCTCGCGGAGCGAAGGCGAAAGACTCGCGTGCGCGAAGAACGAGAGATCCCAGTATTCCGGATGGTGCAGGTCGGCGAAGCCGCCGTCCACAAGTGAGCGGATGAAGTTGAGCGTGAGCGCCGAGTGCTTGTACCCGCGCACCATCAGCGCCGGGTCGGGCCGGCGTGCCGCGGCGGTGAACTCGGCGGAGTTGAACAGATCACCGAAGTACGACGGCAGCGTCACCTTCTGGCCGTTCACCTCGCGGGTCTCGGTCGCGCTCGAACGCGGCTTGGCGTACTGCCCTGCGAAGCGCCCGATGCGGACCACCGGCTTCTTCACGCCGTGCACCAGCACCAGCGACATCTGCAGGAGAATCTTCAGCTTGTTGGTGATCGTCTCAGCACGGCAATCCGCCAGTGTCTCGGCGCAGTCGCCCCCCTGCAGCACAAACCGCTTGCCCTCCTGGGCCTCGGCGATCAGCGAACGCAGCCGCTCGATCTCCCACGACGTGACGAGCGGCGGCAACCGCCGCAGGTCCTTCACCGCCGCCTCGACCGCGGCGGGATCGTCGTACGCGACCGCGTGCTGCACCGGCCGCGCACGCCAGGAATCGGGAGACCAGACAGATGATGGATCGTGCGAAGCGATGACTGGGTCC
>JBILLU010000242.1:0-4742 GCA_044375915.1 Phycisphaerales bacterium
TGCCACAAGCTGCTGCCCCAGGTGAGCCCGCCGCCGAAGGCGACGAACATGACCTTGTTGCCTTCCTTGATCTTGCCGGCCCTGCGGAGCTCATCCAGGCACAGCGGCACGCTGGCGCCGACGGTGTTGCCGTAGCGGTCGATGTTGACGTAGAGCTTGTCTTCGGTGAGGCCGAAGCGGTCGCGGGCGGCGTGGAGGATGCGCTGGTTCGACTGGTGGCAGACGAACATGTCGACCTCGGCGGCGGTGACCTTGGCCTTGTCGAGGGTCTGCTGGATGACTTCGGGGAAGGTGCCGACGGCGAACTTGAACACCGTCGCGCCGTTCATCTGGACGACGTCGAACTTGTGATCGTCGACGGGGGTTCCCTGGGGGAAGTCAAAGGCGCAGCGCGGGACGTAGATGTCCTTCCAGCCCTCGCCGTCGGCGTGCATGGACTGGGCGAGGACGCCCTTGGAGGTATCGTCGGTGGCCTTGAAAATGGCGCACCCTGCGGCGTCGCCGAAGATGATGGCGGTGCCGCGGCCGTTGTTGGAGTAGTCGAGCAGTTTCGAGAGCGTGTCGGCGCCGATGACGGCGACGGTGTTGTACGCGCCGCCCTTGATGAGGTCGTGGGCGACGTTGATCGCGAAAACAAAGCCCGAGCACGCGGCGTTGAGGTCAAAGGCCCCCGCGTGGCCGGCGCCCACCATCTGGGCGACCATGCAGGCGGTGGCGGGGCAGGACATCTCGGGGGTCATCGTGGCGACGATGATGAGGTCGAGGTCGGTGCCCTTGAGGTTGGCGTCGGCGAGGGCGTTGTTCAGGGCCTTGGCGCAGAGGTGCTTGACGGATTCGCCGTGCTCGCTGTCGACGATGCGGCGTTCGCGGATGCCGGTGCGCTGGACGATCCACTCGTCGGTGGTGTCCATGAGCTTCTCAAGGTCGGCGTTGGTGAGACGCTTGTCGGGAACGCCGGAGCCGGTGCCGACGAGGCGGACGCCGCGGCGGGGGGCGTGGGACGGAACGGATGCGGGGCTGGATGTGGAAGCGGCCATGTTCCCGGAGTTTATGCGGGGGAGAGGCGGTTCATCCGGGATGCATGCTCTTCAGGCAGTGACAGCTCAGGCATCCACGCCGACGTTCGCCAGCACGCCGCCAAGGCTCCCGACTTCGTCGAGGCGCTTGCGGATCGCGTCGTTGACGCCGCTGTTCACGAAGTTGCGGCAGTTGCGGATCGCGTTCTTGATCGTCTTGGCTTCGCTCGACCCGTGCGCGATGAACATCGCGCCGTTGACGCCCAGAAGCGGGGCGCCGCCGTATTCGTGATAGTCGTTCTTCTTGTAGATCTGCCGGAACACCGGCTCGATCTGCGACATCAGGTGCGGGTCGTAGTTGATGATCTCAGCCGCCAGCGCGCCGAAGAGCGACTTGGCGAGGCCCTCGGCCATCTTCAGCATCGTGTTACCGACGAAGCCGTCGGTCACGATCACGTCGGCGACGCCCTCGAAGAGGTCGCGGCCTTCGACGTAGCCGACGTAGTTCATGCCCGGCGTGGCCTTGAGCAGGTCACGCGTCTGCTTGACGATGTCGGTGCCCTTGGCTTCCTCGCTGCCGATGTTCATCTGGGCGATGCGAGGGTTCTGGATGCCCAGCGTGCACTTGGCGACCTCGGCGGCCATGACGGCGTACTGCCAGAGGTGGACGGGCTTCGGCTCGGGGTTGGCGCCACAGTCGATCATGACGACCGGGCCCTTGAACGCCGGCATGCTCACCGCGATGCCCGGGCGGTGGACATGGGAGAGACGCCGCATGTGCATGATGCCAGCGGCAACACACGCGCCCGTGTTGCCCGCCGAGAGCACCACATCGCAATACGCGCCGGGGCCGGACTTCGGGGCCTTCTCGCTGCCCAGACGGGCCATCTTCACGATGGACGATTCGGGCTTGGCCCGCACGGCCTTCGCCGGGCTCTCATCCATGTGGATGACTTCGTCGGCGTGCTCAATCTCAACGCGTGCGTCCTTCACGCCGCGGTCGTCGAGGTAATCCTGGATGACGTGGCGAGGACCAACAAGAACGAGTGTGTCGTCCTTGGGCAGATCATCGAGGGCGGCAACACAGCCCTTCAAAATGGCATCGGGGGCGTGATCGCCACCCATGACGTCAACTGCGATTCGCATCGGATGGTCCTGGGATCACAGGGCCCGACGCGAATGGTGCACACGCCGGGCGTCACTGCGCGGCCGGACGCACTGTGCCACTGCGTCGCTCCGCCACTGCGTCACTCGAAGAACTCAGTCCTTCTGCACACCGATGCCGAGCTTGGGCACCTTGATGCGGAGGCCGGGGCGGACATAGCCCGACTCGGCGCACACGCGGTGGTGCTGCTTGGGCATGCCCGAGAGCGGGCAAACGGTGGGCTGCACGCCGGTGAGGGCGTGGTGGGTGCGGCGACGACGCGTGCGGCCGTAGGAAACTCTTTGTGGGGGGAGCATGTTCCGATTCTCCGATGCACGCGAGCCGCGGCCAGATGACCGATCGCAACCCGACAGCCTGATGGACTTGGATCAACCCGGCGGACCCTGGTGGGCTCGCTGGGATGGGCCGAAACGATAGGGAGTCGCCGCGGGGAGGTCAATCCGCTCAACCGGCAGCCGAGGCGGAGCGAGTCTGGAGGCGGGGAAGGGCGAAGCGGCAGGCACCCGATCCCGGTCGCGCCCCAAGCCTGCATCCGGCCTCCTCTCTAGTCTGCAAGGGGATGCTGGCACCCCGTCGTTGCCCTTTCGGGGTGAGACGCGTACCATGACGACCTGCCGTGGAAACGGCGTGGCCCTCCTAGCTCAGTTGGTAGAGCAGCTGACTCTTAATCAGCGGGTCGAAGGTTCGAGTCCTTCGGGGGGCATTTTTCGAGACCCCAGCTTCGGCTGGGGCTTTTCGTTTTTGCGGCACCGCAGAAACAGCCACGCCGGCCCCCTTGGGCGGGGGGTCAGAGCTTGAGGCCAAAGCCAACCTGCGTCTTCTCGCCGGTATCGGACTCGACTTCCACCCAGAGCTTGCTCCCCTCGGGAAGCGGGCTCGGCACCTCGGCGTGGGTGTGCCAGTTGCCGGTTTCAAGCTCGGCTTTCGCCTTGATGGATCCCTTGGCGTCCTGAGATCCGATCCAGAAACGGACGGCGGCGATCTTGCCGGTGCCCGTGACCCAGACATCGATCGGCACGTCCTTGCCCGGTGTGATGTCGCCGTCGCGTGAGGCCTTGATGGTGTAGGCGCCCGCAGCTTGCTCGCCGAGCTGCGTCGTGGCGCCGTGGCCGTCCTTGTTCACGGCGGGCTGAGTGACTGCGGGCGGATTGGCGGCGGCCGGTGCCGCAGGCTTGGCGGGTTCCGGCTGCTTCTCGCATGCCGAGAACGGCGCCACGAGGAGCACGAGCGTGGTGACGGAGACGAGATTGCGGAACAGGGTGGTGGTCACAGGTGCGGTCCTTTCGGGTTTCTGGTGGGTTCGGTCGGTGGATGCAACGAGTGTGCGTTACGTGGAAGGCGTCGAGGATGGTGGCGCGTGCACTCGAAAGGCAAGCGCATAGCCCGCGGGTACAACGAAGAGATTGAGAATGGTGGATGAGACGAGCCCGCCGAGCACGACGATGGCCAGGGGCGCGAGCAGCTCGCTGCCGGGCTTGCCGGAGGCAAGCGCGAGGGGGATGAGGCCGAGGGCCGCCGTCAGGGCGGTCATGAGGATGGGGACGAGTCGCTGCATGGAACCTTCGATAATCGAGTCGGCAAGGGACTTGTCTTCGCGGCGCTGCAGATAGTCGTAATGGTTGACGAGCAGGATGCCGTTGCGCACCGCGATGCCGAAGAGCGTGACGAAGCCGACCATGCTGGCGATCGAGATGACGGGTGCGACGTAGCGCGAAGACGACAGGCCGAAGAGCGCGAGCGTGTTGCGCAGGATTGATGGAGACTCGGTGATGTAGATGGCCGCGATGCCGCCGATGAGCGCGAGGGGAAGGTTCAGCATGACGAGCAGGGCCACGCGGGCCTTGCCGGTCGAGAGTTGCAGTAGAAGGAACATGAACACGGCAACGGCCGCGCCCATGATGTAGATGGTGCGGCTGGCGGACTGCTGGGCTTCAAACTGGCCGCCGTAGTGCACGGTGTACGTCCCGGCGTGTTCGCCCGCCGCCTTCTGCACGATGGGATCAACCTTGGCGCGGACCTGAGCGACGAGCTGGCCCAGGTTGTAGCCATCAGCGACGTTGGTGGAGATGACCGCCTTGCGCTGGGCGTTCTCGCGGGCGATGAGGTTGCTGGTCTTCTCGGGTCCGATGTCGGCGAGTTCGCGGAGTCGGACGATCGCGCCGCCGCTGCCGCGGAGCTGAAGGTCCATGATCTGATCGATGCGTTCACGCTCGCTCTCGGCAAGCCGCACCACCATCTGGTAGCGGCGGACACCCTGATTCACTTCGGCGACGGTCTCGCCGTACAGGGCTTGCTGGACTTGTTTCGCAGCCGCGGCCGGTGAGAGTCCCGCAGCGGCGAGATCCTGGGCGCGGTAGCGGATCGGGAGCGAGGTGATCATGATCTCGCGGTTGGCCGCAACGTCGCGGGTGCCGGGGATCGGGGTAATTGCGGTCTCGATCTCCTTGGCGAGGGCGCGGAGGACATCAAGATCGTCGCCGAAGACGTTGATGGCGATGGCCGCGGGCGTGCCGGAGAGCACATGGCTGAGCCTGTGCTCGATCGGCTGGCCGACCATGGTG
>JBILLU010000063.1:0-16175 GCA_044375915.1 Phycisphaerales bacterium
GTGTGCGGGCCGTGCGAGCGGGCGACTGGGAGATGGCGGTCACGAGGTGAGGGCTTCCCACTTCGTCTCTTCGTCTCTTCGTCTCTCCGTCTCTGCACAGTTCACTCCTTACCGAGATAGGCTTCAATGACCTTCGGGTTCTTCTGGATCTCGTGCGGCGTGCCCTCGGCGATGGGGATGCCGTAGTCCAGCACGGTGATGCGTTCGCACAGGTCCATGACGACGCCCATGTCGTGCTCGATCATGAGGATGGAGACGCCGAAAACGTCGCGGACCTCGCGGATGAGCTTGCGGAGGTCCTTCTTCTCCTGCGGGTTCATGCCCGCGGCGGGCTCGTCGAGGAGCAGGACCTTGGGGCCGGTGGCGAGAGCGCGGGCGATCTCGAGGCGGCGCTGATCGCCGTAGGGGAGATTGCGGGCCGACTCGTCCATGCGGTCGTGGAGGTTGAAGACTTGGAGCAGGGCCCGGGCACGTTCGCGGATGGCGGCTTCCTCGGCACGCTGCCAGCCGCTGCGGAGGATGACGCCGGCGAGCGAGTGGGTGGTGCGGAGGTGGCAGGCGAGCTTGACGTTTTCGAAGACGGAGAGCTCGCCGAAGAGGCGGATGTTCTGGAAGGTGCGAGCTAGGCCTGTGAAGGCGATCTCGCTGGGGCGGAGGCCGATGAGGCTCTTGCCACCGAGGGTGATTTCGCCCTGGTCGGGGCGGTAGACGCCAGTGAGCAGGTTGAAGCAGGTGGTCTTGCCGGCGCCGTTGGGGCCAATGAGGCCGTAGAGAGCGGCGGGGGGAAGCGAGAGACGGAAGTCCTGCACGGCCTTCAGGCCGCCGAAGGACTTGAAGACGCCGCGGACTTCGAGCGATTCGCCGGCGGCCCCCGAGCCCTTGAGGACTTCAGCGGCGTCGGTCATGGAGATGGAGATGCCGCTGCTCACGCGGTGCCTCCCTTGTGTCGCCGGGCGGTGAAGAAATCACGCAGCGGGCGGTAGAGCGCACTATCCCAGAGCTCGCGGACGCCCAGCAAGCCCTGCGGCCGCGTGATCATCATGACAATGAGAGCCAGCGCGAAAAGGATGAGGCGGTAGTCGCTCAGGTTGATGCCGAAGCGCTTGGCGAGGAAGGCGAGGATGCTGAGGCCGGTGATCACGACGCCGAGGCCGATGATCGCACGGGGGAACGCCCGCGGGTCGTGGCCGCGCTTCTTGCCGGGGCCCTGATCGGGCTTTCCGGCCATGGCCAAGAGAGCGGCACCGATCACGAGCATGGGGACGCCAACGACGGCGAACTTCATCAGCGTGTCGGGCGTGCGGAGCAGTTCGGGCAGATAGGTCACAATGGCGGCGGCGATGGCGGCACCGGAGATCGAGCCCAGGCCGCCGAGCACGACCATGATGATGATGTCGAAGCTCTTCTGGAAGCCCGCGTCGACGGGGCTGAGCGAGATGCCGATGGTGTGGGCGTAAAGCCCGCCGGCGATCCCCGCGAAGAACGCCGCGATGGCGAAGCCCCAGACCTTGTAATACGTCGTCTTGACACCCATCGCTTCCGCGGCGATCTCGTCCTCGCGGATCGAGAGCATGGCGCGGCCGGTGCTGCTCTGCTTCAGGCGATAGGCGAAGATGAGCGTGAGCACGACCGCGGCGTAGACCCAGAAGAGACTGGTGTACTTGGGCACGTTGCCGAAGCCCAGCGAGCCGCCGACGGAGAGCGGGACTGAAAGTGGCTTCGCCGCGGCGATGGCGTCCTTGGTCATCAGGACCTGCGGCGTCTGCTGGATGAGCACGCGGACGATCTCGCCGAAGCCGAGGGTGACGATGGCGAGGTAGTCGCCGCGGAGCCGGAGTGAGGGCAGACCGACGACCACGCCGAGAAGGGCGGCGACCAGACCGCCGGCGAGCAGCGCGAATAGGAACAGGCCTTCACCACCCGTGACGAACGCGGCACCTTCCTTGGCACCGTAGAGACCGCTCATGGTGCCGAGGGTCGCGCCGGCGCTGCCGAAGAGGGCGAATGAGCCGTAGTACGTGATCGAGCCGGCGACATAGCCACCGACGGCGAGGAACCCGGCGTGGCCGATCGAGAATTGGCCGGTGAAGCCGTTCACGATGGTGAGCGACACGGCGAGGATGATGGCGATGCCGACGTCGAGGATCTGCTTGGAGGAGTAGGCGTCGATGTTGGTGCGGACCTGATGCTGCATCAAGACGCCGACGACCAGCGCGAGCGCGAGCGGCCAGAAGACGCGCCAAGCCGCGGCGAGCGGGCTCTGAGGGACGAGGTTGGCGCGGTCTTGGAGGGAGGCCATGGGGACGGGGTGGGGAAGGGGAGCAGCGGAGCAGGGGAGCAGGGACTTGATGCCTTGATGCCGTGTGGTTTGATGCCTTTTGCTTGATCGAAATCCGAGATCAGACCTTTTCCACGACGGCCTTGCCGAGGATGCCGCCGGGTTTCACGAGCAGGACGAGGATGAGGGCGGCGAAGACGTAGACGTCGCGGAGGGCGGGGTTGACGTAGGTGGAGCCGAAGCCTTCGAGCAGGCCGATGGCCAGGCCGCCGAGCATCGCGCCGCGGACGTTGCCGATGCCGCCGACGACCGCGGCGACGAAGGCTTTCAGGCCCAGCAGCACCCACGACGTGTCGGCGGGCTGCTTAATGACGGAGAAGTTGAGGGCCCACAGGAACCCGCCCGCGGCTGCGAGACTGGAGCCGAGGATGAACGTGAACGAGATGACCCGATCCACCGGGATTCCCATCAGGCCCGCGGTGCGGACGTCGTAGGAGACGGCTCGCATGGCGCGGCCGATCTTGGTGTGGAAGACCAGATACTCGAGGGCGAGCATCAGCGCCAGCGCCGTGCCGACGACGACGAGATCGAGCAGGCGGACCTGGACGTCGCCGATCGAGAAGAGCGTCGCGTCGGAGATGAGTGAGGGGATCTTCCGCGGGCTGGTGCCGAAGATGAACTGGAGCTGCCCGCTGTTCTGGAGAAGCAGCGAGACGCCGATGGCGGTGATGAGAACGTTGAGGCGGGGTGCGCCGCGGAGGGGCTTGTAGGCGAGGCGTTCGATGGTGAAGCCGATGAGCCCGCAGCAGGCCATGGCCAGGGTGAGCACGACGGGCCCGACCCACCACGCGGCAACGCCGCCAGCGGCAAGGTCCACGCCCAGCCACGCAAGCAGTTTGGTGGCGATGACGAGGCTGAGCCAGCCGCCGAGGACGACGATGTCGGAGTGGGCGAAGTTGATGAACTTCAGGATGCCGTAGACCATGGTGTAGCCCAGCGCGATGAGCGCGTAGAGGCTGCCGATGGTGAGGGCGTCCTTGAGGGTTTGAAGAAGAGTGTCCACGGCGAGTCGGGTTCGATGCGAGCGGGGAGTTTAGCCGGTTTGGGTTGGCGCGTCGGAAGCGGGAACGGGCGTACCGGCCCGGGCTTGGCGGGATGCTGGATCGTCGGAAGTGGATTGGGCAACGCCGACCCGCTCGCTCACGCTCGGGGCTCGTCAAGGTTGACGGACTCGTCCAGTCAGGTTGTGGCCGGATTACTCGCCGCAGAGCAGACGGTCGTACGCCGGAACGAAGACCTGGAAGTCGAGGTCGTCGACGACGCCATCTTGGTTCAGGTCGGACGGGCAGCCGGCGGGCATGGAGGGGTCGGCGCAATCCAGGATGTTGTACTGGAAGGCGAAGTCCTGGAAGTCGAAGTCATCGACGGTACCGTCGCAGTTGAAGTCGGAGGTGCAAAGGATGAACGGCACGGCGGCGGTGATGTGGGTGCCGCAGCCGTTCTCGATGACGCAGTCGTAGTCGGCAACGCTGGTGGCGTCTGCGTTGCTGAGCGACAGCACAGAGGTGGCGGCGGTGGGGTTGGCGATCGAGTCGATGTCGATGCCGTTCTTGCGCCACTTGTAGGTGAAGGGCCCCGTTCCAATGGCCTTGGCGGTGATCGTGGCGGTGCCGCCGGGGCAGATGCCGGCGTAATCGGGCATGACGGTGCGGGGCGGTAGGTTGGCCCACGCCAAGCCTCGGATCTGAGCTCCGTCGGCGAGCGTGGCGCCGTTGGCGTACGCGTTGCCCACAAGGCGCACGAGGCGGGTGCCGTTGGTGTCGCTGAAGATGATCTCGTTGGTGGTGGGGTGGCGGGCCGAGTCCCAGTAATTCGTGAGTGCTGGCGGCGTCGCGAACGTCGTGAACGCCGTCGCGGGCAGCGGGTTGGTGAGCTTCTTCACCCGACCGGCGGCGGTGGAGGCGTTGAAGTCGATGAACACGTCCTCGGTGGCGGTGCTCACGATGTAGTCCATGTCGGAGATGCCGGAGATCGCCGCTGTAGACGAAATCACCGATCCGTCAGCGGAGTTGACGACGGCAAGGCGGTTGGTTCCGAAATTGCCGAGAGCAGCGAACGTCACCAGGAGGTTTCCGTGGCGAGGTGAATACTCGACGCCCTCGATGTAGCTCGTCGCGAGAGGGGCGCCGAAGTTGAACAGGGTCGCGGTGCCCGTTCCCGGGTTGATGGTCATGTATTGGGCGGTGGTGGTCGCGGTGCCAGTGTTGCGATACAGCGAGGCAGCCAGGCGGCAGCCGGGGACCGACGTGAGGTAATACAACTGGCGGCTGCCGCTGATGTCGTGCGGCACGCGCATGTAGAAGTCCCATGCGCCGGTGGCAGAATCAATCACGATGAGATCGCTGCCGCCTTGGCCGTTGACGGTGCTCGGAGCCTTGGCCCCGATCAGGGATTGACCAAGCGAGGTCGAGCCGCAGGCCGCGGCCGCGACACATGTAGCGACAAAGAGAAGACGTGTGCGCATGGAAAACCCTCCAGCGACCATTGTCCAGTTCGCGACCGCTCCGTCAAGCGGTCATCCCCAAGATCCGAGAAAGTCGACAGAATTCTCGGACGCGTCACGGGCAGACGAGGGTGTCGTACGCCACGGCAAAGAGCGAGAAGTCGAGGTCGTCGACCACGAAGTCGCCGTTGATGTCGGCTCGGCAGCCCAGCACCATCTGCGGGTCGAAGCAGTCAAGAACGTCATACGAGACCGCGAAGGTGCCGAAGTCGGCGTCGTCGACGTTGCCGTCGTTGTTGAAATCGGCGCGGCAGATGGTGACCTGGGCCGGCGTGCTGGCGACCGTGCTGCAGGCGTTGGTCGCTTCGCAGATCCACTCACCCGCCCACGCGGGCGTCGGGTTCTCGATCCGCATCGCGTTGGTGGCGGCGCCGATGACGCGGGTGCTGCCGTACAGGCCGTCGGTCACGAGCTGGCCGTTGCGTTTCCAGGAGTAGGTGATGACCTGGTTCGAACTCGCCGCGGCACCGAGGAAGATGATGGAAGAGTTGTAGTTGAAGCGGACGTTGTCGGGATGATCGCTGAAAACCGGGCAGGGGTACGCGGGTGCGAGCACAGCGGCGTGCTGGTAACGCCCGGGCTTGGGGGGCGTGAGGCCGGTGACAAGGATCCAGCCGCTCTCGTTGATGTCGCTGACGCTGTCGCCACCGACGATGCCCCACGTGCTGGAAGTGGGCGTGAGGCGCTGCGAGAGAATGACGGGGTTGGACGTCGGCGTGTACCAGATCGCGGCGGTGAGGAACGCGAAGCCGGGGCCTTTCACCCAGCCGACGATCGCGCCGGCGTCGTTGATGCCCATGGCGCCCGATTCGGTCATCGATCCGAGCGGCAGGAAGCGCGTGCCGCCAGCTTCGTCCCAGATGATCGCCTTGCTGAGGCTGCCTTGACGCACTACTCCGACGACCTGGCCGAGATTGTTCATGTCTGCGGGCGTGAACTGATTGGTGCCGGCGATGAACGGGATATCGGTGCGTGTGCCGTTGGGATGGTGAATGAACGCCTTGAGGAAGGGCGCGGCGGACTGACTCACGTAGACCAGAGCGCGGCCGTCGTCGGTGATGCGCTGCGCGATGCCCAGGGTCTCGCTGGGCAAAATCGGGATGCTGATCGTCGTGCCGTTGGCCAGCCAGATTCGCGGGCGGCTGAAGCCGGGCGGGATGTTCTCGTAGCCCGCGATGTCGCCGAAGGCGTTCATGCCGTTCGCGTTGGAGCGCTGGGAGCCGGAGTTGAAGATCTCGATCGCGGTGGTGGGGCTCGTCCACTTTGCGGCGTGGTAGTTCACGAACGAGGCACCGTTGTACACCGGCGCTCCGCCCACGACCGTGCCGTCGTTGGCGAGGAAGACCGGCTCGACGCTCACCGCGTTGGTGTTGGTCTGACCCGGCAGAGCGGTGAGGAGGCTCTTGACGCCGGTGGCTGGCTCCCAGCGGAAGCCGCGGACCGGCCCGCTGGCGGGCGACGCGGTCGCAATGACCTGCCCGGCGTTGTTGATGCCGCGGGGGTCCGAGGTGCCGATGCCATTGGCAAGGTCGCCGACATCGAAAACGTCATAGGTAGGTTGGGCGAACGCGCGAGAACTCAGCAGCAGCGCCGCGACGCACACGCGGGATCGAACGTTGCCGGGAAACGAGACCGCGAACGACGGAACACAAAGCGAACGCATGGGGGTCTCCGGATGTCGACGAAATGAGGCCAAAGTGATTGATAGCAACCACGTGGCGCGGCGTCCATTGCGACTCAGTTGCATGTTCGAGCCTGCTGCCTGGCTTTGCGTGGGCGCAACCCAAGGCCGCCGAGTTTTGGCAATCGAGAGAGTTACCTAGGCGCAGACCAACGCGTTGTACGCACTGGCGAAGAGCACGAAGTCCGCGTCGTCCACGAAGGCGTCGCCGGTGAGATCGGCCGGGCAGCCGACTGGCATCGCCGGATCGCCGCAGGCGAGCAGGTTGTACGCGTTGGCAAAGATCACAAAATCGGTGTCGTCCACGAAGTTATCGGCGTTGAAGTCCGCCGGGCAGCCGCAGGTCGTGATCGGGTCGCCGGTCTGGCCGACGGCGGTCTCGCCCGCGGGCACGCACAGCGTGAAGCCGTCGCTGAAGTGCACGGTGAGCGTCTGACCCGTCGGGTTCCATGCGACGTAGCGGCGGACGCCGGACTGCTCGAAGACCGCGTAGTGGGGCGTGTCGGCAGTGATGCTCGCGTTGACCGGGCCGAACGTTGCGAGCGTCCGGATCCAGTGGTAGGTGCGTGCGCGGGAGTCGCCCTCTTCGACCTGATAGTTCGGAGTGGCGGTGAGACGCGTGAGCGCCTGGGCCGGGTCGGCGGTCGCGAGCGCGGACCAGTTGATGCTCTGCCACGAGGTCGGGTTGCCGCCGGTCTGGGAGAGCAAGAGGTTCCAGTTGTCGATCATCGACTGGCGCTTGTGCCCGAGGTAGAGCGACGCGGGGGTGATGGGCAAGAAGTTGATGCCGTGGATCTTCGCGGGATCGGCGGTGAACCAGGTGGCGTAATCCATGCTGTCGGACCAGACGATGCCGGCGACGGGTCGGGTGACGCCCGCGGGGAAGACCGCGTCGTCGGCGTCGAACCAGTACTGCTGGATCGAGGCTTCCTCAGCGGCGAAGAGATACATGCCCAGATCGCGGAGCGTGTTGTTGCCGGTGACGGCACCCCAGAGCGCGACGCCCGACGCCGCGTTCATCGCTTCGGAGGACGACTCCTGGTTGTTGCCAGCCGCGAAACCCGCGTGCCCTGCGGCCCACGAGTGACCGGCATACGGATCGAAGTTGCGGAGCACGGGGAAGCGCGTGTCGCTGCGGTCCCAGTTGGCGAAGTCCTTGATGATGAGTTCGATCATCGGCGCGAAGGACGCGGCCCAGGCGGGGTCGTATTTGGCGACGATCGCGGCGGCCTGCACAAAGTAGCCATAGTGGAAGTGGTGGTCGTTCATCTCGCCCGCGAGGCCGAACGAGCCGGGATTGCCGAGCAGGGTGTTCCAGTTGGCGCGATACGCGAAGGCGCGGTCCGCGCCGCCCGAGCCGGGCTGATCGAAGCGGATCCAGTCGATGCGGGCGAGCTCTCCGGCATAGGGCGTACTGCAGATGACGTAGAGGTCGTGGACGCCGTTGTTGCCGCTGAGGGCGGCGAGGCCAGCGCTGTTCATGCCGAAGTAGCCTTCGACCCAGTTGTTGATCCCGCCGGTGCCGCCGATGCCGCCGCCAGCGATGACGGGGCCGGTGAGCGAATCGAGCCGGACCTGAATCGAGCCGCTGCCGCTGCTGCCCGAGGCGAACCGGACCGTGAGGCGATTGGGCACGCCGGTGCCGAAGCTGACGTTTGAGAGCTTGAAGTAATCGGTGCCGCCCCAGTCGAGCGCGGCCTGCCCGGTGTCGCTCGGGCCAACGACGACGCCGGAGCCTTCGGTGAACGATTCGGCTTGTACGGGAGCGAACGCGCTGTTGCCGCTATTGGGGCCTGAGCCGACGCTGAACCAGTCGCCGAGTTGGTCCTTGAGGAACCCAAGGAAGCGAGCCTTGGCGGCGGTGTGACCGACTTGGTCGGCGAGGATGAGGAGCTGCCCGACGCGGCCGTAGTTCTTGCCGCTGCCGTAGGTGTCGGAGGCTCCGTTGAGGTTGGACTCTTGGTACGCCTGGTTGACGAGGTTGTAAAGCGTCGTCTGATCCACGCCCGTGGATGACGGCAGCTCGGGCAGGATGCCGCGGTAGGGATAGGAGACTGTGAACGCGTTGGCGCGAGCGAGCTTCATCTGGCCGCGGGAGGTGGCGAAGGTGCCGGTCTCGGTGGCTTGCGTGCTGTTGAGCCACTGGTGGCGGTAGAGCGCGACGAGCGGGCGGGTTTCGGTGCCTTCCTTCACCTGCGTCTGGAAGTTGAAGGTGGCGTCGATGGTGGATGGCTGGGGCTTGTACTCCCACGAGACGGTGCCGCCGGTGACGAAGACGAAGGCGTGCGCCGCGGCGAGGTTGACTGCGGCGGTGGTGGCCGCGGGCAACAGCGCGACGGAGAAGTAGTTCTTGCCAGCGAGCGACGACGTCGCTTGCGTTGACGTGACGCTCCACGTCGAGCCAGCTGGCGCGCAGAGGGCATACGCCTGGCCGCCGATGGTGACGCCGATGATGTTGCCCTGATTCGAGAAGACCGACGCGGTGCCCGCGGCGCTCCGGAAGCCGACGCGGGCGTTGCCGCCGGAGACCGTGGCGTAGACGATGGGCAGCCCGTGGCCGAGGGTGAAATCGATGGAGCGTGAGGCGTCAGCGAGGCGAGCGGTGACGGTCCAGTCGCTGGCGCTGACGACGCGGACCTCGGTCGCGTTCAGCCCCTGCACGCCGATGGTGAGGGCCTGCTTGGAGTCGGTGAAGAGGTAGCCGTACCCGGTGTCTCGCAGCGTGGGCGAGGCGACATAGCCGATGCGGACGCCGTCGCTCGCGGCCTGGGCGGCGAGCGGATGGGGCTGCATGGGCTGGCCGAGGCTGTTGCCGGCGTACCGCGGGTAGATCAGGCTCGACCACCACTCGTTGGTCTGAACGGGGCCGGTGAATCCGGGGACCACGCGGGGCGAGACGGCGGCACCGTCGGAGTTCGAGGGAACTTCCTGACCCGCGGGGACGGAGGCGTAGTAGCTGCCAGCACCGGCGGGCACGACCGTCTGGGCCGAAGCGATGCCACCGAACACAAGTGCCCCGAGCAGTGCGGCAGAGCGGCGGATCTTCATGAGCAAGGCCTCCGGCACGCTCGACGCGTTATCGGCTCAAGGGCCGACAGGAGGCAGCGCGGCGTGTGATACGAACAGATTACAGCCAGTTCGGCGTTGGGCAAGCTTGCGGTTCAGGAAAGAAAAGAACACGCGGCAGTTTCATGCCGCGTGCTGGTGTTCCACTCATCGGGATGTCACGTGCCATCGCATGCCGCCTGCGTTACGGCTCGACGCGAGCTCGGAAGACCGGCTTCCCGCCCTTCATCTCGACGATGACGGCGGGCTTCACTGCGTCACGCTTCTCGTTGATCGTGATCGCGCCGGTGACGCCCTTGAAACCCTTGGTGCTGGCGATCGCGGCCGCGAGCTTGGCACCATCGGTGCTGCCGGCGCGAGTGGTCGCGTCGGCAAAGATACGGGCCGCGTCGTAGCCGAGAGCCGCGAGGCCGTCGGGGGTCTCACCGAACTTCTCCTTGTACTTCTTGACGAAGGTCTGGATCTCTTCGGTGGGCTGATCGGCGGCGTAGTGGTTGGAGTAGAACGAACCCTCGATCGCGGCGCCGCCGTTCTTGGCGAGGTCGGCGGAGTCCCAGCCGTCGCCGCCGAGCAGCGGCATGGTCATGCCGAGCTTGCGGGCCTGGATGGCGATGTTCGCAACGTCGGTGTAGTAGCCGGGGATGAAGAGAATCTCGGCGTTCTTCTCGCGGATCTTGGTGAGCAGCGGGTTGAAGTTGCTCTCGCCCTTGGTGTAGGCCTCGACAGCGACGACCTCGCCGCCCATCTGCTTGAAGTTCTTCTCGAACTCGTCCTTGAGCCCGACGGAGTACGCCGCGGCTTGGTCGAAGAGGATTGCGGCCTTCTTCACCTTGAGGTCGCTGAATGCGAACTTGGCGCAGGCGTAGCCCTGGAAGGGATCGATGAAGCAGACGCGGGAGATCATGTCGCCGACGGCCGTCACCTGCGGGTTGGTGCTGCTGGGCGTGATCATGGGCACGCCGAACTGCTGAGCGACGGGCGCGCCTGCGAGCGTGACGCTTGAGGCAACTTCTCCCAGCACGCAGACGACCTTGTCGCTGGTGATGAGTTTGGTCACCACGGTGCCGGCCTTCTCGGGCTTGCCCTCGGTGTCCTCGGAGATGACCTTGATCTTGCGGGATGTGCCGCCGATGTTCACGCCTCCCGAGGCGTTGATCTCCTCGACCGCGAGCTTGATGCCGTTGTCGGTGGAGCGGCCGAAGGTCGCTTCCGCGCCGGTGAGCGAGCCGTAGTGGCCGATGAGGATCTCGTCGGCGGCGGGCGCGGCCGCTGCAGGCGCGTTCGCGGCGGAGGGTGCGGGATTCGCGGCCTTGTTGGCGTTGGCGTTCGAGCTGTTGTCGCACGCGCCGAGCAATGCGGTCAGCGCGACGCCGGCACCGAGCGTGAGGCGGCGGACAAGAGAAACAAGGGGACGAGCCGCGAGGGTGGACATGCAGATGGCTTCCATTTGGGGGGTGACATGGACGGCGCTGGCGCTGCCGCCCACGCAAAGTCTATCGGACTTTGGGAACGAGTGCGGCTTGACGGTTACCCGGGAAACCGAGGGGCGGGGCGAGCAGGGCACAGTTTTCTCGCCGATCTCGCGGCGGTATCCCGGGATGGCATTGACGCCCACGTACTTGGCGGCGATATTTGGATGGAGGGCGGGGACACGGGGATTGTCCAGTCAGATCGGTTTTTGTTCGCCCGCCAAGGATTTCGGCGTGCCCGCCTGTGCTTCGGCCAGTCGGTGCCACGCGATTCGAGGGCGTCGAACCTGCAGGAGCGTGGTCATGGTGATCCGGAGCTGGTACCGAGCCGCGGCGTTCGGAGCGGCGTTTTCTCTGTCGGCTTTCTCGCTCGCACAGCCCAGCAGCGTCGAGCACACGTTCAACGCGCAGACGTTCGGCGAAGTGAGCGGCGTGACCCAGCGCGAGCCCGATGTGCCGCGTGAGGGTGAGACGGTCGACCTCTACGTCCGCGTCTCGTTCCAGTTCACCTACGACCGGGTCGCGATCTATTACACCACCGACGGCAGCGAGCCCTCGGGCTCGTTCGGTACCGGCAGCGGCACGACTCAGGTGCTGCGCAACGACCTCGGCTCCATCTCGTTCCTCCGCAACGAGAACTCCGGCGGCACCCGCGATTGGTGGAAGGCCACGCTCCCCGCTGGCTCGCGGAACTTCAACCAGACCATCAAGTACAAGGTCAGCGCCTGGAAGCCCTTCGTAGGCGGCGAGGTCTTCGCCAACGGCGGCAACTCGTACACCTTCGCGAACAAGATCGCCTGGCCCGGCGCGGGCGCCGGTCAGCCCAGCCCGAGCGCCGGCTACCCGCCGGTCTCGTTCTGGAAGGAAGAGGCCATGTTCGGCAACGGCTACGTCGCCGGCATGATCGACCAGAACGGCACGCTCTACGACATCATGTTCCCGACCACCGGCGGCGTGCAGGGCGTCGGCACCCGCAACGAGGGTTACGTCGGCGGCAACGACACCTTCCCGCCGATGCTCCCCAGCGGCTGGCGCGGCCAGATGCACGTCAACCAGGCGATGGTCGGCATCCGCCCTGTCTCCACAGGCCTCACCCACTGGCTCAGCAATCCGGCTGGCAGCAACTCGTTCACGAGCGTCGCTCAGGCCTACAACCCGACCTCCAACACGGTGATCACCAGCCAGACGCTCACGGCCGGTGGCAACAACATCGCGCTGCAGCAGTTTGACTTCGCACCCATCGGCATCACCTTCCCCAACGACAACGGCGGCAACGCCCAGCGCCACATCTACGTCAAGCGCCTCACTCTGACCAACAACACCGGCAGCGCTCAGGACGTCAATCTCTATTACTACGTCGACCCCGCGCTCAACGGCGGCGACAACTACGACGCGATGTTCGTCGACAACACCCGCAAGGCGATGGTCGCGTACGACAACACCTTCCGAAACGTCACCGGCACCGGCATTGGCTTCTCCAGCCCCAACGAGTACAACCCGACCACCTTCCCCGGCTTTGACAAGAACATCAGCCTCTACCTCGCCAGCGCGATGAAGCAGGTGAACGCCGGCGGCACGCTGGTGCAGACCGCCACCGACTTCTGGCGCGACACCTCGGCCGACAACGGCCAGGGCTGGATGGCGATGCGGGTCAGCCTGCCTGTCGGCACGCCCGTGACCGTCGATCTCATGATGGTCGGCGTCGACGATCGCTTCGCCGGCGCGAGCGCCACGTACAACTTCAAGGCCGCCAATGTCGTCGACTGGTTCTATGCCAACAACATGGGCACGGTCCTGAGCGCCACCGACACCTACTGGGTGAACTGGCTCAACAGCGGCACCACCATCGACTTCCCCGACGATCGCTACGACACCCTCATGCGTCGCGGCCTGCTCGCCACGGCGCTGCACCAGAGCACGGAGACCGGGGCGATCGTTGCGGGCTATCACAACGGCGCGTACCTCTACGCCTGGCCGCGGGATGCGATGTGGGCGGCGGTGACGCTGCTCCGCGCCGGCCATATCGCCGAGGCCGAGAACGCGATGCGCTGGATGCGCGATGTCTGCTACCGCGACGTCGAGCCCGGCTTCGGCAACAACCCGATCACCGGCCAGCCTTATAAGGGCTTCTGGAAGCAGAAGTACAGCACCGACGGCTACACGGTCTGGGGCGCGCCGCAGATCGACGGCACGGCGGTCTACCCGTGGGCCCTCTGGTGGCACTACAAGATGCAGGGCAACGACGCTTACCTGAACTCGCACTACGCGGCGATCTGGGACGCCGTGAAGGCGATGACCACCGACTCGAGCGACTCGCGCCTGCGCTACGAGGAGGCCTTCAACCTTGTCTATTCCAACAACCTCTGGGAAGATAGCTACGACACGTTCATCTTCAGCAACGCCAACGTGATCCGCGGCCTGCGCGATGCCTCCAACATCGCCAACCGCCTCGGCCGCCCCGGCGATGCGTCGTACTTCAACGGCCTCGCCGACACGATTCAGGGCGGACTCAACGCTCGCCTTGACTGGAACGGCGAGAACACGGACGCTTCGCAGCTCGGCATCGTGTATCCCTTCGAGACCCACGTCCCGATCGACAGCCGCGCGACCAAGGTCGTCGACCGCATCAACGGCGTCGCCACCGATCGCTTCGGCAACAACCACCCGCTCATCCGCTTTGGTGGTTTCCCCAACGATCAGTACGGCTGGACCGACCTCGTCGATCGCTACTGGGGCGACGGCTACTGGGGCGGCGGCCAGCCCTGGGGCGGCGGGCCTTGGTACCTCACGACGATGTGGTACGGCTGCTACTACGCCATGCGCCAGGACTACATCGCCGGCAAGGGCGACATCGACAACCACAAGTATCGGCTCGACCTCCTGGTCGATCGGCTCGGCCCGGTGGGCTTCGGCGCCGAGCAGGTCGCACCGAAGTTCGTGAACGCCGGCTTGCCCGGTTCGCTGCTCTACCCGGGTCAGAACGATTTCGTGCTGCAGACCGCGTGGCCCAACGCGTGGGAGAGCATGTCGTTCTTCGTGGACTCGCTCTTCATGTTCCTCGGCTACGAGCCCAACGCCGGCACCAACACCATCAAGGTCCGTCCCAAGCTGCCGACCGCCTGGCCGACCATCACCTACAAGAACCTGGAGCTGGGCTCCAAGAGCGTGGACCTGACCATCAGCGAGAACGCCGCGACCAAGCGGTACTCGCAGAGAGTCACCAACAACTCCGGCGGCGCGATCACCTTCAACACCGTGATCCGCGTCCCCAGCGCCGAAACGGTGGTGGGGGTCTACCGCAACGGCGTGCCCACCGCGTACACCTACTCCGGCCCCGGCGCGTTCCAGGTCTTCATCACCAACGCGGTCGAGACCGGCGTCGGCGACACCACCACCTACACCGTCGTCACCGGCTGCCCGTGTGACCTCAACGGCGACACCATCGTCGAGGACAGTGACTTCGTGGTCTTCGCGAACGCCTACAACCTGCTCGACTGCACCGATCCGTCGATGCCCGCCAACTGCCCGGCGGACTTCAACGGCGACGGCTTCGTCGATGACTCGGACTTCGTGATCTTCGCCGACGCGTACAACGCGCTGCTCTGCCCGTGAAAGCGTTGAAGCGCTCTGAGTCTCCAGCGAGCACCGTCGTGAGACGACTGAGAGCAGGACATCCTCGCCGCGATCGCGCGACCATCGGCGCGATCGCGGCGCTCGCGGCGGTGGGGGTCTCGGGTCCACTCGCGCACGCGGGCGAGGACATCCGCGCCGTCGACGCGTCCTTTGTGCCTCAGCTCGAGTCCCTCGGCGCCGCCTTCCGGAGCGACGGCGTCGTTGTCGATCCGATCTCCTACTTCGCTTCCCGGGGCGTCAACGCGGTAAGGCTGCGGGTGTGGAACGCCCCGTCGTCGGGATTCTGTGACGTTGATGACACCCTCGCGATGGCTCGGCGTATCCACTCCGCGGGCATGAAGCTCATCGTCGACTTCCACTACTCAGATTCGTGGGCAGATCCGGGGCAGCAGACCAAGCCCGCTGCTTGGGCGAGCCTGAGCTTCCCGCAACTCACGCTGGCGGTGCAGTCGTTCACCCGAAACACAGTTGCTGCGTTGGTCGCTCAGGGGACTCCGCCGGACATCGTCCAGATCGGCAACGAGATCACGGCGGGCATGCTCTGGAACGAGGGCAGGGTTTCTGCCTGGAACGACGGGAACTGGACCAGTCTGGCGACTCTGCTCAACGCCGGCGCGGGGGGAGCGCGGCTCGGTGCGGGGACGCACTCCGTCCGCATCATGCTGCACATCGATCGCGGTGGCGACAACGCGACCACACGCCAGTTCTTTGATCGGGCGATGTCGTTCGGCGTGTCGTTCGACATGATCGGGCTCTCGTACTACCCGTGGTGGCACGGTTCGTTTACTTCCTTCGAAGCGAACATCGCCGACACCGCCGCCCGATACTCCAAGCCCGTGTTCGTTGCGGAGACGGCGTATCCCTGGACGCTCGCGTGGGCCGACAACCAGCAGAACTTCGTCGGCCTGCCGGCGCAGTTGCTGCCCGGGTTTCCGGCAACTCCGGCGGGGCAGGCCGCGTTCTTGAACGCTGTCCATGGCGTGATGCGATCCACGTCGGGCGGCGTCGGCTGGTGCTACTGGGCACCCGAATACGGCGCCTTTCCCGGGCTCCCCTCGCCCTGGGAAAACCTCGCCATGTTCGATTTCCTGGGTGAAGCGCTCTCGTCGTGGTCGGCGTTCGCCAACCCCTGCCCGGCGGACCTGAATGGTGATTGGCTCGTGGACGATGCCGACTTTGTCGAGTTCGCCCGCGCCTATGAGATCTTGCTGTGCTCCGAGAGTGCGATGCCAGTTGGATGCCCGAGCGATCTGAACCGTGACGCCGTGGTGGACGATGCGGACTTTGTGCTGTTTGCCCGAGCGTACGACGCCCTGACCTGCCCTTGACCGACCTCTGATCTCCGCCGGATGCGAGTTGGGGGTCCAAAGTTGTCAAGAAGTGCGACGGGGATGAGGGTCGGTGTGCCCCTTTCCCGCGGGTCGGACGGGCTGGAGCTCCAGCCTCGGGAGCACTCGCATGCAGAACCGTCGCCACGTCTTGGGC
>JBILLU010000243.1:0-4725 GCA_044375915.1 Phycisphaerales bacterium
TGCTGCTCAACTTCGCGATCATCGTGCCCATCATGATCTCCTACGGCGAGATCAAGCCCCGCTCCGGTTCCATCGAGGCCGGCACCGCCGTCTTCGGCCGCGCCCACATCCTCAACACCTGGGCCCTTTGGTGGGGCATCGTCATCATGGTCGTCGCCTCGCTGACGGCGCTCTTCGCCAAGCCCCAGGTCTTCATCGAAGCCTTTAAAGGCCTGACGGGCAAGAAGGACACCGGCAAGGACGTCCTCGGCCACATCGAACTTCCGCTTTGGATCTCGTTCGTCGGCATCCCCATCGTCGGCGCCATCGGCGTCTGGATGGCCCACGACTGGTTCGGCGTCTCATGGGTCTTCGGCGCCACCGCGATCCCGATGATCATCATCCTCACCCTCATCGCCGCCAGCAGCACCGCGCTCACCGGCACCACCCCCACCGGCTCACTCTCCAAGATCCCCCAGTTCACCTACGGCGCGCTCGATCCCAAGCACCCGCCCACGAACCTCATGACCGGCGTCATGTGCGTTGAGGTCGCCAGCAACGCCAGCAACATCAAGCCCGGCTACATGCTCGGCGCCAAGCCCCGCCAGCAGGCATGGGGCCACTGCATCGGCGTCATCGCCGGTGCCCTCGCCAGCACGCCGCTCTTCTACGCCCTCTTCCTCTCCGACTACAAGCCCGGCGACAACGTGCAGAACAAGATGGTCACCGAGCAGTTCGCCTTCCCCTCCGCCGTGCAGTGGAAGGGCGTCTCGGATCTCGTCACCAGCATCTTCGGCGACGGCGGCCAGGGCTCGCTGCTCACCACGTCGATCATCTGGTCGATGGTGATCGCCGCCGTTGTCGGCCTCGTCTTCGAGGTCGCCCGCATCGCCAGCCGAGGCAAGTTCCCACTCAGCCCGCTCGCCATCGGCCTGGGCGTCGTCGTCCCGCCCGACTCCACGCTCGCCATGTTCGCCGGCGCCGCGTTCTTCTGGCTCATGCACAAGCTCTACCACGCCCGCAAGGAAAGCAACGGCCACAAGATCTGGATCGAATCGCACGAGCCCATCTGCGCCGGCCTCATCGCAGGCGCGGCACTGATCGGCATTGGCGACATCCTCGTCAAAGTCTTCCTGCTCAAGTAGCCAAAACCGACGTTCGACCGCATCAAATCAGGCTGTTTTCGATCTTTCAATATATCTTGAAAGTTGGCCGCAGCGCGGATATCCTTCATCATGACCGCTGCGATCGCCCGTCATTCCGCCCCGCCCTTTGACGCCCACCCAACCCCCGTCGCCGCCGACCCCGCGCTCGAGCCCATCCGGGCCAAGGTCCTCGCGGGCGAACGCCTCTCCCTCGCCGACGGCGACTTGCTCTTCACCACACCCGACATCTGGACCGTCTGCGAACTCGCCGACTTGGTCCGCCGCCGCCTGCACGGCGACAGCGCGTACTTCAACATCAACCGCCACCTGAATTACTCCAACATCTGCGCCCTCTCCTGCAAGTTCTGCGAGTTCTACCGCAAGAAGGACGAACCCGGTGCGTACACGCGCGACATGGAGTACGTGAAGGACGAGGTCCGCAAAGCCGTCGAAGCCGGCGCGACCGAGATGCACTCCGTCGGCGGCCTGCACCCCTACCTGCCCTTCTCCTACTACACCGACCTCGTCAGCACCATCCGCGACACCGCCCGCAGCCTCGGCAGCGAATTGCACGTGAAGGCGTTCACCGCCGTCGAGATCGTCCACCTCGCCAAGATCGCCAAGGTCTACAAGGCCGACGACCGTGCCGCGGGCATCCGCCACGTTCTGACGAAACTCAAAGAAGCCGGCCTCGGCTCCCTCCCCGGCGGCGGCGCCGAAGTCTTCGACGACCGCGTCCACGACGAGGCCTACAAAGGCAAAATCCGCTCCGACGTCTGGCTCGACGTCCACCGCGAAGCCCACGAGCTCGGCCTCAACACCAACGCCACCATCCTCTACGGCCACATCGAACAACGCCACGACCGCCTCGTCCACATGGACATGCTGCGACGGGCACAGGATCGGGCGCTGGCGAGGATGGGGTACGCGGGAAGTGGCGTAGTGGCACAGTGGCAAAGTGGCACAGCGAATGACAAGAACGCGGCGAACGAGACCGGCCACCTCGGCTACTCCGGCGACGAAGGCGCCGACGTGCCTGTCATCACGCTCACCCGCCCCAACACCCCGCTCCCCGAACACGTCGCCTTCTCCGACACTCCGTCTCTTCGTCTCTCCGTCTCTCCGTCTCTTCCCCACGGCTACTTCCAAACCATCATCCCCCTCCCCTTCTTCCCCGACGGCAGCGAGCTCGAACACCTCCCCGGCCCCGCCGGCCTCGAGAACCTCCGCACCCTCGCCATCGCCCGCCTGATGCTCGACAACTTCCCCCACGTCAAAGCCTTCTGGATCATGCAGACGCTTCCCATGGCCCAGCTCATGCTCCAGTCCGGCGCCGACGACATCGACGGCACCGTCGTCTGGTACGACATCACCAAAGTCAACCACGGCAGCGGCCAAGGCTCCGCCGGCGACAACACGCTCACGCACCAGGAAGTCAACGTCTGGACCCTGCAGAAGGCGATCCGCGAAGCAGGCTTCAAGCCGATCGAGCGCGACACGCTGTACCGGCGCGTGCAGCGCGACGGGAAGAGCTGGAAGTCCGTTCTCTGACAAGGCGTCGGGCCCGTGCCCGATCCAGCAAAGGGGAGCACGCGATGGCGCGTCCGATCTACGTCGAGATCGATATCCGTGCACCCATCGATGCGCTCTGGAGCAAGACCCAGACTCCCGAGTTGCACGAACGCTGGGACCTGCGTTTCACGAGCATCCGCTATCTCCCGCGAGTAGCCGACGAGCCGCAGCGCTTTGTGTACGAGACGCGCATCGGCTTCGGTCTGCGGATCGCGGGCGGCGGCGAAACCGTCGGCGAGCACGCCGTCGATGGGAAGGCTTCCTCGGCGCTGAAGTTCTGGTCCGACGATCCGAAGTCGCTCATCCTTCGCGGATCGGGCTACTGGAAGTACATCGACCGCGGCGATGGCCACACGACCTTTCTCACGCTCTATGACTACGAGACCCGCTGGGGACCGATCGGCCGCTGGCTCGACCGGATCGTGTTCCGCCCGCTCTTCGGCTGGGCCACCGCCTGGAGCTTCGATCGTCTCCGCCTCTGGATCGAACGCGGCATCGATCCGACGTTGTCCGCGACCCGCGCCCTGATCGACGCTGTTTCGAAAGTCTCTCTTGCCTTTGCCTGGATCTATCAGGGAGCGGTGCCAAAGCTGATCGACCGCGACCCGCGTGAGATCGAACTAGCCGCCGCCGCATTGCCCCGTCTGGCCACTTGGGCCCCGCACCTCGTCACCGCCGCCGCGGGCGTCGAGATCGCGCTCGGATTCATGATGCTGCTCTGGCGCTCGCGATGGGCGTACGCCGCGAGCGCCGCCGCACTGATAGCCGTCACGGCGCCGGCACTCGTGTCTACCCCGGGCTTGTTCACCGAGGCCTTCAACCCCGCCACACTGACCGCGTGCATGTTGGCGCTCTGCGCGATCGGCTGGATCTCGCACCGGAACCTACCCAGCGCCCGCAACTGCAAGCGCACCATGAAAGGAGCGCAGCCGTGAGATCGATCTACGAGATCGCGATGGGCACCGAGTTCCAGAAGCTGCACCCGATGATCCAGAAGCGGTTCGGCTTCTCATCCAAGGACGCCAAGGCCTCGATCGGGCGCGGACTCATGGAACGTGTCTGGCACGGAGCGTTCTACACGCTGCCATTTCTCTACGTTGGCACATGGCGACGGATCATGTTCCCTGACAACGGGCGCGACGTCCCCTTCACGATCCGCAACTACGCCTACACAGACTCCTTCGGTCGCGAGACCGTCACCTGGACGCGCGACTTTCAGATCGGACCGGGCCGTCGCTTCGATGCGACCATGATCTACAGCGAGTCCCGCAAGCGAATCGTGGACTACCTCGGCACGCATCAGCACCTCGCGGTCGATCTCGAAATGTCGGCCAGCCCGCAGGGCGGCATGCGTATCCGCTCCGGCGAACAACGCTTCTACGAAGGCCTGATCGGATTCCGATTCCCGCGCTTCTTCTCTGGGGTCGCCGACGTGCACGAGTGGTTCGACGACCGCGCCGGACGCTTTGGAATCGAGGTCATTGTCAACAACTCGATCTGGGGTCCGCTCTTCGGCTACCGCGGCATGTTCGACGCGGAATGGATCGATTGCCCACCGGATCAGGTCCCCCAAGATGTCAAGCCTCTACGTGAAGAGCGCCGCGAGTAATGGACACCGCAGCTCGTGAATGAGCTTCCATTCGCAAGACTGCACCCGCGCTGCAACTCGCGGTTGTTTCGCCCATAGGATCGCCAGCGGCCCCCCACTCCCCGCGCCGCCCCGATGTCCCAACCCGCTTCCCCATCTCCAGCGCCGAAGAACGACCCCTTCGCCGCGATGCGCTTCGGCAACTACCGCCTCTTCGCCTTCGGCTTTCTCGCCTCCGCCGTCGGTCTTCAGATGATGGGCATGGGCCTCGCCTGGGAGATCTACGAGCGGGCCAAGGCCGAGGGGTTCTTCGGCCCCGACGGTGCGGCACTCGCCCTCGGCTTCATCGGCCTCGCCCGCGCCCTCCCCGTGGTCGCGATGGCGCTCCCCGCGGGCTACGTCATCGACTCGTTTGACCGCCGCAAGGTGCTCATCCTCACT
>JBILLU010000244.1:0-4723 GCA_044375915.1 Phycisphaerales bacterium
CGCCCACATCACTGCATTGTCCGCTTGATGGCGTCCACAATCCGCTGGGCCGTCCGCACGTTTGCGAACCCCGCCTCGGCGTCGATCGCAGGCCGCCGCCCGTCCCGCAGCGCCCCCAAAAACTCCTCGATTTCCGCCACGATCGGCTCGGCGTCGTCGACCTTCAACTGATCGATATTGACCAGCTCGCCCCATTTCAGGCTCGTCAGGTCCGCACCCGTCCGGATCTGCTCCCGCATCTCGCGCATCTGCGGCTCATTGGCGATCCGACGGATCATGATCCCCGTCTTCGCGCCGTAATCGATCTTGATGTACGCGTTCTCGCCCGTAATCCGCGTCACCCGTTCGGTCTTGAGCGCCAGACGGCTCGCCGTAATGTTCGCCACGCACGTCCCCGAGGGCCGCCGCCACGTCAGTCGCGCGTTGCACACGTCCTCGTGATCGGTGATCACCGCAACGCCCGCGGCCTGCACGTCGTCGGGCTCCTGCCCGCCCATCAGCATCAGCACCACGTCCAGGTCGTGGATCATCATGTCCATCACGACGCCAACATCGACGCTGCGAAACGTCATCGGGCTCACACGGTGCACCTCGATGAACCGCGGCACCACGTCCTGCCCGCCGCTTCCACGATTGGTCGCGTTCTGCATCGCCCGCATGATCGGGTTGAACCGCTCGATGTGTCCCACCATCAGCATGGTGCCGGTCTGCTCGGACAATTCCTTGATCGCCCGCGCGTGCTCGACATCCTGCGCCAAAGGCTTTTCGATCAGGCACGCCACGCCCGCCTTCAGCAGCGGCTCGGCCATCTCGCGGTGCCGCGTCGTGGGCACCGCGATGCTCACCGCGTCCACCCCGGCCTTGATCAACTCCTCGACCGTGCCGAAGCCCTTGGTCTCGAACTTGTCCGAGATCTCGGTCCGCCGCGCCACGTTGGCATCGACCACGCCAACGAGCTGACAGCCCGCAAGCTTGGAGTACACCCGCGCGTGGTGCTGGCCCATGCGTCCCACGCCCACCACGCCGCAGCGCAGCGTGCGGGTGCGGAGGCTGTCAGAACTCTGCGTCTTCTCGGCGATGGTCGTCTGTGCCATGGGGAGGTATCAGCGAAGCGGACAACAAACCGGCACTGAGGCCGGAATTCAAGCCGGCGCGCCGGCCGTCAACTGCGTGATCGCGGCGGCCAGGTCTTCCTTGCGGGTCAGGCCCACGAACTTCTTGGCGATCTGCCCGTCCTTGAACAGGATCACGGTCGGGATTGCAGTGATCCCGAACTGCACCGAGATCTTGCGGTTCGCGTCCGTGTCCACCTTGCCGATCTTGGCCTTGCCCGCGAACTGCTCGCCCAGAGCCTCGATCGTCGGCGTCAGCATGCGGCACGGCATGCACCACTCGGCCCAGAAGTCCACCAGCACCGGGACGTTGCTCTTGAGCACCTCGGCGTCAAAGTTCGCGTCGGTAAAGGTCTGGATGTTCGCTCCGGCCATGTGTTGCTCCGTAATGCTCTGAACCGTTTGATAAGACGGGAGAGAACCTCCCGGCGTGCGTCCCGGGGACGACAACAGAAACCACCGAATGCTACCCGCCCCGGACCGTCCGTGGCGGGACGCACTTTAGATGCCGTAATTCTCCGCGAGATTCACTGCTTCCCGCAGGCCCCGGCGGCCCCGGCAGGCCGCCGCAGTGCATCGGTCACTGGCACAGCAGCGCGTCGTACGCGGAGGCGAAGACCACAAAGTCGTCGTCGTCCACCACGAAGTCGAACGTGAAATCCGCCGCGCACGGCGGCACCGGCGCCGGGTTCAGGAACGCGCAGATCGCTGTCGCATACTGGTCCACGAAGATCGCAAAGTCCGCGTCATCCACCAACCCATCGGCGTTCAGGTCGCACAAGCAACTCCCCGCCGGGACGAACCGACCAAGCACCCGGAACGCCGCCGACGCGTTGGACTGCACCACCGCCCCGACGCTCAACTCGTAATACCCCGCGGGCAACACCTCATCCAGCAACACGCTCTGCGTCGCGCTCCAGAACGGCTCCATGTTGCGGCTCAGGCTCGCCGTCGCGCCATGCAACTCCGCCCGCATCACCAGCCGCAGCCCCGAGCTCGGAAAGAAAAAGAACCCGAAGTTGTCCCCGGCGCTCGTCGGCCGCGCCCCCCGCAGGGCTGTCGCCAAGATCGGATCCGCCAGACATCCAAACCCCATCGGCGTGATCACCGACTCCTGATACGCCGCCGTCGCCGCGTACGGCACGCCCGGCCCGCCGCTCTCCAGCAACGCGTTGTCCATCCACGGCCCAAACGCCGTGCGTGGCGTTCGATCTGTAGATGTCCCCCAGATCTGCCCCCACACCTCCCGCGAATCCCACGTCAACGTCGGCTGCGCCACCGCCGAGCCAACCGGCGGCATCGCCGCCACGACCAAGCCAACAAGCCGCGTTCTCATGACACCCTCCCGGACGCAAGCGCCCGCTTCGGGTTCCAGCGCACGATCCTTCCCCATCCCCGCGGCAGATAAACCCCGATTCGCACGCCGTTCGCACAAATGGCCACAATCCCTCGCGACAAAGCGAGAGATCGCCATCCCATTCCAATGACTCAACACCCGCTCCACACGCCGCGCTCAGCAAGATTCAGGAAATCGTCAGCCCCACAGGCTGCGGCTTCATCTGGTGGCTCGGCTGCACCACGATCCCCAGCGGCGCGCGACGCCCGCTGCCATCGATCGGCGGAATCCCGTCCTGATCGATGATCTTCTGGATCGCCATGATCCCTTCGAGCAACTGCTCCGGCCGCGGCGGACAGCCCGGCACATACACATCCACCGGGATGAACTGATCGCAGCCCTGCACCGTCGCGTACGTATCAAACACGCCGCCGGTCGAAGCGCACGCGCCCATGCTGATCACCCACTTGGGCTCGGTCATCTGCATGTAGATCCGCTGCAACACCGGCAGCATCTTCACACCGATGCGTCCGGCGACGATCATCAGGTCGGCCTGGCGGGGCGAGAAGCCCATTCGCTCCATGCCGAAGCGTGCCACGTCGTACCGGCTCGACGCCGTCGCCATCAACTCAATCCCGCAGCACGCGGTGGCGAAGGGCATCGGCCACATGCTGTTGCGGCGTGACCAGTTGATCACCCGCTTGAGCTGCGTGGTCAGGACCCAGTCATTCGGAAGTGCTGATTCAATGCCCATGCGCGGTGTGTCCGTTCAAAGAGTGCGAGCGGATGCACTATAGGTTTGCCCAAGCACCTAAAGCCTCTCGCGCCAGCGAGAGGCCGCCCCGACGCCCGGTTTGCACTCGCGAGCACGATCGCACTCGACCTCCCGCCCACGCGAGAGGCTCACCCGGAAGTCAGCCCGGATTGGAGCCCGGACTGGAGCCCGGCTGCGTCATCAGCATCGCCGAAGGGCTCGCTTCGCCCGGCGGCACCTCCGCCGGCGGGAAGGCTGTCTTCTCCATCTCCAGCACCCAGTCCTCCAGCGGCACATACCGCAGGAGGTCCAACTTCACCTCTGACCCCGCCAGCGCGTGCGAGCCCGCCTTGATCTTCAGGAAGATAAGGAACTTGTCCCACTTGCGCTTATCGAACAACTCCACGTCGCCGGGGCTGATGCTGGTCCCATTCGGAAGCGTCAGCGTCTGCGTCGCCGGGTTCCACTGGTACACGGTGCCCAGAGTCTTCATCAGCACCAGCACCATCACGGCGGCGATTGCGCCGCAGACAACCAAGATCACCCACTGCAGCGGGATATCAAACTGCGACAGCGGCTTGGGCTGGGCGGACTTGCCGAACCGCTTGTCCAGTTCGTCCATCTGCGTGCGCGCCACATCCGCCGGCAACTGCGTGCGATCGGCAGTCATCATTCCCGCGTTGCGGAGGGCCTCAAGCCACTCAAGTCGGGCCTTCTGCACCGGCGACAGATTGGTCATGCCGCGGCTTCTCAGGGACGCGAACTCCTCCTGCGGGTCTTCGACCGTCACCTTCTCGATCACGCCCGGGGCGAGCACGATCTTCAAGTACTGAAGTTTCTTGTACTCCGCGGCTTCCAAGCCGCGCTTGGGATAAATCCACACCGCGTCCGCCAGCGCCCACAGCGCAAAGCCTGCCACGATCAGGATGAAGACGACCTGCTTGCCCAGCCATTTGGGCGAAGCCTTGGTCCGAAGTGTCGCCGCTTGGTCGCTCATCGTGCTTCTTCCTGCGGGGTCGCGTCGCCTGCTATCGACCATTTTTCCGTGGCAATCGCCGCGGAGCTCCGGTCGGATGCCGCAAGCGTACGGGCGCAATGAGCGTGCGTCCGAGAATCACATTCCGTCGCTACCGCTGGTGCCGCCGACAGCCCGCGCTGACAACGACCTGGTTCACGCTCGACCCGGAGCAACGCCCGGCCGATTCTTCATCGAGTCGATCCGGAGTTTCCTTATGCGCACGTTCACGCTCGCTCTCGCCGGTTCCTGTGTCCTCCTCGCATCCTGCGGCGAGCAGGCCCCGCCCGCGCCCGAAGCGCCGCTCTTCGTGCAGGAACAGCACAAGAAGGTCGAGCAGTTCAAGGCCGCCCGCGGCATCGGCGCCGAGACCAAGAAGCTCTCCGTCAACGACCGCCTGCTCAGCGAACTGCAACGCGTCCGCGCCGCCGTCGCCCAGTACGGCGAGACCTTCAAGGGCACCCCGTGGCTCCCCGGACAGGTCGACAACTCGCAGTGGGACTCCT
>JBILLU010000245.1:0-4706 GCA_044375915.1 Phycisphaerales bacterium
GCAGTCGCAGGCTCGCGAGCGCGTCGACGATGACGCCGGCGACGATGAGCCGCGTGAACCATTTGTGATCGGCGGGCACGACGTACCACGGGGCGTCCTTGGTCGCGGTGGCGGCGATGGCGTCTTCATAGGCCCGCTGGTATTCATCCCAGTGGGCGCGCTCGGCGATATCGGCGGCGGCGAACTTCCAGTTCTTGGACTTCTCTTCAAGGCGTGAGAGCAGTCGCCGGCGTTGCTCGTCGCGAGAGACATGCAAAAAGAACTTGCGGATGATGGTGCCCTGACGGGCGTGGTGCTTCTCGAAGTCGCGGATGCTCTCGTAGCGGTGGTCCCAGATCTTCTTCCCGATGGCCTCGGGCGGCAGTTTCGCGTGCGACAGATACTCGGGGTGCACACGGACCACCAGCACGTCCTCGTAGTAACTGCGGTTGAAGATGCCGATCTTCCCGCGTTCGGGCATGCGCTTGGCGAAGCGCCAGAGAAACTCGTGATCGAGTTCCTCGCTGGTGGGCTGCTTGAAGGAATAGACATGGACGCCCTGCGGGTTGACGCCGCTCATGACGTGCTTGATCGTGCCGTCCTTGCCGGCGGCGTCCATGGCCTGAAAGATGAGGAGCAGGCTGTAGCGATCCTGGGCGTAGAGCATCTCCTGCTGCTCGCTCATCCACCGCACGCCCTGCTCGAGAAGTTTCTCGGCCTGGTCCTTGTCGTTGAAGCCGTTCGTCTCGCTGGTGCTGAAGTCCTTGAGGCGGAACTTCTTGCCACTCTCGACGCGGTAGGGCGCGATGAACTTCTCGACGCGTTTGTCCATGCGTGCATGCTACCAGCGCACGGGTTCGGGACCAAAGGCAAATTGACGAGATCGGCGCCATGGCCCGGGAGTGACACGGCACGACTTTCGCATACGCTTGAACGTGCCTTCGACTGCCGTCATTTTGCTCTCGGGCGGGCTTGATTCCGCCACCGCCCTCGCTGTCGCACGACGCGACGGGCATCGCTGCGTCACGCTCGCGATCGACTACGGCCAGCGGCACCGGGTGGAACTGGGGGCGGCGGCGTTGGTCTCCAGGCATCTCGGGGCGGCGGAGCACCGCGTGGTTTCCATCAGCCTTCGCGCAATCGGCGGCAGCGCGCTGACCGCCGATGTCGAGGTGCCCAAGGACCGCTCCGACGACGCCATTTCGCACGGGGTGCCGATCACCTATGTGCCTGCTCGCAACCTGACGTTTCTCGCGATCGCGGCGGGGCTGGCGGAGGTGGTCCTCGCACGGGACATCTACGTCGGCACCAACGCGGTGGACTATTCCGGCTATCCCGATTGCCGGCGCCCGTTCATCGACGCCTTTGCCGCGGCCGCAAACCTGGGGACCAAGGCGGGCAGCGAATCGGCCGAGCCTTGGTTGCGTGTCCGGACGCCGCTGAGCGAGCTGACCAAGGCCGCGATCATCCGGCTGGGCGCGAGCCTCGGCGTCGACTACGCGTTGACCACGAGCTGTTACGACCCGAGCACGGACGCCGCGGGCGGGCCCTTGGCGTGCGGGCGCTGCGATTCCTGCCAGATTCGCCGGCGGGGCTTTGAGGAGGCGGGCGTGGCAGACCCGACCCGCTACGCGTGACCGACCGGTCACGTGTTCATCTGTCCATGTGTAGAGATGGCAGAGTGGCTCGGGATCGTACAGTTTCACCGACGTCGCTCCGCCCTTCCCAAACTGTGCAACTGCGTCACTTTGCCACTCTGCCACTTCTTCCGATGCCCCTCCCGCTCTCCGAAACCTTCACATCGATCCAGGGCGAGGGCAAGCTCGCGGGCGTGCCCTCGTGGTTCGTGCGCTTCAGCGGCTGCAACCTTCGCTGCACGTGGTGCGACACGCCGTACGCGAGTTGGAGCCCGGAGGTGACGAGCCGCGGGCTTGAGGATGTGCTCGCCGAGGCCCGGGGCAACGTTGAACGCACCGTTCGGCACGCGGTGGTGACGGGCGGTGAGCCGATGATGTTCGACGCCGTGGAGCCGCTGTGCCGCGGGCTGCGCGAGATGGGGATGCATGTCACGATCGAGACGGCGGGAACGATCGCGCGTCGGCCGGACGCGCTCGCGTGCGATCTGATGAGCATCAGCCCGAAGCTGAGCAACTCGACGCCGCGAGAGGGGGACCCGCGTGATCCGGGCGGGGTGTGGCGAATCCGACACGAGGAGCGGCGGCTGAACCTTGAATCGCTCCAGCAACTGATCAGCGACTTTCCGTCACGGCAGTTGAAGTTCGTGGTGTCCGAGCTCGAGCAACTGAACGAGATCGAGTCGCTGCTGGCAAAGCTGCACGGCTGGACAAACGAGGATGTGCTGCTGATGCCCGAGGGCGTCAGCGTGGAGACGCTGGCCTCGCGGCGGTGGTTGGTGGAGGCGTGCACCAGTCGGGGCTGGCGCTTCTGTCCGCGGCTGCACATTCAGCTGTTTGGGAACAAGCGCGGGACTTGAGGGAGGCTTGAAGACCGGCCGGAGGCCGGTCCCACTGGTGCTTTGGAGCTTGCGGGGCCTGGAAGGCCCCGCCCCCGATGGCAGGCCCCCACTGCCCACTTTCCGTCCCATACGATCGTCCGTGATCTACCGCGTCTGCGTCGCCTTTGAAGTCGAGTCCGGGCACATGCTGAGCAAGCACCCCGGGAAGTGTCGTTTTCCGCACGGGCACAGCCGCCGGGTGGAGGTGATCCTGGCGGCGGCCGAGCTGGACGGCAACGACATGGTGTGCGACTTCAAGGCGGTGAAACTGGCGGTTGGGGAGTTCGTGAACTCCTTCGATCACGCCATGGCGATCAACAGCCGCGATGCGATGATGCCGGCCTTGGAAGGCCAGCGTTTGGTGGTATTTCAGGACCAGGATCCGACGACGGAAGTGCTGGCCCGGCGCATCTATGACCATCTGCAGGCCGAGATCGCCACGGGGCGTATGTACGCGCTGACGGACCGTCAGGGTGCGGCGTATTCGTGTCGCATGCCCGCGGGCCTGCGGGTCGAGCGGGTGCGGGTGAGCGAAACATCGAGCACGTGGGCGGAGTACGGCGTGTAGCGCGAACTGCGCGAGGGCTCGCTGCGCTAGATGTAGCGGCATCACTCGAAACGTCACAATGGGTCGCGCCTGGTTCCCAAGAAGAGTGCCGGGATACACACGATGAACTCGATCAACACCATGAAGAACCGCATGACACGTTCCATCGCGATCGGGCTGGTGGGCCTCTCGGGGCTGGCAGCGCCGCTTGCGGTCGCCGCGGAACCGGTGACCGCTCAGGACATGCAGTCGGCACGTTCCCTTTCGCGGGCGTTCAACCGCGTGGCGAAGACGACGGAGCCCTCGGTCGTGCACATCACCGCGGTGCGGCGTGAGCCGGAGATGATCTCCGACGGGTGGTTCATGCGTCCGTCGAACAAGATGATCGAGCGGGCGGTGGGATTCGGCTCGGGCGTTCTGGTCGATCCTTCGGGCATCATTCTGACCAACAACCACGTCGTGGAGCCGGCGGAGACGATCAAGGTCAAGCTCAACGACGGGCGCGAGTTCGCGGCGAACGTGCGCGGGCGCGACCCGGCGACCGATCTGGCCGTGATCCAACTCGTGGGCGTGGAGTCGGGCGAGAAGCTGCCGGTCGTCGCGTTCGGCGACGCCGACACGCTGGAGGTCGGCGACTGGGTGGTCGCGATCGGCTCGCCGTTTGGCTTTACGAACACGGTGACCAGCGGCATTGTCTCGGCCAAGAGCCGCGCCGGCGTGCGGCTGCCCGGGGCGAGCAGCGACATGATTCAGGACTTCATCCAGACCGACGCGGCGATCAACCCCGGGAACTCCGGCGGGCCGCTCCTGGACCTCGACGGAAAACTGGTCGGGATCAACTCCGCCATCGCCACGCGCGCTGGCGGCAGCGAGGGCATCGGCTTTGCGATTCCGGTTCACATCGCCCGCGGGGTGATGGACTCGATTCTCCGCACCGGCAAGATCGAGCGCGGCTGGGTGGGCGTGAGTTTCACGGATGTGACACCGGCGCGGCTGCGGCAGATGGGCGTCGCCCAGGAGGGCGGCATCCTTGTTGACGAGGTCGTGCCCGACAGTCCCGCGGCGAAGGCGGGGCTCAAGCCGGAGGACATCATCCTTCGGGTCAACGGGCGGGCCGTCACCAAGGGAAGCAGTTTCGTTGCGACCATGGCGGTGACGCCTCCGGGCAGCAAGGCGACGTTCGAGATCCTGCGCGACAAGAAGCCGACTTCGGTGCCGGTGGAGATCGCCGCCGCAGCGGCCGCCGCGCCGGAGGTGTACATCAGCCGCTTCGGCGGCATCGTCCGCACGCTGGATGCGAATCTGCGGCGTCAACTGCGGCTGGCGCGGGTGAGCGGGATCATGGTACAGAGCGTCGACGCCGCGGGACGGGCCCAGACCAGCGGGTTTGACCGCGGGGACATCATCGTGGCGGTGGACGGGCAGCCGGTGAAGACCGCGGAGGAGTTCCAGCGGTTGATCGACGCCGCGGACCTGAAGGAAGGCATCCGGCTCGACGTGATCCGCGACCGGATGCGCGGCCACATCGAGCTGCGCGACGAGTAGCTACTTCGCCAGCTCCGGCAGCTGGAAGAGCACACCGTTGCCGTAGTAGAGCAGCGCGGCGATCGCGATCGCCGAGACGATGTCGATCACAATGCCGGTCTTGACGAACGTGCCCATCGA